>NZ_JBSSDA010000045.1:0-1018 GCF_054060305.1 Thermostichus sp. OS-CIW-31 | reverse complement strand
TGAGCAGGGCCAACCTGAGCCAGGCCAACCTGAGCGAGGCTGACCTGAGCGGGGCCAACCTGAGCCAGGCCAACCTGAGCGGGGCCAACCTGAGCAGGGCCAACCTGAATGAGGCTGACCTAAGTGAGGCTGACCTGAGTGGAGCCAGCCTAAGCAGAGCCAACCTGAGCAGGGCCAACCTGAGCAGGGCCAACCTGAATGAGGCTGACCTAAGGGGGGCTGACCTGAGGGGGGCTGACCTGGGCAGAGCCAACCTGAACAGGGCCAACCTGAGCAAAGCCGACCTAAGCGGGGCCAACCTGAGGGGATCGTTTGTTTCTGAAACGACCCAGCTAGATCCCAAGTGGCGGTTAGTCTGGGAAATCGTCAACAGTCAGGCCGGCCTGAAGAACCTAAGCGGAGCTGACCTGAGCGGGGCCAACTTGAGCGGGAGCAACCTGAGCAGAGCTAGCCTGGGTGAAGCCAACCTATATGGAACCGACCTGCGCGACGCTAACCTAATTGGGGCCGACCTAAGCAGGGCCGATCTGCAAGAAGCTAACCTGGCTGGGGCTTACCTGATAGGCGCCAACCTGAGAGGTGCCAACCTCACTGGGGCCAACCTGAGCAGAGCTCGGCTCATTGGGGCTGATTTGGACGAGGCTAATTTGAGCCGGGCCAACCTAAGTGGGGCTGACCTAAGCTGGGCCAAGCTGTGGGGTACTCAACTTAGAGGGGCCAACCTAGCAGGTGCCAGGCTCAATCGTGGATGGGGATGGTTCAAAGATTTGACGGACACAATTCTCCCCGATGGGACACGCCATCCTTAGACTTTGTGGCCCCAAGGTTTGTAGAGAGTCGCTTGGAAGAATGAGGGAGGTGATTCAGTGGCCGAGAACTTCGATCCTGTTTTGGGGGGACAAGGGCCGGGTGGATTTGATCCAGTCATGGGAGGCTTGGTGGGCATTGAGCAAGCCCTGGGCAGTCCGAATCCCAAGGTGAGAATCCAAGCAATCAAGGGTGCTCTGAGGTACGGATC
>NZ_JBSSDA010000044.1:0-1030 GCF_054060305.1 Thermostichus sp. OS-CIW-31 | reverse complement strand
AACCGCCTTTACATTGGCTGGTTTGGGGTGCTGATGATTCCCACCCTCCTGACTGCCACCACCTGCTTTATCATCGCCTTCATTGGGGCTCCGCCGGTGGACATTGACGGCATCCGCGAGCCCGTTTCCGGTTCCTTGCTGTACGGGAACAACATCATTTCTGGGGCTGTAGTGCCCTCTTCGGCAGCCATTGGCCTGCACTTTTACCCGATTTGGGAAGCCGCCTCACTGGACGAGTGGCTGTACAACGGCGGTCCGTACCAGCTGATTGTGCTGCACTTTTTGATTGGGGTGTTCTGCTACATGGGACGCGAATGGGAGCTGAGCTACCGTTTGGGGATGCGGCCCTGGATTGCGGTGGCTTACTCTGCGCCGGTGGCAGCGGCCACAGCAGTGTTTTTGATTTACCCGATTGGGCAGGGGTCGTTCTCGGATGGGATGCCCCTGGGGATTTCGGGGACCTTCAACTTCATGCTGGTGTTCCAGGCAGAGCACAACATCCTGATGCACCCGTTCCACCAGCTGGGCGTGGCTGGCGTGTTTGGGGGTGCGCTGTTTAGTGCCATGCACGGGTCGCTGGTGACCTCGAGCCTGATTCGGGAGACCTCGGAAGAGGAGTCTCAGAACCTGGGGTACAAGTTTGGGCAAGAGGAAGAGACCTACAACATTGTGGCGGCGCACGGGTATTTTGGCCGGTTGATTTTCCAGTATGCGTCGTTCAACAACAGCCGGAGCCTGCACTTTTTCCTGGCGGCTTGGCCGGTGATTGGGATTTGGTTTACGGCGCTGGGGATCAGCATCATGGCGTTCAACCTGAACGGGTTCAACTTCAACCAGTCGATTGTGGACAGCAACGGTCGAGTGGTGGGGACCTGGGCTGATGTGCTGAACCGGGCGAACCTGGGGATGGAAGTGATGCACGAGCGGAATGCGCACAACTTCCCGCTGGATTTGGCGGCGGTGGAGGTAGCGCCTGCGGTGCGTGGCTGATGGCCTGACCTGACGCTTCAACAGCATTGGTGGATCCCCC
>NZ_JBSSDA010000043.1:0-3610 GCF_054060305.1 Thermostichus sp. OS-CIW-31 | reverse complement strand
AGAGAATCGACAAGTGCGGGGAGTCCATGTATCCCGACGCTGATGCTTTGCATACAGCGCGGGACTTATAGCTCCCCGCGCCCCTCCTTTGTTAATCTGCCCAAGGGGGGATCCCAAATCAAATGGCGGAGCAAGCGGTAACTCTTGGTCAAGATCCTTCTTTCACGAAAACCATGCCCCAAGCACTAGGGTTGAAGGCAGGATCCAGTCGGGTTTGGGCATTGTACAGGGCGCCGGTCAGATCCGCCCCCTCCAGAAAAGCGCCTCGCAGGTCGGCCCCCCGCAGATCGGCATGGTGTAACTTGGCTCCTGTGAGGTCGGCGCGGGTGAGGATGGCTCGACGCAAGTCGGCTCCGCTCAAATTGGCCACCTGGAGATTGGCACCCGTCAGATCCGCCTGCTGCAGGTTGGCCTGCGCCAGATCGGCTTCCCACAAGAAAGCCCCTGCCTGAGCTGAGCCACTCAGATTGGCCCCTCTCAAATCGGCCAAGTTGAGGATCGCTTGGGAGAGGTCGGCAGCTTGGAGATTGGCCTGTCTGAGGATCGCTTCTTTTAGGTTGGCCCCCCTGAGGTCAGCTCCCGGCAGTTCTGCCCCCGTTAGGTTGCAGGCGGGGCAATCTTTGCTGGGAGAAACAATTTGGGATCGGCCCAGTTGGGCATCCAACTCCAGTTGGGCAAAGGCCGCAGCCGTCGGGATCCCCAGCGCCAACAGCGCTCCCGACCAGAGGCGACTTCCCCTCATCAAGGGCTTTACAGGTTGGAGCCGTGCCCATCCCATGGTTTTCACCGGGATCCCCTCCTACTGCTGATGGTAGCCGCTCTGGCCCATTTCCCCAGGGATCCCCCATATCTTGAGGAGCGCCACTAGCTCTGTTGCGGCTGGCAGCGGGGGCAAAAGTGGGCCGAACGCCCTGCCAGCTTGATCCGCCGAATCGGATGGCCACAGACGCGACAGGGATCCCCTTCCCGACCGTACACCCACGCTTGCCCTTGATAGTTGCCGTTGAGCCCACGCAGATCCCGGTAATCCCGCAAGGTGGTGCCCCGCTGCTCCAGCCCGGCCCGTAACACCTCGATCAAAGCTTCTCGCAGGCGTGCCTTGGCCACATCCGAAAGCTGAACTGCTGGCGTCAAAGGGTGAATGCCGCTCAGAAACAGGGCTTCGTCGGCGTAAATGTTGCCCACCCCGGCTACCAGCGATTGATCCAGCAGCGCGGTTTTAATAAGACGGCGGCTCTTCTGCAGGGCAGCCTGGAAATAGGCCTCAGAAAAAGCTGGCGAAAAGGGCTCCGGCCCCAAAGTCTGCAGGGTGGGGATCACCGCCTCCAGCTCAACACCGGCAGGCACCAGCCACATCTGGCCAAAGGTGCGCTGATCCACAAAGCGCAAGTCCCACCCTTCCTCGAAGGCCAAACGAACACGAGTGTGAGCTGATAAAGGGGTGGATCCCTGCACCCAGAGCAACTGCCCGGTCATGCGCAGATGCACGCCCAGAACAGCTCTCGAATCCAGGGATCCCAGGAGATACTTTCCTCGCCGCTGCCACTGGGTAAAACGGGTGCCAATCAAGCTCCGCCCAAACATCTCCCCTGCAGGGTAGGCAATGGTGCGGGCCAGGAGCACCTCCACCGCAAGTATGCGTGGCCCCAGGGTGAGGCGTTGCAAATCTTGCCGAACCGTTTCAACTTCCGGCAGTTCAGGCACAGAACAACTTGCTCAAGCAACACAGCTCCCGGCATCAGAACCCTTGTTGGTTTAGCTGGCCGGAGCGGCTTTGGCCTTGGCCTTGGGAGCTTCCAACACTTCCAGCTCATCTTCGCGGAAGTTGTTGGTGTTGATGTTGTAGTAGTTGATCTTGTCAAAGCGGACGATCACCGGGTAGAGAATGCCGCTGGTATCCACCGCCGCAACCGTTCCCACATCCCGGTACCAGTAGGATTCTTTCCGCAGCACACGGACTTTGGCACCACGCTGAATTGCCATGAGGGTTATCTCCATTGACCTGAACTCAGATTACCCTAGTCCGTGAGAAGGCTGCGATTTCCGAATTTTTGTAACAGGGATCCGCTTTTGTCTGGCTGGGTTTTCGGGGCCAACAGCAGATGAACCGTCGCACCTGTGGAGCCTGGCTGTTGGGTTCTGCTTTGACCTGGGGCTTGCAGGGGAAATCTGCAGGGCTGCCCCATCCGCGCGATTTTGCCGCCGTCCTCAACCTGAACACCGGTCGTTTAACAAGGGTTTGGCAGCCGGAGCAGGCTTCCAGAATCAGGGCCAGCCCTGGCTCAACCGTCAAATGCGCCGTTGCCGCCGCTGCTCTGCAGACTGGGATCAGCTCTGGGGAGCGCTTGATCCACTGTCCGGGTTGGTGGGATCCGCCGCCGCAATTGGGGTTGGGCCGGCTACCCTGCTGGGATCCCCGCGGACATGGAACCTTGAACTTGCGCCAGGCCCTGGCCCACTCTTGCAACGTGCATTTTTACCAGTTGGGCTGGGAGCTGGGGGCCGATACCCTGGTGGAGTGGCTGCGGCGCTTCGGCCTAGAGAGTGCGCAGAATACGGCTCCGGCTCCGCTCTTGGCGACCGGTCTGGCTGGGCCGGTGGATCCCTGGGAGCTGTTGGTTTATGGGGGCGTGATTGCCCGCCGAGGTGTACCCCTTTCTGGCGAGGTCTCTCTGCCCGCTTTCTCTTTACCGGCTTGGATTTGGGAGGCTCTCCATGCTGGCATGAGCCTGGCGGCAACAGCGGGCACCTGTCGCGGCATTGCCCCAGAAGGGATCCCAGTGGCAGCCAAGTCTGGCACCATCCTCAATCCTCAACGACGAGGACGACCAATTCTCTGGGCAGAAGATTTTCAAGCCTGGTTGCTGGCCTTTTGGCCCCTGCCGGATCCCAACTGGACGCTGGTGCTGCACCTGCATCAGGGCAAAGCCTATGAGGCGGCCATTCCCCTGGCGCGGCAGATCATCGCCGCCATCGGCAGCGGGTGACCACCTTGCTTGCGATCATGAAGAAATGCAAACTATACTGAAGGTCAAGTGCCGTTCTCGTTTTCGTTCTTTACGGATCCCACTCCCTGTCGTTCCCATTTACCCTGGAGGTTCTCATGTCTAATCCCAATTTGTCTGAGCCCAAGTTTGGCTTTAACGAGTATGCCGAGCGCCTCAACGGTCGGGCTGCCATGATTGGCTTTGTGTTGGCCATTGTCATCGAAGCGGTGACGGGCCAAGGCGTTGCTTCCTGGCTGGGCCTGATCTAAGAGACCTCAACTTACCGCCTTTTGGCTTTTCCTTGGGTCTGCTGGCTTGCAGGCCCTTTATTGTATTGAGCAGGGTATTGAGCAGGAAGCGTGACTGCACCAGTTGTAGCCGTTCTGAATGGCAACAAAGCTTGAGCGGGCACCAACTACTCCAAGCAATTCCGACAGCGCCGAATCTTTCCCTTTCTCCCTCTGACGGAGGAGCTGGTGTGAGGGTATCCCACTAGGTCGTGTTGATCTTATGTTAGGATAGAGAGAGTAATTTATAGAGGAAAGAGGATGAAGTTGGTTTTTTTAGATGAAAACAAATGGCAGAAGATATTGGCTTTTTTACAGACAGAAGAGAGAGTTAAC
>NZ_JBSSDA010000042.1:0-4055 GCF_054060305.1 Thermostichus sp. OS-CIW-31 | reverse complement strand
TTCTCGTTTTGACAAATTGGCCAGGAACTTCTTGAGTTTTCTCTATCTCGTCAGTGCTCTCTTTTGGCTCAAATGAAAGATCAACACAACCTAGAGTACCGTGATTTTCCTCTGATTGCCGTAAGGCGTCTTGCTTTCCCTCTGCAGGTTTTGCATCCGAACTCGAGGCAGAGATGGGATCAGATGACTTGGCCGTCGGATGTTATTCTCCCCTTGAGTTTACCGGCCCGCTCTTCGGCCTCCTCCATAACCCTGTCCAGCTGCTCCAGCACCTCGCCCGGATGCTTTTCCAGCACCCGCAGGGAGAGGGCCATCCGTCCCTTGGCCTCATCCACATCGATGACAACAGCTTTGATGCGTTGGCCTGGTTTGAACAAATCCGGTAGCGAGGCTACAAAACTTTGGCTGACCTGCTTGATGTGCAACAGCCCGGTTACCCCTTCTTCCAAGTCCACAAACACACCGAAGGGTTTTAGTCCGCTGACTTTGCCTTCCACCACTTGGCCACTGGTGTAGCGGCTCAGGTTCTCGGACTTTACAGCCGCCCTTTGGGAGAGCACCAGCTTGTTGGCTTCTGGGTTCACCTCGATAAAGCTTGCTGTCAAGGATTGCCCCACCAACTCCTCCAGACTTTCCCGTTGGCTGAGGTGGGAGCGGGGAATGAAGCCGCGCAGCCCCTGCACATCCACCACCACCCCCCCTTTGTTGGTGGCGATCACCGGAACGGTTACCGTCTGGCCGTTGGCTTGCTTCTGGGCCAGCTCTTCCCAAAGCCGCTTCAGCCTCAGCCGCCGCGCCGAGAGCACAATTTGTCCTTCTGCATCTTCCCGCAGGATGAGAAACTCGGCTTCTGTCTTTAAAGGAAAGAGCGCACTCAAATCTTCCCCTGGGCGGATCCCTGCTTCCTTGAGGGGCAAAAAGGCCGGGGATTTGCCGCCAATATCCACCAGAGCGCCATCGTTCTGATGTTGGAAAATGCGGCCTTGCACCACCTGCCCCGGTTGAAAGCTGAGGTTTTGCTTGTCTAAAGCCTGGGCAAAATCTTCCGCGGAAAACGTATCGGCAGCCTGAGAGCGAGAAGAGCGAACGGTCATGGAAGGGCTCAATTCGAAAAGCAATGTGTTTCAGGATAACCCAAAACCTTCCAAGGATCCCAGCTCCAGCCTCTGGCCTAGATGTAGTACATGAGCCGAGCCTGTTGCTGTTGTGCCTGCCGGTCGCAGAGGTCTTGCAGGGTGGTCTTCTGGAGAATGGCTACCGCCGCAGCTTGGGCATCTTGCCAGGCCTTCAGGAGCACTTCCCGCTCTGGGGTGAGATCGCCCGAGGGCAAGTCGCGGGAGCGGCTGAGATCTTCCCCCTCGATGGCCTGGATAACATCCAGCAGCGAGATCTGCCAGGGTGCTCGGGCCAGGAAGTAGCCTCCCTTGGATCCCCGTTGGCTGCGCACCAACCCCTGTCTGCGCAAGGTGGCCAGCAATTGCTCCAAGTAGCGGTCGGGTATGGACTGATGAGCCGCAATTTCTTTAATCTGCAGCACCTGGCCATCGCTGTAGTGCTGGGCCAATTCCAGAAGGGCCAGGAGAGCATATTCACTTTTGCAAGACAGTTCCAAGATATCCATCCTTGTGGAGGGCTTAGGTCTATGATACTCCGGTTTTTCACTGGGGTTTAGCGGGATCCCGCCCTGAGCTGGCAATGGGATCCAGCCTGTAAGGTGGAATAGGCCCCTTTGGGAATGGTTTATGGCGAGTGTCAGCACCCGGTCTGGTTCAGCACGGATCCCAGCGGAGCGATTACAAACCTTGCACCAACAGATTGGCAAGCTGATTGCCAATATCGAATCCGTGTTTCAGGGCAAATCGCAGGTGGTGCAGGCGGTGGTCATGGCCCTGGTTGCGGAAGGTCATGTTTTGCTTGAAGATGTGCCCGGTGTGGGCAAGACCACTTTGGCGCGGGCCATCGCCCACAGTTTGGGAGCCAAGTTTCAGCGGATTCAATTTACCAGCGACCTATTGCCGACAGATATCCTTGGCCTCACCCTTTTCAACAAAGAAAAAGGGGATTTTGAATTTCGTCCCGGCCCCATTTTTGCCCACGTGGTCTTGGCGGATGAAATCAATCGCACCTCGCCCCGCACCCAAAGTGCCCTGCTGGAGGCAATGGCGGAAAAGCAGGTTTCGCTGGACGATCGCACCTACCCGCTGCCCAGCCCATTTATGGTGTTGGCCACCCAAAATCCTTTGGAGTACCACGGCACCTATCCCCTCCCAGAAAGCCAGTTGGATCGGTTTTTGGTACGGCTGTCGATTGGCTACCCCAGCTCTGAGGTAGAGCGAGCTTTACTCTTGCAACGGCAACAGGCCGAGCCGGTGGATGCTCTGCAGCCGGTTCTCTCCCTGATGGAGTTGCGAGAGATTCAGTCGGCGGTGGATCAGGTGTATTTGGATGGATCCCTGGCGGACTATCTTCTGCAGGTGGTGCAGGCCACTCGCGTGTCCAAGCTGCTGCGGGCGGGGGTATCCACCCGTGGAGCCCTGGCCTTGGCGCGGGCAGCACGGGCTCAGGCGCTGGTGAAAGGGCGCAGCTTTTGTCTACCAGAAGATCTGCAAGCACTGTTCGTGCCGGTACTGACCCATCGGGTTTCTCTGGCCGGGTCGGGAGAGATGGCCGGCAACCGACGGCAAGAGGCTGAGGCGGTGATTCGGGATATTGTCTCCACAATTGAGCCGCCTGTTTGAGGGATCCGTAGCAGCAATGGTTAACTACAGCAGTGAGTCGGGTCGGATCCGGGGATCCACCCACATCAGGAGCAAATCGGCCAACAAATTGCCCAGAATGAGCATCACGGCCCCCAGCAGAAGCCCCGCCATCACCACATTGATGTCGAAACTTTGAACAGCCTCCAAGAGCAGCTTGCCCAGCCCCGGCCAATTGAAGAAAAACTCGGCAATAAAAGAGCCGCTGAGCAGATTGGCAAACTCAAAGCCCAAGATCGTGATCAAGGGGTTGACGGCGTTGCGCAGCGCGTGCAACCAGATCACCCGCCACTCTGGGATCCCACGGGCCCGCGCCGCCTGGATGTATTCCTGCCGCAGCACATCCAAGAAATTGCCGCGCGTAATCCGCTGCAGCCCGGCAAAGCTGGTGATGCTCAGGGCCAGCGTGGGCAGGAGCAGGTGGCGGCCCAGATCCAGCAACTTTTCCCCCAAACTAAGCTCGGCAAAATAAACACTGGTCATCCCCCCTACCGGCAGCCAGCTCACGTTTTGGGCCACAATTAGCAGCAAAATGGCCAGCACGAAGCTGGGCATGGCCTGGCCCAGGTAGCTGAGCAACTGCAACGCCCGATCCAGGGGGGTGTTCTGCCGCAGCGCCCCCAGGATCCCTAGGGGAATGGCGACCAGCCAAGTCAGCACCACAGAGGACACCGCCAACAGCAAGGTAGCGCCGGCGCGGGAGAGGATGAGCTGTGCTACCGGCACGCGATAGGTGTAGCTCACCCCGAAATCCCCTTGCAGCAGGTTGCCCAGCCAGGTCAAGTACTGCCAAACCAAGGGCTTATCCAACCCCAGCCGCGCTTCCTCTTGGGCAATAAACTCCTGGCTGACACTGGGATCCGCCCGCAAGGGATCCAAAAAATCTCCGGGGGCCAGCTGCAAGAGCAAAAAGCTGAGCAGCGTGATCAACAGCAGCACCGGCACCGCTTGGGTCAGCCGCTGCAAAACCAAGGCCAGCGGCGGCCAAAGGCCAAAAGCGCGGGAACGGGAAGGCGGAGAAGAGGTTACAGCCACAGATGCAGATGGATATTCGGATATGCTCTTTGAGTTGGATTCTTGTCGAACTATGCTGACATCCTTGCGGCCAGATTTCCAGTGTGGGGTTTGCCAAGTCGAGCGGCTCTCTTGCAGGGGAATTGAGGGCTCAGGCAGTCCGGCAGACAGAAGCTGAAGCGGTACACTAGTCAGCTAGAAATCGCAGGAGCCCCGCACTGTACCCGTAGGGTCAGTGTCGGGAGGAATGCGGAAGTTATGATAGAACCATGACCCAAGTCCTGA
>NZ_JBSSDA010000041.1:0-4722 GCF_054060305.1 Thermostichus sp. OS-CIW-31 | reverse complement strand
TATGACTTTATCAGTCAGGAGGTGCGGGCAGCGGAAGACCCTGAGTTTGAGACGTTTTACACGAAGAACATTTTGCTGAACGAGGGGATTCGGGCCTGGATGGCGCCGCAGGACCAGCCCCATGAGCGCTTTGAGTTCCCTGAAGAAGTCCTCCCCCGCGGCAATGCGCTCTAAACCTACTGAGCTCGCTCGACTTTAGCTGCGGTAGATCCCTAGAGATCTGCTCTGTGAGGATGAGCGCTTGCCCAAGGGATCCCCTGCCGCGGATCCCAGTGGACAGGGAGCCCAACGGCAGGCGCTCACGTTAACTAAACTTTTTTTGGTGTCTCTTGTTCCTGACTATCATTGGAGGTTGGTCTCTGTGACCTCGACAACATTTGGTTCTGCAGTGGTGCAAGATCGCACCCAAGGCGGATTTGCCTGGTGGGCTGGGAATGCCCGCTTGATTAATCTCTCCGGTCGGCTTTTGGGCGCCCATGTGGCCCACGCTGGCCTGATCGTCTTCTGGGCGGGAGCGATGCTGCTGTTTGAGGTGGCTCACTTCACGCCGGATCGGCCCATGTATGAGCAGGGCCTGATCCTGATGCCCCACGTGGCCACTCTGGGCTGGGGGGTTGGCCCGGGGGGCGAGGTGATTGACACCTACCCCTACTTTGTCATCGGGGTGCTGCACCTGATCTCCAGCGCCGTGCTGGGGTTGGGGGGCATTTATCACGCCATTCGCGGCCCAGAAACTCTGGAGCAGTCTTTCCCCTTCTTCGGCTACGACTGGAAAGACAAGAACAAGATGACCACCATCCTGGGGATCCACCTGATCCTGTTGGGGTTGGGGGCTTTCTTGTTGGTGGCCAAGGCCATGTGGTTTGGCGGTGTCTATGACACCTGGGCTCCAGGAGGTGGCGATGTGCGGGTGATCACCAACCCCACCTTGAACCCCGCTGTGATCTTCGGCTACTTGTTCAAATCTCCCTTTGGTGGGGAAGGCTGGATCATCAGCGTTGACAACATGGAGGATGTGATCGGTGGCCACATTTACATCGGCATTATCTGCATTGCCGGTGGGATCTGGCACATCCTCACCAAGCCCTTCGGTTGGGCTCGCCGCGCCTTCATCTGGTCTGGGGAGGCCTATCTCTCCTACAGCTTGGCGGCGGTTTCGCTGATGAGCTTCATTGCCACCTGCTACATCTGGTTCAACAACACCGTCTACCCCAGCGAGTTCTACGGCCCCACTGGCCCAGAAGCCTCGCAAGCGCAAGCCCTTACGTTCATCGTGCGCGACCAGCGCTTGGGGGCCAACATCGGCCAAGCGCAGGGGCCGACCGGTCTGGGTAAATACCTGATGCGCTCCCCCACGGGCGAGATCATCTTTGGCGGTGAGACGATGCGCTTCTGGGATGTGCGCGCTCCTTGGAAAGAGCCGCTGCTGGGCCCCAATGGCCTGGACTTGGATAAGCTGAAGAACGACATCCAACCTTGGCAAGCTCGCCGTGCGGTGGAGTACATGACCCACGCGCCGCTGGGATCCCTGAACTCGGTGGGGGGTGTGGCTACCGAGATCAACACGGTGAACTTCACCAGCCCGCGCACCTGGTTGGCTGCTCACAACTTCATCTTCGGCTTCCTGTTCTTCGTGGGTCACCTGTGGCATGCCGGTCGCGCTCGCGCTGCCGCTGCTGGCTTTGAGAAAGGGATCAGCCGCGAGAACGAGCCGGTTTACCGGATGAAGCCGATCCGATAAGGGCATAAGTCCCTCTGGAATGTACCTTTGGCCCCCCTTGCCGGGGGCCTTTTTTTGGGCATCCCCCCCTCAAGGATTGGCAGAAAGAAAGTTTGGGGTGGAAACTGAAGAGCGCTGAGTCATCAGAGCAGATGCACAAGATCCCTGTTACCGTCATCACCGGATTTCTGGGATCCGGCAAGACCACGGTGATCCGTCACCTTTTGCTCAACAACCAGGGCCGCCGCATTGCCGTGTTGGTTAACGAGTTTGGCGAAGTGGGCATCGACGGCGAGTTGCTGCGGGATTGCCAACTGTGTGAGGGGGAGGGATCCATCCCCATTCTGGAGCTGGCCAACGGCTGTCTCTGCTGCACGGTGCAGGAGGAGTTTTTGCCCACCATGGAAGCTCTGTTGCAGCGGCGGGCGGAGCTAGACTGCATTTTGATTGAAACCTCAGGACTGGCCTTGCCCAAGCCGCTCGTGCAGGCTTTCCGCTGGCCCACCATCCGTACAGGCGCCACGGTGGATGCGGTGATTACGGTGGTGGATGGTCAGGCTCTGGCCTCTGGGCAACTGGTGGGCGATCTGGCGGCCCTGGAGGCGCAGCGGCAGGCTGACGAAAGTTTGGACCATGAGACTCCGCTTGAGGAATTGTTTGAGGATCAGTTGAGTTGTGCCGATTTGGTGGTGCTCACCAAGGTGGATCAGATTACCCAAGAGGAGCAAGCTCGGGTGGAAAGCTGGCTGCGGCACCACTTGCGCCCTGAGGTTCAAATCCTCCCTTGTGAGCGGGGGCAGGTTCCTCCAGAAGTGCTCTTGGGCTTTAATGCAGCGGTGGAAGACCAGCTCGAGCGCCGCCCCAGCTACCACGATCACGGGGAGGAGCATGAGCACGAAGCTTTTGAGTCTTTCTACCTCAGCTTGGAGGGAGGTTATGAGCCGGGATCCCTGGTGGCTCAGCTACGCCGGTTGGCCCAAGAGGAATGCCTTTACCGGATCAAAGGATTTGTGGCCGTTCCCCACAAGCCGATGCGCCTGGTGCTGCAGGGGGTGGGATCCCGATTTGAAACCTACTACGACCGCCCCTGGCGACCCCAGGAGGCGCGCTTGACCCGACTGGTGCTGATTGGGCAAAACCTCAACCGCGAGCGCATTGCCGCCCAGCTCCAGGCCTTGGCCATCAGAGAAACGGTGGCCCCCACCGGCTGATCCCTGTCGGAGGCGAGTGGGATCCCTTGGGTCCTCGGCTCTCATCCCCCCGTCCCAGAGGGAAAGGAAGCAGCGTCCAGTTCTACTGTTACTCAAGTTCTACTGTTACTCAAAGGTGGTCTAGAGGTAGGTATCCAAAAGAGAGGCCACGGTGGGGAAGTGGCAGCGCAAACCCAGGGTTTCTGGGGAAATGGCCGGGTAAACAAAATGGCGCTGGCGCAGACAGAACTCATCCCAGGCTGAAAGCCGCACCCGAAATAGAAAGGCCAAGCCGCGAACGAGAGCCGGGGGCAGAGGCACTCGGAAATAGATCCGTTTTTTGAAATAAGCACACATCTGTTCCACACATTCATCCCAGGAGAGGGGGGAATTGCCCAACACCCAATCGCCGCCACCAGGCAGATGGGCCACCCAATAGGCCACCATCTCGGCCACATCGGCAGCGTGGATAAAGTGGAAGCTGGCATCCACCCGCAAAAAGCGGATCAGATCCAGCCAGCGGAGAACGTCCTTGAGGCCGGCAGTGATGTGGGAGTAGGGGTGGTGGGGGCTGCCGCCAAAGAGCAGGGTGGGATAAAGGGTGAGCAGGCGCTCCGGCCAGAAGCCGCTTTCCTGCCGCCGCAGCAGCATCTCGTACTTGCTGCGGATGTAGTCGGTGCCGGCCCGTCCGGCAATGGCCAAAGGCTCCAGGTCCTGGTTCAAAAGGCTGGCCGTGGAAAAGTAGATCACCTGCTGACAGCGCTCCGGATCCAACAACTGAAAGAGCTCCAGGGTGTGGGTAACATTCACGGCCCAAGCCAGGGTGGGATCCCCCCAAGCTGCCGCCATGTGGATCAGCCCGTCCATCTGCCGTAGCAGGGCAGCCTGTTCCCGGATGCGCAGGAGATCGCCGGGCACCCAAGTGATGGGGGCAGGGAGTCGTTCCAGGGGCAGCCGTAGGCGGCTGGTCTCGCGGATGAGAACGTACAGGTGGTAGGCGGGCCGCTCCGGAAACTCGGGATCCCTTTGCTGGGCCAGGCGCTCCAACACATAGTGCCCCAGGCAGCCGCTAGCGCCGGTAAGAAACAGGTTTCGCAAGAGGTCTTCCCAACGGGACTCGATGAAAAAAGCTTGTAAACTACCCGACTCCGACCGCTAAGCGGTACGGAGCGGGCTTTCAGTAGCCCTGAGCCTGCTCTGCCCTACCAGAGAACAAAACAGGCCCGAACCTCTAGGCTGGTTTACGGCAGCCCCCAAGAGCGCAATCACATTCGCACCATTCAAATCCGCATCCCCTTCCCATCCACAGTGCCCACACTTAAACTTCTTTCCACTGCGGTAGGATTGCGCAGGATCGGGATGGATGTGTAAACACTTGTGACAGGTCTGCGACGTGTAAGCAGGCGGCACAGGAATCAGAGAAACCCCTGCAGCCCTCGCCTTGTATTCCAGAAACTGCCTCAGTTGGTAGAACGCCCAACTGTTGGCCCTGCGCCGCTCGGCTTTGCTGCGGGGTTGTTGATTGACCCTTTCCCGGATCCCTGTCAGGTCTTCCAGGGCGATAGCGCTGTTGGTAGCCTTTGCCCTGGAGACAATAGCTTTGGAGATGCGATGATTGACCCACGTTTTTGCTACGCAACGCTGACGCGACTGAAAGCGTCTTTCCTTGCCAGACAGCCGTTGCAGCAGTTCTCTGCATCTGCGCCGCGAACTGCGGGTGCCCTTACTGGCTTTGCGTTGAAGTACCGCCCTCAGCTTGGAGTAGTGGTCTCGGATTCGGTTCAACTGCTGTCCATTCCAGTTATCCCCTTC
>NZ_JBSSDA010000040.1:2500-5253 GCF_054060305.1 Thermostichus sp. OS-CIW-31 | reverse complement strand
GGTGGTGGTGGGGATAGGGTAGTAAAGCGCCACAAGGCCACCCAGCCCCGGCGCCCCAGAACCTTGACAAGTAAGCTGTTCAGTCAACCATCGCCAAGCAGCACAGCAGACTCCCTAAGTCGGCTGGTGGCTGCATATTCAACCCTGTCAAGTTTCCATTTTTCCAGAGACAAGCTCTTGAATTGACACGGAGAGTTTGATCCTGGCTCAGGATGAACGCTGGCGGTATGCTTAACACATGCAAGTCGCACGGACACCTTCGGGTGTTAGTGGCGGACGGGTGAGTAACACGTAGGAATCTACCCTCAGGCGGGGGATAACAGCTGGAAACGGCTGCTAATACCCCATACAGGCGGAAGCTGAAAGGAGCAATCCACCTGAGGATGAGCCTGCGTCGGATTAGCTAGTTGGTGGGGTAATGGCCTACCAAGGCGACGATCCGTAGCGGGTCTGAGAGGATGGCCCGCCACACTGGGACTGAGACACGGCCCAGACTCCTACGGGAGGCAGCAGTGGGGAATTTTCCGCAATGGGCGCAAGCCTGACGGAGCAATACCGCGTGAGGGAGGAAGGCCCTTGGGTTGTAAACCTCTTTTCTGGGGGACGAAAGCTGACGGTACCCCAGGAATAAGCCTCGGCTAACTCCGTGCCAGCAGCCGCGGTAAGACGGAGGAGGCAAGCGTTATCCGGAATTATTGGGCGTAAAGGGTACGTAGGCGGCTGGTCAAGTCTGGGGTCAAAGGCCACAGCTCAACTGTGGGAAGGCCCTGGAAACTGACCGGCTAGAGTGAGGTAGGGGTTGCGGGAATTCCCGGTGTAGCGGTGAAATGCGTAGAGATCGGGAAGAACACCTGAGGCGGAAGCGCGCAACTGGGCCTCAACTGACGCTGAGGTACGAAAGCTAGGGGAGCGAATGGGATTAGATACCCCAGTAGTCCTAGCCGTAAACGATGGACACTAGACGTTGGCCGTATCGACCCGGTCAGTGTCGGAGCTAACGCGTTAAGTGTCCCGCCTGGGGAGTACGCACGCAAGTGTGAAACTCAAAGGAATTGACGGGGGCCCGCACAAGCGGTGGAGCATGTGGTTTAATTCGATGCAACGCGAAGAACCTTACCAGGGCTTGACATGCCGCGAACCCTGCGGAAACGTGGGAGTGCCTTCGGGAGCGCGGACACAGGTGGTGCATGGCTGTCGTCAGCTCGTGTCGTGAGATGTTGGGTTAAGTCCCGCAACGAGCGCAACCCTTGTTCCTAGTTGCCAGCATTGAGTTGGGCACTCTAGGGAGACTGCCGGTGACAAACCGGAGGAAGGTGAGGATGACGTCAAGTCAGCATGCCCCTTACGCTCTGGGCTACACACGTGCTACAATGGCGCGGACAAAGGGTCGCGAGCGCGCGAGCGTGAGCCAATCCCAAAAACCGCGTCTCAGTTCAGATCGCAGGCTGCAACTCGCCTGCGTGAAGGCGGAATCGCTAGTAATCGCAGATCAGCATGCTGCGGTGAATACGTTCCCGGGCCTTGTACACACCGCCCGTCACACCATGGGAGCTGGCCATGCCCGAAGTCGGAGCACCCGCCGAAGGCAGGGCTGGTGACTGGGGTGAAGTCGTAACAAGGTAGCCGTACCGGAAGGTGCGGCTGGATCACCTCCTTTTAGGGAGACCTACCTTGGGGCATCTGAGGGGAGATAGACCACCCTTAGGCCAGCAAAGGTTATCCCAGGTCGGTCGGGGTTGAAGGGATGGTTGACTGGGGTTCTGGGGGAGAGCCAAGGGAAGGGCTATTAGCTCAGGTGGTTAGAGCGCACCCCTGATAAGGGTGAGGTCCCTGGTTCGAGTCCAGGATGGCCCACTGTTTGTCCTGGAGAAGGGAGAGCTAGCAAGCTAGAAGCGAGCTGGCCAAGCTGAGGGCAAAGCCAGAGGGTGGGTGCAGTCTGGATTGGGGGTATAGCTCAGCTGGTAGAGCGCTGCCTTTGCACGGCAGAAGTCAGCGGTTCGAGTCCGCTTACCTCCACCACTTTGGTGAGGAGCGGGGAAGGGGTTCTCCAGTTGGATAGGTTGACGACCGGGCTAGGGGTTTGGGTCCGAGCACAAGCCTCCAGCCGGGTTGAGCCGGCCAGCACTTTGAAAACTGCATAGCAAGAGAGCAGCATGCTTCTGGGTTGAGCCCTCCGAGCCTTGGCTTGGGGGAAGCAGCAGCAACCTGGGGGCATGAGGCAGGTAGAACACCAATGTTACGTGAGGTGAAAAGGTCAAGTCAGTTAAGGGCGCACGGTGGATACCTAGGCACGCAGAGGCGAGGAAGGGCGTGTTACCGACGAAACGCTGCGGGGAGCTGGACAAAGGCGGTGATCCGCAGGTTCCCGAATGGGGCAACCCGGCAAGGCGCAAGCCTTGTCACCTTTGGCTGAATCCATAGGCCAAAGGGGCGAACGCGGCGAACTGAAACATCTTAGTAGCCGCAGGAAAAGAAAACAAAAGTGATTTCCTCAGTAGCGGCGAGCGAACGGGAAAGAGCCTAAACCGCTCAGCTACGGCTGGGCGGGGTTGTGGGACGGCCAAACGGCAGCCGGCGGGCTAGGGGAAGCAGCTGGAATGCTGCACCAGAGAAGGTGAAAGTCCTGTAGCCGAAAGCTCAAAGGCGCCGGCCGGATCCCGAGTAGCACGGGGCAGGGGAAATCCCGTGTGAATCGGCGAGAACCATCTCGTAAGGCTAAATACTCCTGCGTGACCGATAGCGAACCAGTACCG
>NZ_JBSSDA010000039.1:0-7710 GCF_054060305.1 Thermostichus sp. OS-CIW-31 | reverse complement strand
CACATGGCCGGCACTGCGTTTTTAAAGGGCGTCGGCTACGGTCGGCGCTATCCTTCCCTGCCCTGAAGGACGGGGCTTGCCGCGCCTTTTGGTCAGCGGTGCGGAGCACTTTGGAGGCCAAGGCGGGGGCGGTAGTCTATAATCCTGCCAATTCCCCTAATGCGTTCGCGCCAGCGGTGCGGAGCACTTTCGTCGCCATGACTGAGGCTGTCTCTACTGCCGATTCTGCCTTGCTGACCGTACAAGGGCTGCGGGTTTTCTTGCCCAGCCGTGCAGCTGGCGAGCCCTCGGGATCCCCGGTGGTGGACGGGCTGTCTTTCCAGATCGGGATCGGCCAGACCTTAGGCCTGGTGGGGGAGTCGGGATCCGGCAAAACCATGACCGCCCTGACGCTGATTGATCTGCTGCCCAGCTCGGCCCGGGTGGAGGGCAAAATCCTCTTCAAGGGCCCCAACGGAACGGTGGACTGGCTGCAGTTGGATCCCCGGCAACGGCGGCGCTATCGCGGATCCCAGATCGCCATGATTTTCCAGGAGCCGAGCACCGCCCTCAACCCCCTCTACACCTGTGGCCAGCAGTTACAGGAAACCTTGAGGGCCAACACCTCCCTGAGCCCGGCGGAGATCCGCGCCCAAGCCATTCGCCTGTTTGAGGAGGTGCAGCTTTCTCCCCAGATGCTGGAGCGCTACCCTCATCAGCTCTCCGGCGGCCAAATCCAACGGGCGGCCATCGCCTGTGCCATCGCCTCCAATCCCCAACTGTTGATTGCCGATGAGCCGACCACCGCTCTAGATGTTACGGTGCAAGCGGAAATCCTGCGCCTGCTCTGGGAGCTGCAGCAGCACCGGCAGATGGCCATCCTCTTCATCACCCACGATCTCAATTTGGTGGCCGAACTGGCAGATCAGGTGGTGGTGATGCGCCGGGGCCAAGCTGTGGAACAGGGATCGGTGGAGCAGATCTTTCGGGATCCCCAGCATCCCTACACCCGCGGCCTGTTGGCCTGTCGCCCGGTGTTGGAGCGGCGGTTGCGGCGGTTGCCCACCGTCCAGGATTTTCTGGAAAAAGGGGGATCCCCAGAGGAGCAGTGGCAGCAGGTGGAGATCCCGGCTGCCGTTCGCGTAAGCGGGACGGAGTCCTTAGAGGAAGAACGGCTGCGCCGGCTGTACAGTCAGCCCCCCCTGCTGCAGGTGCGGGATCTGCGAACCCACTACGCCGTCCGTCGAGGGCCATTTGGCCGCCAGGTGGGCGAGATCCGAGCTGTGGATGGGATCAGCTTTGACCTCTACCCCGGAGAGACCTTGGGGCTGGTGGGAGAGTCCGGCTGCGGCAAAACCACCCTGGGGCGAACCCTGTTGCGCCTGGTCCGTGCCAGCTCTGGCCAGGTGATCTACGACGGCGAGGAGCTGCTCCGCTTGCCGCCCCAACGCTTACGTCGTCTCCGCCGCGAGATTCAGCTGATCTTTCAGGATCCGGCAGCCTCACTGGATCCGCGCATGAGTGTGGGAGCCAGCGTCATAGAGCCAATGGCCCTGCACGGGATTGGGAGAAATGCTGCTGAGCGACGAGCACGGGCCCAACGCCTGTTTGAACGGGTAGGGTTGGATCCGGAAGCGCTGGATCGCCTGCCCCACCAGTTTTCCGGAGGACAGCGGCAGCGGATTTGTATTGCCCGCGCCCTGGCCTCGGAGCCCCGCCTGATCGTCTGCGATGAGGCAGTGTCTTCCCTGGATGTCTCCGTGCAGGCCCAGGTGCTGAACTTGCTCAAGGATCTGCAGGAGGAACTGGGGTTGGCCTACCTGTTCATCTCCCACGACCTGAGCGTGGTCAAGTTCATGAGCGACCGCATCATGGTCATGAACCGGGGCCGCATCGAAGAGCTTGGCCCTGCCTCCCAGATCTACCAGCAGCCGCAGCAGGACTACACCCGCCGCCTCATCGCCGCGTTCGCGCCAGCGGTGCGGAGCACTTCCCCCAAAGGGAGATCCGTTCGCGATAGCGGGCCGTAGGCCTTAAAAACGCACCCATTTGCCCCAAACGGGTTGAAAAGTTTCCCCTGCATCCGGCTCCGGGCTGGGCAACCCTGCGGGTTAACTTCGCAGTAAGATTTGCAATGAGGCTAAAATTAAGTAAACTTCCAGTCGTAAAGCTTCGGCTCTTTGTTAGCACATTTAACAAAACGTTTTATCCGCAGTTTGGGCTGCAACCGGCTATGGCTCGCATACTCATTATTGAGGACGACCCTTCGATTCTGGATATCCTGCGCATCAATCTGGAGTTGGCGGGCTACGAGGTTGTGAAGGCCACCGATGGGGTGCGCGGACAAGCACTGGCTCTGCAAGTTCTCCCCGATCTGATCATCCTCGACCTGATGCTGCCCCAGGTAGATGGCCTGACCGTTTGTCAGCGCTTGCGGCGGGAGGAGCGCACCAGCGAGATCCCGATTTTGATGCTCACCGCCCTCGGCCAAACTCAGGATAAGATCGAGGGCTTTAATGCCGGTGCCGACGACTACCTGACCAAGCCTTTTGAGGTGCAGGAGCTGCTGGTGCGGGTGCGGGCCCTGCTGCGTCGCTCAGACCGGATCCCACAGGCGGCCAAGCATGGGGAGATCCTCACCTATGGCCCTCTCACGCTGGTGCCGGAGCGCTTTGAGGCGTTGTGGTTCGGCAAAACGATCAAGCTCACCCACCTGGAGTTTGACCTGCTCCACTGTCTGATGCAGCGACATGGGCAGACTGTTTCTCCAAGCGAAATCCTGCAGGAGGTGTGGGGCTACGAGCCCGACGACGACATCGAGACCATCCGTGTTCACATCCGCCACCTGCGCACCAAGCTGGAGCCGGATCCCCGCCACCCCCAGTACATCAAAACCGTCTATGGGGCGGGCTACTGTCTGGAGTTGCCCAACATTGCCGATCCCAGCCCACTGCAGCCAGAGCTGGCGAAAGATTCCCACAAATAATGATTCTTTCATGATTCTTGAGGATGCTGCTCACGCAACTGCTAATCTAGGGGATGCCCTGCTGCAGATTGCGCTCTGAGATCTATGCCTGGTGCCATTCGGTATTTGATGTGCCCACCCGATCACTACGAGGTGGACTATGTGATCAACCCCTGGATGGTGGGGAATGTTCACCGCTCTTCGCGAGAACGGGCGCTGCAGCAGTGGCAGGCTCTCTATTCGCATCTCTCGCAACGGGCGGAGGTGAAGCTGATCCAGCCGGTGCCGGGATGGCCGGATATGGTGTTTACGGCAAATGCCGGGCTCATCCTGGGATCCAAGGTGGTGCTGAGCCGTTTTTATCACCCAGAGCGGCAGGGGGAACAGCCCCATTTCAAGGCTTGGTTTGAGGAACAGGGCTACACCGTCTATGAGCTGCCGCCAGCCCTGGCTTTTGAGGGGGCGGGAGATGCTCTGTTGGATCGGGCAGGGCGCTGGCTGTGGGCGGGCTACGGCTTTCGCTCCATGTTGGAGTCTCACCCCTACTTGGCCAAGTGGTTGGGGATCGAGGTGTTGTCTTTGCGGCTGGTGGACGAGCGGTTCTACCACCTAGACACCTGCTTTTGCCCCCTCTCCGAAGGCTATTTGCTTTACTATCCACCGGCTTTTGATGCCTATTCCAACCGCCTGATCGAGATGCGGGTGCCCCCCGAAAAGCGGATCCCGGTTCAGGAGGCGGATGCCATTCACTTTGCCTGCAATGCCGTGGATGTGAACGGCACGATCTTGGTGAATCGGGTCAGCCCAGAGCTGGAAGCCACCCTACAGGAGCGGGGATTTGCGGTGGTGCAGACGGAGCTGACGGAGTTCCTGAAAGCCGGTGGGGCGGCCAAGTGCTTGACATTGCGCCTCGACGAGACGGTGGCTCCCCAAACCGATCCGGTGGCCACGGTGCTCAGCCGGACGGTGACCCTCCAGGGACACTTGGTGGACAGCGACCTGCTCACCAGAGCCGTCGATTGCATTGTGGACAATGGCGGCAGCTTCCAGATCCTCAAGTTTCAACTTGGGGAAAAACGGCAGAGCACTTCCACGGTGGAACTGGCCGTTTCCGCTCCCACCGAAGAGACCCTGGACACCATCCTCAGCGCCTTGATCGAGCAGGGGGCCCGTCTCTCGGAGGAAACCCAGCAAGATGCCCGTCTGGAGCGGGTAGAGAAAGCAGGGGTAGCGCCCGACGATTTTTATGTCACCACCATCTATCCCACGCAGGTGCGGGTGGCCGGCCAGTGGATCCCGGTGCAGCGGCAGCGCATGGATGGGGTGATCGTGGTCAAGGGATCCGATTGCAATGGCAAGACGGAGTTTTCAGCCTATTGCACCCTGATTCGAGATTTGCAGGTGGGGGATGCCGTGGTGTGTGGGGTGGAAGGGATCCGCACCGTGCGCCAGGCCAGCAAAGAGCGCTCTTCCCAGGAGTTTACCTTTATGGGATCGGGGGTCTCCAGCGAGCGGCGGGTGGAGATCCTGGTGGAGCAGATTGCCTGGGAGCTGCGGCAAATCAAGGAGCGGGGCGGCAAAACGGTGGTGGTGGCAGGGCCGGTGGTCATCCACACAGGCGGCGGATCCCACTTGGCTACCCTGATTCGGGAGGGCTATGTGCAGGCGCTGTTGGGGGGCAATGCCATTGCCGTTCACGATTTGGAGCAGAATCTCTACGGCACCTCGCTGGGGGTGGATCTGTCGCGGGGCACGCCGGTCAAGGGCGGCCACAAGCATCACCTCAAAACCATCAACCTCATCCGCAAGTACGGCAGCATCCGGGCCGCAGTGGAAGCGGGCGTGATTACCGGTGGGGTGTTCTACGAGTGCATTCGCGCTCAGGTGCCCTTCTCCCTGGCGGGATCCATCCGTGACGATGGGCCGCTGCCGGATACGGAGATGGATTTGATCAAGGCCCAGCAGGATTACGCACGGCTGCTACAGGGGGCCGACATGGTGTTGATGCTCTCCAGCATGTTGCACTCCATTGGAGCCGGGAACATGACGCCTGCCGGGGTCAAGCTGATCTGCGTGGACATTAACCCGGCAGTGGTGACCAAGCTGGCCGATCGGGGATCCCTGGAGTCGGTGGGGATTGTTACCGATGTGGGCCTGTTCTTGAGCTTGCTGGTGCAGCAGTTGGCGCGTTTGGGGCAGGTGTATGAGCGCCCGCAACCTGCTCTTGCTGCCCGCTAGCCACCCCATCCATAAGCGCTGTTATCTTTTGGGATCCTTAAACTGGGATCCTCAAGCCTCAAAAGGGTATGCCTTTTATTAGCCTGTTGACGGATTTTGGCCTGCAGGATCCCTATGTGGGCATTATGAAAGGGGTGATTCATACCCTTTCCCCACAGGCTCAACTCATCGACCTCAGCCATGGGATCCCGCCTCAGGATGTGGCGGCGGCTCGCTTTGCCCTGATGACGGCCTACCCCTATCTGCCGTCGGGCACCATTCACCTGGCCGTTGTGGATCCAGGGGTGGGGAGCAGTCGACGGGCGGTAGCCATCCAAACCGAGACGGGCTTTTTGGTCGGCCCCGACAATGGCCTGTTCAGCGGCGTTTTGGCCCAAACTCCGGCGCTGGCTGCTGTGGAACTCAACCGGCCCCGCTATTGGCGCACCCCCTCTCCCAGCCGCACCTTTCATGGGCGGGATATTTTTGCCCCGGTTGCCGCTCATCTGGCCAACGGGATCCCTTTGGCGGAGCTGGGGGATCCCCTAGACGTAGCAGAACTAACCCGCTGGGAGTGGCCGCCACCCCAGATGGAGACCAACGGCTGTCGCGGCCTGGTCCAGGCCATCGACCACTTCGGCAACGGCATCACCAACCTGCCCGGACAGTGGGTGGAAGGTCGAAGCTGGAGCGCCTGGATCAAAGGGATCCCCGTCCGCTCCGTGGCCACCTTTGCTGAGGGAGAAGTTGGGGAAGTGCTGGCCCTGGTGGGCAGCTCCGGCTGGGTGGAGATCGTGCAAAACCGAGGCAATGCCAGCCGGGCGCTGGATTTTAAGGTGGGAGATGAGGTGCGCGTGCAGTGGATCCTCACCCCCAGCCCCTCTCCCGAAAAGAGGGGGATCCTAGGCAGGTTGGCTTTCCACTGTCACGGCTTCCGTCGGAGTAGTGGGGTTTGAGGCGCCCACTTGGACTTTGATCACCCGCGCTGCGTCGGCTTTGGGCAGAGTGAGAGTGAGGATGCCGTCGCGATAGGTGGCCGAGACTTTCTCCGGCTGGATGCGGCGGGCCAGCTTGAGGATGCGTTGAAAAGGTTGGGGCTCCACTTCTTGGTAGCGCAATTCAGCACCTTCAGGGCCGTGAACCTGGATCTCGCCGCTGATGGAGAGCTGTTGAGCCGTGGCCTCGATGTGGAAGCGTTCCCGATTGGCACCGGGCACCCACAACTGGACGGTGTAGGCTTCGCCGCTCTCCCAAACCTGCAGAGGAGTGGGCAGGAAGGAGCGACAGCGTCCCCGGTTGGGCTCCGCTTGCAGAGCTTGTACCTCGAAAAGCGGGCTGAAGTAAAGAGTTGCCATAGTGTCTGATACATTTACGCTGAACACTACTGAGCATCACTGCTCAACGGCGCAGCGGTCGCATCCTGTCTATATCTGAGCAGGAAGGCGGTATCCCGCAAAGCCCTGAGGAATACCCCAGAGCACTCCCTCTTCACTTCCCGGCAACCGTTGCGGTTGACTCAAGGATCGGGGGGGGGGGGAGGCTTAGTCTAGTGTATCCCTCTCAATGACTTTTGTCAAACCGCCTAAAGCTCAGTAAATTCAGCAAAGTTCAGGATTTTGAAGGTTAGAAACATGCTCGCTCTACCAGATGGCGTACGTACTGCATTGATCCAACCTTTCTGTTCCCATCGCCTCAAAGTGTGGAGACACACCCCAAAATAATCCGCCGCTTCTCTCGGTTTTACATACCTAGCCATACCAAGCAGCCATACTGAACATACTGTACATTATTTTCAGTATAGTCCAGCGTATCATTGACTAGAGTCATGCTCCTAGGGTAAATAGGCTAAGTCATCAATGGAGTTGAGGGAAGCGAAGAGATCTCGGCAAAGAAGGCTTGGCCTGCACTTGGGATTTGAATTCACAAAATCCTGCTCTGATCATCCAAGAAAGCCATCCCAGCGAGGGAGGGCAAACCGATCTGCGATAGGCAGGATCCCCTCACCTCATGGGGAAGAGGGATGAAAACAAACAGGGCAATCCAATGGTTCACTCGAAACATTTTGCTCAAAACAGAATGGGGTAGATGTGAGTGAAAAAAGAAGACCGTTATGGATCCCACTCCCATTCCCATCCGATTTCAGGTGAACGGCCAACCCTATGGGCAGGTGGTTCCGCCGGGGATCACTCTGCTGAGCTTGTTGCGGGAGCTGGGCTGGGTGGGGGTACGCCGTGCCTGCGACTCGGGGGATTGCGGGGCTTGCACGGTGCTGTTGGAGGGGGATCCCGTCCACAGTTGCCTGTACCCGGCGGCGCGCTTGCAGGGCCAAGCCATCACCACCATCGAGGGGTTGGCCAGAGGCGGGGAATGGGATCCGCTCGCGTAAGCGGGACGGAGTCCTTTGTCGCTACGCGACGCTAACGCGAACGCGTAAGCGGGACGGAGTCCTTGCATTTCACCAAATTTTCGGGCTGGAGGCCCGCACCATAGCCGCAGGCTTGGTGTCGGGAGGAAAGCCCTCCTCCATATAGGTTTGCTGGTCAAAAGTC
>NZ_JBSSDA010000038.1:0-8675 GCF_054060305.1 Thermostichus sp. OS-CIW-31 | reverse complement strand
CAGCCGATAAACACGAATCTGTCGCGCTTGAGCCAGTCATCGACGATGTCGAACCATCCTCGCTCCTGACGCACGCGCCCTACCGCTATGGTCATCTGAACTACTCCTTAAAGACATCTAAATGAATGAGGACGTTGATGAAACTACAAAGTTTGCTTCTTCGAAGCAAGAGCGGAGCCTAGGTATAAAGACTCAACTCCTGGGTCTTTTGCCTCAGTTTCCTTGAACGGCTCTTTGGCAAGAACTGCTCAGGAGTTTCCCGTTAAGTCAGGATCCCTAGCGCTTCAAGACCCTACTTAGAACCGTTTCCACAACTCGCGAGGCCCAACGGGCCATTCGAGAGCCACCAAACAAGCTTTACGGCTGTAGGCATTACAATTTAGCCTATGCCGGTAAAGACTTGTAAATTGCTTTCATTATAGAGGCGGATAGCCGGATCTCATCAAGTCTGGGAGAACGACTGTTTTTCGAGGAGTTGGGTTTGGGCCGCTACACCCTTGGAGTGAAGGCCAGGGCTTGGGATCCGATATCCTGAGAAGGCGATGTATCCCATTTGCGAGGAAGCTGAATCTATGGCTGGCGAGATCTTCACCATTGCTGGACTCTGCATTGTGCTGACCCTGGTGGGCGTGGCACTTGGATATGGGATCCTAAGGGTGACCCAAGGGGGGGCAGAGTAAAGCTGTCGAGGATTTCTCCCGGGCCCGGTATCGGGCCTTGTTACAGCTCCATGTCAATTCCATGTCAATTGGCCACCTGGATATGAGGTGGGTGGCGGAAAGATGATAAACTCATGAAGATTTGTATCGTTGGCGCTGGGGCGGTGGGAAGTCACTTGGCCATATGCCTGGCTCGGTCTGGCTTTCCCGTCAGTGTCGTGGCCCGTGGAGCTCACCTGCAGGCCATCCGCACCCAAGGTCTGAAGCTCATCCGGCAGGGGGATCCCTCCCAAACCTGGGTAGAGCGGTTGACAGCCACCGACGATCCGGCTGCCCTGGGCCCACAGGACTGGCTGATAGTGACGGTCAAGGCCCACAGCTTGCCGCAGCTTGCCCCTCGACTGGGATCCCTGTGTGGCCCCGACACCCCCATTGTGATTGCCCAGAATGGTATCCCCTGGTGGTACTTCTACCGGCATGGCGGCGAGTTTGAGGGGCATTCCCTGACTTCCGTGGATCCAGAAGGGGTTATCGCTGCTCATTTGCCGATAGAGCGGGTGATTGGCTGTGTGGTGTACATTGCCGTGCAGTTGGCAGAGCCGGGAGTGGTCTTGCACACAGGGGGTGGGCGCTACATTCTGGGGGAGCCGGATGGATCCCTGTCAGGACGGCTGCAGTCCTTGGCCGCCATCTTTGAACAGGCGCAGCTTGCCACCACCCTCACCTCGCAGATTCGGGCCGAGATCTGGCAGAAACTGTGGGGCAATGCCGCCTTCAATCCCATCAGCGCCCTCACCCGGGCTGCTCAAGATGAAATTGCCCAATACCCACCCACCCGTGCTTTGGTTCGGTCGGTGATGCAGGAAGTTGAGGCTGTGGCCCAAGCTCTGGGGATCCGGCTGCCGGTCTCTTTGGAAGAGCGGCTAGAAGATGCAGCCCGCGTGGGATCCCATCGCACCTCGATGCTGCAGGATGTTGAGCTGGGGCGACGGACGGAGATCGAGGCCATTGTGGGAGCCATCACCGAGTTGGGGCGTTTGGTGGGCGTGCCCACTCCCCATTTGGATACTCTGTATGCTTGCGTCAAGCTGCTGGAGCGCTCTCTTTAGGCTCTTGCAGGGAGCGGTAGGGTCGCTACCGAACGGCAGCGAAACGATTCGTTTACCGGATCCCAGACTCCCCTTGGGGAAGTGGCTCGAACTCCTAGAATGGCTGTAGCCTCGAACTGACGAGGAAGCTGAAGGTAGCTGTCCATTTTTCTCCGACTCAACCCAACTGAAATCACAGCATTTGAATTAGCAAATGATGCTTGAAAACTCCATCGTGCTCATCACCGGAGCCAGTAGCGGCATTGGGGCCGCTTGTGCCACCCTTTTTGCCCGTTCTGGAGCCCGCCTGATTCTGGTGGCCCGCCGTCAGGATCGGCTGCAGGAACTGGCTGGGGAATTGCAGCAGGCTTACGGCACTCCTTCCTACCTGCTGGCTTTGGATGTGCGGGATGGGGCAGCCGTGCAGCAGGCGCTTCAATCTTTGCCCTCGCCGTGGGCCAACATCGACATCTTGGTCAACAATGCAGGTTTAAGTCGTGGCTTGGACAAGCTCCACATGGGGGCCTTGCAAGACTGGGAAGAGATGATCGATACCAACCTCAAGGGTCTGCTCTATGTTACCCGCGCCGTTTTGCCCGGCATGGTGGAGCGAGGTCGAGGCCATGTGGTGAACATCGGCTCCATTGCCGGTCGGCAGACCTACCCAGGTGGCGCTGTGTATTGCGCTTCTAAGGCCGCCGTGCGGGCCATCTCCGAGGGGCTGAAGCTGGATTTACTGGGCACCCCCATTCGCGTCACCGAGATTCAGCCGGGCCTGGTGGAAACCGAGTTCAGCCAAGTGCGCTTCCGTGGGGATCGCGCCCGCGCGGCAGCAGTGTATCAGGGCCTCACTCCCTTGACGGCGATGGATGTGGCTGAAGTGGTGGTGTTTGCGGCAACCCGTCCCCCCCACGTGAACATCAGCGAGATCTTGCTTGTGCCCACCGACCAAGCCAGTACCACCCTCGTACATCGTCGATAAGAGGCCGGCAACCGGGCTTTCGCCTCCACTCTTGCTTCCCTGAGCGACAATGGCAGCAAAGGTGGTGGGAACATGGGACTGGAAGCCGGGATCCTGATCGGGTTGGGAATCGGTTTGCTTTGCACGTTGCTCCTGGTGTGGCAGACTCGGCGCCGTTTCAGACGCGAATTGCAGCGGTTGGGATCCCTGGTGCATCTGGCCATGCCCCTCCACTCCCTGGAACAGATGCTCAGCTTGCTCAGCCGTTATCTTCGCCAACAAGATCTGGATTGGGCCAACCAAAAACAGCAACTGCAAAACTGGCAATACCTGAGTCAGCGGCTCCCTTGGGGATATCTGCGGGTAGACGAAAACAACGTGGTGCTGGAGTGCAATCCTGCCGCCCAGCGCCTGCTGCGCATCAGCCAATGGCAGCCGGGCATCAAGCTCTTGCTGGAATGGGTGCGCTCCTATGAGTTGGATCAGCTCATCGAGGCTACCCGCCGACAGGAGACCGCTGCTCCTGTCCAAAGTCGCGAATGGATTTTCTACCCTTCCGGTGGGGATGGCAAACCGATTCCGCTGCGGGCTTGGGGGCTGCTGCTGCCGCAAGCGCACGTGGCCATTTTTTTAGAAGACCGGCTGGAAGCAAAAATGCTGGCCCAACAGCGGGATCGCTGGGCTTCGGATGTGGCTCACGAGCTGAAAACCCCCCTCACCTCCATTCGCTTGCTGGCCGAAACTTTACAAAGCCGGGTCGATGCCGCTCAAGCAGTCTGGGTGGAACGATTGCTAAATGAAACTCTGCGCCTGAGCCATTTGGTTCAAGACTTGCTCGAACTCAGCGCCCTCAATTTGGGAGCCGCATCCCGCTCCCAATGGCGTTGGGTGGATCTGGCAAGTTTGGTGCGCGAGGCCTGGCAAAGTGTAGAGCCGTTGGCCAAGCCTCGACACCAGGAACTGCACCTGAGCGGATTGTCCCAGATTTACCTCTGGGGAGATGAGCAACGCCTATACCGCCTCATCCTCAATCTCTTGGACAACGCCGTCAAGTATGGCAAGCCCGACTCTCCTATCCACGTGGTGCTTTCGGAGCAGGGATCCCAGGTGCGGCTAGAGGTGTACGACCACGGCCCCGGCCTGCCAGAAGATCAATTTGAGTTGGTCTTTCAGCCCTTTTACCGCACCGACACTGCGCGGGCCCGCAGCAAAGGCGGAACCGGCCTAGGGCTGGCAATTGTGCGACAAATTGTCGAGGTTCACGGGGGCACCATCCAACTGCGCAATCACCCGCAAACCGGTGGGCTGTGGGTTCAGGTGGAACTGCCCCGGAAGCACCTGGATCCCTTGTGAAGCCTATCCGAAAACGCTCGCGTCAGTGGCCCGCAGCCAGAATCTGGACGAGAATCGCTCAAGATTTCCCTGCTGCAGGGCTGTCCATCTCAGGGGTGATCCCCTAGAATTGGGGTAGGTAATCCTTACAGTTCATCTTAAGCAGGCATTCGGAATGGGCACCGACTATCATTCCGCGGACTTGTTGTCCGAACGGGAACTGCAAGTCATCGAGTTGATTGCGGCAGGACTGACCAATCAGGACATTGCGGAACGCTTAGAGATCAGCAAACGCACCGTTGACAATCACATCAGCAACATTTTGAGCAAGACCCGAACGGCAAATCGGGTGGCCTTAGTACGCTGGGCCTTGCAATGGGGAAAGATTTGCCTGGATCAGGTAAACTGCTGCACTTTGGTCGATGACAAAATTGCTTAGTCCCATCCCATTTTGCCGGTCAAGTGTCCAGCAAAGAGTGTTGAGCGGGGGGGTTTTGGTGACTGTATTGCCCAGAAGTTATAGTCATTTCAATGAGGAATGAAACTGTTCCGTTGCAGTGCTTCCTAGCTCTTCTCTCTCTTAGGGAGAGGGATTGGGGGGCTCGCGGAAGTGATGCGGAGCATTTGGGCGACACCGCGGAGTAGTTAGGAAGCGTCTTAATCTAGCTTGAAGTGACTATACTTGAGTTGTTTTGAGCTACGTTGATTGGGTTGTCATACGTGAGCGTCCCCAAGCTGAAACGCTACGCTGTTCGCTACGATTCTATGCCCCTGATGGTTTATCGGGAATTGGCTGCCCATTTGGCTTGTGTTTCAGGGGTGAAAACGGAGCTGGAGTGGAAAAAAAACTCCACCTTTCGCTACCAAGACAGCCAAATAGAGGCATTGCATATTCATCAAGAACCCGATGCCGACATAGAACAAATTAAGCGTATTCTTGACCACTATGGAGCGTGGCAGTACAGCCCCTTAGAAGACTAGCTCTCTCTGCAACCCAAAAGGGATCCCTAGGGATAGGGATCCCCGGATGATTCCTCTGCAAGGTCTGGGAAAAACCAGTTCAGCGAGCAGCTTGGCCTTGGGCAGGCAGGTGCAGCTTACGAGCCAGGCCCAATCTCGCCAACAGCCAAATGGCCCAGTAGGTCATGTCGATCTCCCACCAACGCAAACCGGCCTTAACGCACTTCGGGTCGGCATGATGGTTGTTGTGCCAGCCTTCACCATAGGTTAGAATGGCCGCCCACCAAAGGTTACGAGCATTGTCATTGCTCTCGAAAGTCCGGTAACCCCAGAAGTGGCTGGCCGAGTTGATTAACCAGGTGCAATGCAGTAGCAGCACTGTCCGCACAAAGATACCGTACACGACGAATGACCAGCCTCCCAGCAGGTAGAGTATCGCGGCCAATGGCAGCTGCAGAAGCAGGGCGTACCTATCCAGCCAGCGGTAGAAGGGATCCCGAGCCAAGTCCGGCGCAAAGGCAGAATACTTCTCAGGGTTGAAAAATTCTTCGCGGTGGTAGATCAGCCAGAGTATGTGGCTCCACCAAAAGCCCTTACGAGCAGAATAGGGATCCTTCTCCTCGTCTTCGGTGAAGGCGTGGTGCTGACGATGGCCGCCCACCCAAAAGATCGGCCCCCCTTGAACGGCCAGGGCACCGAGAGTCGTGAAGACATATTCCAGCCACTTGGGCACCTGGAAACTACGATGGCTGAGCAGGCGGTGGTACCCCAAGCAGATGCCTAAGCTGCCGAAACACCAGTGGAGAAATAGGGCTACTCCCAGAGCGGGCCAGGAGAAGAAGAAAATGCCTCCCACCAAAGCCACCACGTGAAAGATGGCAAAGAAGAGCACATGTTCCCAAGCAAACCGAAAGGACTCTTGGGGCTCGGGCTGAATGAGCGGAGCGGGATGATTCAGCGATTGGCGAGAAAAAGAAGTGGTCATGAACCCACAAAACCTCAGAAGAAGAAGTAGACTAGACTGACTAGGAAAGAGCCAAAACACAAAGCCCAAGTTAAGGCCGCCGGATAACAGCGGCCCAACGTGGAAACGGAGTCAAACCCCTGAAGACACCGCCATAGCCAGCGGTGACTTGCTATGTGCTCCGCTGTGATGAACTTGGCTACACAGGAAGAAGAGGAGCAGAGGCAACGCCGCCGACATCCTCTCGCTTGACATTAAGCCTAGCGGTATTCCACCGTAAATGCAAGCGTCACTTGCAGCCCGCCGCAATTCTTCAGGTTTTCTCCTCACTATGGCACGTCCTTCTTCTCGGCAAAGGCTGCTGAATGCGGCTCGGGAGCTGTTCGTTCGTCAGGGCATCACCCAGACCACCACCCGTCAAATTGCAGATTTGGCCGGAGTGAATGAGGTCACCCTGTTTCGGCACTTCGGCACCAAGCAAGGGTTACTCCTGGCCGTATTTGGCGAGTTGGGGGTTTTTTCCGGCATTGCCGATCTGCCTCTGAAGGCGGATCCCGCCCCCTCTCAAGGTTCTGGGTTGCAAGCCATTCTCCTGCGCTATGTCCACACCTGTTTTCGGGCTTTGGCCGATAATCCTGAACTGGTGCGCTCCCTGGTCGGGGAGGCTGGTCTTTATTCTGAGGAACATCGTCGCGCCTTGCGGATGGGTTTTTCTCAGGCCCAAGAACAGCTGACAGAGTATTTGCGGCGATTTCCCAACTCTGAGTTGCAATCTGTCGAGCCAGATCGCCTTTATGCAGCCGTTGGGGTTTTGCATGTAATGATTTTGGGAGCAGCAATGTTGGCGGTAACTGCCGAGTTGCCTTCCGTTGGCGCCGACGGAACCGAGCCCTCTGTTGAGGGGCAGCTATCGGATGAAAAATCTAAAAAATCAGAGAAAGGCGCCGAAACCGCCAGGATCCCCCCCCTTCTGCAAGCCTGCGTGGAGCTGTGGATGGCAGGCGTGACCCAACAGAGACCAGATAGAAAAGAGAGGAGGTTGTAAGCCGGGTTCTGTAGTGCAGAGTTGCACTGGCGATCATCTATCTGGGAGTGATGTTACCATCACCCTCTAGCGGCTCACCACCATCGAGAGCACCCTTCCCCACTTTGGGTACCGTGATCTCGATGCAGCCAACAGGGGCGAAGAACAGCCATAGTCCTGCGGCTGCGGCCTTGCTTTCCACCGGGGTTTACCGAGCCAACGCCTCACGACGTTGCTGGTGGGCTCTTACCCCACCTTTGCACCCTTACCTGTGCTGGGATCCCAGCCATCGGCGGTATGTTTCTGTGGCACTATCCTCGCGGTTACCCGCACTGGGCTTTCCCCAGCGGTGTGTTCTTCTGAAAGCCCGGACTTTCCTCATCCCGCTGTCTGGTGGCGACAGCAAGGACGCGATCGCCTGCCCCTCCTCTCTCTTCAGCTCGATCCTACTGCATCTCCCAAACCTAGAAAATCCCGGAAATCGGTACAAACTCCACTTGATCGGGAATGTTGGGGGCCAGGTGTAAGATTTGCCGGTTCAAATCCATCACCACAGCCGCCACGCTTTCGGTGCGATCCCAGACGGGCAGATGGGGATCCGGATAGCGGCAGATGCAGTGGGGGGCATTCGTCCGGTCTTGTAGGATTTTTTGAAGAGTGACCGCCTCTAGGGTTCCCGTTTGAGCACTCTGGCGAAGCAAATGATAGGCCCGTTCTAGCCTTGTGGAGGATCCTGTGTGGGGGGGGGCAGCCATCTTCTCGCAAGGCCGGATCCAGGAAATGATTGGTGTGGGCGAGGATCCCTCCTTGAGGGAGATGCAGGCCAATTCCTCGTGGACTGATTTCAAAGCTGATTGCACTAGCGGGCTGTAGGCCTACCGCCTGTCCTGCGGTACCCGCAACGCTGACACAAGAGGACGCGGTGTAAGGATAGGATCTCACCCTCTCCACAGCTTGCTGCCACTCCTCGCACTCCAACAACAAGCGCAATAGCAAATGCACCGGCATTCCCTCGGTTTGCCCATCTAGGGTAGAGCGCAAGAGGTTGAGGGCCACGGCCAACCCTGCTCGGTTGAGGCCGATTTTGGCCAGGATCCCAGCTTCGGTCAGGGTGAGGTAGGCAGGGTGGTTATCGGAGCGAACGCACAACAGCACACAGGCCCTGCGCTGCTCCCCGATCCAATCCCAGGTTTGGGCCAAGTAGGTGTGGTGGGTGGAGGTAGCCTGGGGCAAGGCCGCCAGGGTGGTGCATTCTCCCCCATCCGGGTTGGCTTGGGCTGGATCGATGAGATCAATCCCCTTGAATTCATGAGCAGGATCCGGTGGGTGCTGGGGCACCCCGTTTTGGAGATTGTGTTCCAGAGCAGCGGCGCAGTTGGGATGGGATCCACCGACAACCGATCTGGATAAAATCTCGGTGCGCAAATTGAGGGCCAGAATCTCGGCAAAACGGAAGCCACTCCCCGCGGCAATGCCTTGGATTTCTTCCAGCAAGTAGGGCACGTGGCGCTCTAGCCAGGGCAGGGATCCCTCTGCTTGGGTCTGGGCCTGCTGCCAGGTGAGACCACAGCGGTAGGCAAATTGGCGGGCGTAACTAGGTTGTGTTGATCTTTCATTTGAGCCAAAAGAGAGCACTGACGAGATAGAGAAAACTCAAGAAGTTCCTGGCCAATTTGTCAAAACGAGA
>NZ_JBSSDA010000037.1:0-10756 GCF_054060305.1 Thermostichus sp. OS-CIW-31 | reverse complement strand
TTTCTCGTTTTGACAAATTGGCCAGGAACTTCTTGAGTTTTCTCTATCTCGTCAGTGCTCTCTTTTGGCTCAAATGAAAGATCAACACAACCTAATACTGATAGTGAGCAGTGAGAAGAGAGAAGTGAGAGATAATTTCTCACTCTCAGCCCTTCTCCCTGGGGAAGCTGGGATCCCTGTAGCGAACAGACTCACAAATTCAATAGGACTGCCGATAGACCAAGCCATCGGGATGTAGGAAAAAAGGGCTGTCTTCTCCCAGGCGGATCCCGATCTGCTCCAGCTGTTCCCCTTGGCGGGTCGCAGGCCCTAAGGGCAGCCCCTCTGTTCCCTGTTGAATCCTTTGGGATCCCTGCTGGGCTGGCCGATAAGGGACGCTGCCCAAACCCGAAGAGAGGGGATCTGAGGGGGCATACCTCTGTCGCCAGCGCTGGTAGGGGCTGACTTGGATCCCTGCCTTGTCCATCTGGGTTGTCGAGAGGGCAGAGGCAGGTGCTGACACCTCTGACAACTGCAGTGAAGAGGGCAGAAGGGCAACCGCCGGACATGGCTCAGCTTGTGCCCAAGCCCCCGGCGCAAAAACCCAGGCAAGCCAGCAAAAGAAGATGGCACACCGCATGGGAAGATCCCTCCATAGGCCCAACCAGTCGTCTCTCAGGCCATTTTTCAAGGGCAGGACTGAGAGCACAGCTCCCATCTTGCCGATGCCGACTTGAAGGCCGGGTGCTCGGGATCCCCCCAGTTGAGTGATCTCGATCAGATCAGCAGACCTACTCTAGAAATGGGGTCTAAAGCCCTGCTCTACCGCTGCGCAGTTTGCCTTGGCTTAGCCAGCCAGTAGAGCAAGGAGCATGTCAAGAAACGGCGGATTTGACAGGATAGTCTGCGCTGCTGACCCGTACATAGGCGTGCCAAGCCAAGTCCAGCAGGCCATCCAACACCGCTGCAGCCACTGCCGGGCCTCCTTTGCGTCCCTCAGTGCGGATGTGGGGCACCATGGAATCGGCTAGCTCCTGCTTGGCTTGCACCACGTTCACAAACCCAGCCGGCGTGGCGATGACCAGAGCAGGGGCCACCTCCTTCTTTCTAATCAGCTGCACCAAGGTGGAGAGGGCAGTCTGGGATTGGCCAATCACAAAGATCGCCTCAGGGTAGCGTTGGGCCAGGGTTTCCAAGCCCCAAGCGGAGCGGGTCTTGTCCCTTTGGGGACGGGTAATCGCTTCGCTGCCGCAGTAGATGGGGTTGGAAAAGGTGTTCTGAACAGCCCAGGCAATGCCCACCTGTACCATCGGCTCATCGACCACAATGGTGGTACGCGCTGCCAAGGCCGCCGCCCCAGCCTGTAAGGCTTCGTTACCAAAACGGATGAGGTTCAAGTACTCAAAGTCGGCAGTAGCATAAATAACCCGACGAACCACCTCATACTCAGCAGGAGAAAGCTCGTGCTTGCCCACCTCCTGGTCGATGATCATCAAACTCTCTGCATCGGTTACGTGCCACTCCATCGATCCCAGACCCCGCCCGCCGTTTATCCTCAGTAATGACAGGATTGTACCTGCAGAGGCTCCAATGGGTGGGAAAAACCATCGCTCAACCTGGGGGCCAGCCCATCCCCCGACCGCCCAGAACGTGAATGTGGAGATGAAAGACGGTTTGCCCGCCGTCTTCTCCTTCGTTGATCACCAATCGGTAGCCTTTATTTAAACCTGCCTCGGCAGCCACCCGCTGAGCGGTCAGCAGGAGATGTCCCAGCAATGCCTCATGTTCGGGCTTGGCCTGGGAAATGCCGGGGATGGGCTCTTTGGGCACCACCAAAATGTGGACAGGGGCTTGGGGGGCAATATCTTTGAAGGCCAGGGCTCTATCGTCTTCGTAAACGATTTGTGCAGGGATCTCCCTGCGAATAATCTTGCCGAAAACTGTGTCGCTCATGGGTGCTCACAAATTAGTTCTGCCCTTAGCCTACCTGCTAACCGCACATTCTCCCACCCAGGTGGCGAGAGTGGCGCTCGGCACCTACTGCTTCAGCAGCCATTCAAATTCCTGCCGCAGTGATTGAATATGCCCCACTCGCGAGACCAACAGCGCATCTCGCCCGGCATCGCGAAAACGAGAGCGCCACATACTGACCAAATCGGGGTTGCTGCACCAAAAGCGGATAACAGCGTCGACCAACTGATCCAAGTCCCAGCCGCGCCGGGCCGGCACTTCCTCCAGGGATCCCAGCAACGCATCGAGGGTGCAGGAGCTGGTACCCAGGTATTCCACCCCACAGGGCCGCTGGGCCAGCTTCTGTTGCTGATGAAAGAACTGTAGAGCAGGGGCGATGCCGATGATCTCGAAGGTGTAAACCATGTTGCTCCGCAACGCTGACGCGACTGGGCTCAGTCCTACAGAGTTTTTTGCGAAAGATTCTAAAAAGGGGGCTAGCAGTCTCAAAACCAAATCAAGGTTGGGATCCTTTCCCAACTATCCTCGATCTGATCCTGGATGTTAGGTATTGATTATACTCAACTTGGGCAAAATGCCAAGGCAAAGGACAGGCAGATCCCTGCGTGGCGAAATACTTTTGCGCCACAGAGGAAGGCTTTGCCTGATGGGCACTCCCTCGTTCAGCTCTGTGTAAATAATCTGTGCAGAAATCTGTGCAGATAAGAGGTAAAGCTGCTAGCAAACACAAGTGAGGACTGCTAGCATCCAATGGGATCTTTTGCTAATTGGCTTTAGCTACACAACTACAGCCCACTAAGGGACCACGGGATACGGTTGTATGGTCATTCTAGGCTAATTGAGACACTCCCCAAGCGTTCCGCGCCGCTGCCGCGACCACCCCCAGCCCCTCTCCCAGAGGGAGTCATCCCTCACCCCCAACCCCTCTCCCAAAGGGAGAGGGGAGTTAGGAAGCAATACAACAGAATCTTTCAGTCCTGTTTAAAATGACTATAAACCTGCTTGTTTTAAACCTCGTTGGGGTCAAGCCTCGTAAACACGATTTTTGTATCCCCCAGTTTGTGAACAGGCTGTATTGTCACCTGCCTTTTCTGCAGACATTGAAGCAGACATTGAAGATTGTGACTTGAGGCAAGCAAAAGCACAGGCATCAAAAAACTGGCGTGGCCGCATTCTCCAACCGCGCCACCAGCTCAAGCCCTCTCCTCTACCCAAGTCGGTATTGCGTCTTGGGCCTTTTCTTGAGTGGGGGGGAGTTGAAACTGGATGCGCGGCTGCCCTACCCCATACGTGAGGGTGTAGCTCCACTGCAGGCAGCGCAGCCACAGGCGGGGGTAACGCGCTTCTAGCCAGGGCTGCAGGCGACGCAGCAGATTTGGAAGCCAGCCCCTGAACAAAGCAGAGGTCAAGGCCAGGCCGGTATAGCTGAGGTAGGTGGGTAGCCACTGGGCAAAGCCTTTGGCCCCTACGGCCTCCCAGATCCACAGCAGCAGCCGTGGGTTTTGCAGGGCAGCTTTGATGGCCATGCGGTTAAAGGCCAGCCAGCCAGCCCGGTCTTTGATGAAATCGTCCACCACCTCCGGCGGCTCGGTGGCGAGAATGCCGAAAAAGCTGTTGAGAGTGGCATTGATGCGCTCGGGGGGCAGCACCTTGCCGGTGGGCACCATCATCCCCCGCGAGAAGAGCCAGGTGACGGCGGAGTTGCCCTGGTAGGCCCGGATCTGGGCTAAGTCTGCAGCCCTGAGCAGGTCGTGGCGCAGCGCCGTATCCAGCAGATCGCACAGGCGGGGGCAGTTGCGCACCAGGGATCCAAAGCCGGTAAAGCTAAGGGGCGATTGCATAGCCGCCGCATCCCCAATGAGCAGCACCCGGTCAAAGGGTTCCGAGGACTCCGCCCCGCTGCCGCGAACAGGGTGCCGGGGCTGGCCAAATCGTCCGGGGATATAGCCGAAGGTCGCTTTTTTCCACTGCAAGCGCTCCGGGTCGCAGCGGCGGTATTCCGGCAGAATAGTGAAAAAATCTTCGTACAGTTCCAGCAGGGATCCGGGGTTTTCCGGATGCACCTGGTGGTAGTGGAACAGATAAAAGGTAAGATCTTCGCCTGGGCCGGGGAACAGCTCCCAAATGAGTTGCCGACCGCGGCTGATGTCCCCGTGGCTGGCCAGAATGTCCCCAAACTGGGGATCCCATACCCCTGGCTCAAACCCCCCCGCAATGGTAGCCCCCACCGTGGGGCAGACGCTATCAAAAGCCCGATGGCGGTAAAGCTGCTGGGCAATGGGAGAGACTGTTCCCATAGCATCCACCACAAGGCGGGATCCCAGCCGAAACTCCTCGCCGGTGGGCAAATCCTTCAAAACCAGCGTGACGCCTTGTTCGCCAATGTAGGCCCGCTGGAACTCGGTGCGCTCGTAGATGGCTCCCCCACAGGAAGTGAGGATCTGGCCACAAAGCTGCAGGAGTTTTTCGGCATCAATGGCCAGATTGAGTACCGTGGGCGTGTGCAGGACAGGGGCGCGAACCGGGCTATTGCCGTCAAAAAACTTGTTGAACCCATCTGTATATTCCCGCAGGATCAAGCTCTCCATCTGCTCGGCGCTCAGAAGGCCCAAATCCACCAGGGTTTGCAGCTCCCGCCGGGAGATGTTCCACTCGCGGTTCATGCGGCCAAAAGGAAGCCGCTCCACCAAGGCCACGCGGTAGCCCAAGCGGGCCATGGCCGCTCCATAGAGGGCTCCCAGCGCTCCCCCCACGATGGCCAGATCCCACTCCACCGGGGCCGGCTCAGGGGCAGGCTGGCGAAACAATACTGGCTGAGCAGGGCGGTGGGCTGCGTGGCAATGTTGCACTTCTTCCCGCCAGCGCTTTTCCCACCAGTACACCCGCTGCAGGTCAAATTCTCCATTGGGGATCCGCCGAAAATACTTCACCGTTTGCGGGTAGAAAGGCTCAAGCTGATCGAAGATGGATCCCCGGTTCAGATCGATCTGGGGCAACTGCGGGTAGCGGTGGGGAAATTGGCTTTGGATGGCCTGTTCCAGCTCTCTCAGCCAGCGAGCTTGGCGGGGGAAGGGCTGCTCCGACCACTGGAACACCTTGAGATAGGTGGTGTTCAGCCCCGACCACAAGAAAAGGGCCAGCTCAGCGCCGGATCCCTGTAGGCGCAGGCCCGTGGGGGTAAGAACCTTCTGGCTGCCTTGGGGCAGGGGGATACACTCCTGTAGCCAGCGCAGCACTTGAGCACTATCGGGGCAAGGGATCTCGCGGTAGTAAAGGGAAGTAAGCACGGCGCCGAGATAAGAAACCGAGCAAATCTTTACCCATTGTGACATGAGGGGATCCCTCCCTTTGCCGATCCCAGGGATCACCCCCTACCCAGGTTTCCCCCCAGCTGCAGATCTGCAGGGGTGTTGCAATTGGTGAGCATCCTCTCAAGGGACTCCGTCCCGCTGTCGAGAACGGTCAGGGGCAGGATGGCTGTTGGCACCTGGGACAACCAGCCCTGAAAGGATCTTCCTCCTGCCTGCAAGAAACTCTCCAGAGAACCTAGCTGCGCCAGGCGATAGAAGCCACACAGGGGCTCCCAGCCCCGCTGACTTTTGGGCAGGGCGGCCACCGTCTGAGGGGGCAGGGTGGCAAGGCGCTGTCGCCAATCCCCAAGAACCTGCTCCTGCAAGCAGGGCAGATCGCAGGCCAGCAGCAGGATCCACTCCGGGGGAGCAGCCAAGGTTTGTAGCCGCCGGATCCCCTCTTGAAAGGCCAGCAGCGGGCCTCGGTGTTGCTCCGCAATGCTGTCCCGACCACGTGGGTCTTGCCCGACCAGGGGGGGAACGTTTTCCCGCCAGAGATGCCAACCGGGATCCACCACCGACGCATAGCGCTCCGGCCAGGGGGTGAGGATGTAAACCGCGTCGGCGCAGGCTGCTGCCACCTGAGCCACCCGTCGCAGCAGGGGGATCCCATCCCAAAGCACCAGGGCTTTGTCGGATCCCATGCGGCGGCTGTTGCCCCCGGCCAAGATCAGAGCCACGACCGCAGGCGGGGAATCTTCAGGCATTTTGGACATCCAGTTTTCCACAACGAGCAGCAGGTATTTGTGGAGGAATAGGATAGGGATCCCATCCTCTCCTCACTTTGGCCGCCATGTCTGAGCCTTCTGGTCGTCTGGTTTGGAACCACTCTACCCATATCTCAGGGTTGATCCCTGTTTTGGAACGCCTGACCCGGCAGGCCGGCATCAAGACCGTGACGCCGGGCGCTCTGTCCTGCAGTCGCGGGCGGATCCCCCAGTTGCAGTTGCGGGTTTCGGTGCCGATCCGGGGCGGGTACAAGCTGGTGGCCCGCAAGGGAAGCAGCGTGCAGGAGGTGTTTGTGGTGACGGATCTCAGCCAAACCGAGCTGGAGGCAGCCATTCTTCGCTGTTTGCAGTGAGCTCTTCTGGCAACGCAACCGAGCCTCGTTCTTGCTACACAACGCTGTCCCGATCCAGGACTCCGCCCTGCCAACGCGAATAGCACATCTGATTATGAGTCAATCTTATGTCTCGTACTAGCCTCAAGCCTGCCCGCATCAGTGCTGTTTTGCCGGGATCCCTGGCAGCAGAAGCAGGCATTCGACCTGGAGAGGCCCTGGTCAGCATCAACGGCGAGCGCCCCCGCGATCTCATCGACTACCGCTTCCTGATCGCCGAGGAGTATGTAAGCCTGGAGATCTTGGACAGCCAAGGGATCCCGCGCACAGTTGAGCTGGAGAAGGGAATCGACGAGGATCTGGGGCTAGAGTTTGAGACAGCCCTGTTCGATGGCCTGATCCAGTGCGCCAACGCTTGCCCCTTTTGCTTCATCGACCAACAACCTCCGGAAATGCGGGCAACGCTGCACCTCAAGGACGACGACTACCGCCTCAGCTTTCTCTACGGCAGCTACCTCACCCTCACCAACTTGCCTGCTGCCGAATGGGAGCGCATCGCTCGCCTGCGCCTTTCTCCCCTCTACGTGTCAGTGCATGCTACCGACCCGGAGCTGCGCAGCCGCTTGCTCAAAAACCCGCGGGCTGGCCTGATTTTGGAGCAGTTGGCCTGGTTTCGCCAGCATCGCTTGCAACTGCACGCACAGGTGGTGGTCTGCCCAGGCTGGAACGATGGGGATCACCTCACCCGCACACTCCTCGATTTGGCCGCCTTTCGCCGGCCCGTAGACGGGATCCCCACCGTCCTCTCGGCAGCAGTGGTGCCGGTGGGGTTGACGCGCTTTCGCCCCCCTGGTGATGAGCTGGTTCCTGTCGATGCGGCCAAGGCCCGAGAAGTGATCCAGCAGGTGGAAACTTTGCAGGTCGGGTTTCGGCAAACATTGGGATCCACCTTTGCCTGGCTGGCCGATGAGTGGTATCTGCTGGCCGGGCGGGAACTGCCACCGGCAGAGCACTATGAAGATTACCCCCAACTGGGGAATGGCGTGGGATCCCTGCGGCTTTTCCTCAGCCAGTTCGAGCAGCTCAAACTGCCGCCTGAGCTCCCTTCTCCCCTCAAGGTTCTGTGGGTGGTGGGCAATGCCGTAGAGCAAGCCTTCCAGCCTGTGGTGGAGCAGATGAACCGCATCCGCGGGCTGCAGTTGGATCTTTTGCCTATTGCCAGCCAATTTTGGGGACAAAGCCTGACGGTAACCGGGCTGCTGACGGGCCAAGATGTCTTGAATGCCTTGAAATCGGTTGAAAACTTGGCGGCCTACGATGGGCTGCTGCTACCTCAGATTGCCCTTAAGGATGGGGAGCGCTTTTTGGACGATCTGACCTGGCAAGAGGTGCAGGCCCAGGTGGGGATCCCGGTGGTGCGGGTGGACGGCGGGCCGGCAGGCTTGGTGCAGGCGGTGCAACAGCTAGAACAGGGCTATGCCTACGGCACCCTGTGTTGTTCCGCAACGCTCGGGCGAAGGGAAACTGCACCGCTGACGCGACCAAGAACAGCTTTGAGCCGAGGATCCTGAGGCGATGCAGAGGTTGCGGCGAGGATTGTTTCTGCTGCTGGGGGTGGGGCTGGGGATCCTGGCCATCACGGGCTTGGCGGCTTTCTACGTAGATCTGGCCTGGTTTGCCGAGCTGAATGCCCTGCCGGTGCTGTGGACGCGGGTGATTGCCCGCTGGGGGCTGGGCCTGGGCGCTTTCCTCTTTGCCCTGGCGGTGACGGGATCCAACATCTGCTCCTGCTGGCGGGGGGCAACCTTGACCGGGGCCTGGGCGATTGCCACAGGTTTGAGTGTTTTCTTTGCTTGGTCTCTTTCCAATCACTGGTTCACGCTGTTGCTCTGGCTGAACCAGGGGCCCGTCGGGGAGTCGGATCCCATTTTCAACCGCGATCTCAGTTTTTTTCTCTTCAGCCTGCCTTTCTGGGAGACGCTGCAGCAGTGGTGCTTCAACCTGGTGCTGCTCACCTTGATTGCCGTTGTCCTCATCTACTTGGTAGAGCTGGGGCTTTCCGAGCAACGGCTGACCTTGGCCCTTTCTCTCTATGCCCAGCGGCACTTGCTGATCTTGGGGGGATCCCTGTTTCTCATTCGGGCTTGGGGCCATTGGCTGGATCGCTACGAGCTGCTCTATTCCACCCGCGGCGTTGTGTTTGGGGCCGGTTTTGCCGATGTGCATGCAACTCTGCCGGCCACGACCTTGATGAGCGGGGTGGCGGGCTTGACGGCAGTGGGGTTCTGGGTTTTGGCCCGCCAAGGGATCCGCCTCAACCTTCCTTTCCTCAAGTCCTGGTGCCCTTCCTGGGCCAGCTCTCTCCTGGCGCCGGCCATCCTCTGGGGGGCCTACCTGGGGTTTGGGCTGCTAACCACCCAACTTTATCCCCAACTGGTGCAGACCTTCTTGGTCACCCCCAACGAGCTGGAGCTGGAGCGCCCCTACATCGAGGACAACATCCGTTTTACCCGTGCTGGCTTTGGCCTGGCCGATGTCGAAGTCCAACCCTTCCCGGAAGGGGGATCCCTGACCTGGGAGATCCTGCAGCAGAATCAATCCACCCTGAGCAACGTGCGCCTCTGGGATGCGGAGCCTCTATTGGCCACCTATCGACAACTGCAAGAAATCCGCCCCTACTATCAATTCCCCTATGTGAATGTGGATCGCTACCGCATCGGGGGAGAATTGCGCCAAGTCATGCATGCCGCCCGCGAGCTGGACTTTGCCCAGGTGCCCCCCGCCGCCCAAACCTGGGTTAACCGGCGGTTTTTCTACACCCACGGCTATGGCCTCACCCTCAGCCCGGTGAATGTGGTGACCCCTGAAGGCCTGCCGGACTTTTTCCTGTCGGATATCCCGCCGCGGGTTTCTCCTCGCTACCCTGAGGTGGCCTCCGTCTTGCGGGTGGAGCAGCCGGCCCTCTACTATGGCGAGCTGACTACCACCGATGTTTTCGTGGGCGCTGAGGCGCGGGAATTGGACTACCCTGCAGCAGAGCGCTATGTGTACAGCAGCTACCGGGGCAGCGGTGGCGTGCCCATTCCCCACCTCTGGCAGCGGTTTCTCTACGCCTGGCATTTTGGCGATCTGCGCATCCTTCTCAGCCGCGAGCTGTCTTCTGCCACCCGCTTTCTCTATCGCCGCCAAATCCGCGAGCGCATCCGTCGGGTGATGCCCTTTTTGCTCTACGACCGGGATCCCTACCTGGTCATTCAAGGCGGCAAGCTCTACTGGTTTTTCGATGCCTATACCACCAGCAGCCGCTACCCCTACTCGGAGCACCTGCCCGGCTTTCCCTTCAACTACATCCGCAACTCGGTCAAGGCGGTGATGGACGCCTACAACGGCAGCATCGATTGGTACATTGCCGACCCTCGGGATCCCCTCATCCAAGCCTACGCCCGCATCTACCCCACCCTCTTCAAGCCTCTGGAGGCAATGCCGGAGCCGCTGCGGCAACACATCCGCTATCCCCAAGACCTCTTCCGCCTGCAAGCGCAGCAGTTTGCCACCTACCACATGACGGATCCCCGCCTCTTCTACAACCGCGAGGATCAATGGCAGATCCCCGGCCAGTTCCGCAATCGACGGCGCATTCCCATGCAGCCGCAGTATCTCATTCTCACCTTGCCGAGGGATCCCCAAGGGGTTGCAAACCACACTCCTGAGTTCGTCCTCCTCTCCCCCTATGCCCCTGTTAACAAGCAGAACATGGTGGCTTGGATAGCGGCCCGCTGCGACGGGGAAAACTACGGCAAGCTCCTGGTGTACGAGTTTTCCAAGCAACGGCTCATCTATGGCCCGGAACAGGTGGAAGCACGGGTCAATCAGGATCCCTTAATCTCCGAGCAAATTTCCCTCTGGAACCAGCATGGGTCGCGGGTGAACCTGGGCACGCTGCTGGTCATTCCTATCGAGACTTCTTTGCTCTATGTTCAGCCCCTTTACATCGAAGCAGAACAGGGCCGCTTGCCTCAGCTCACCCGGGTGATTGCTGCCTACGAAGACCGGGTGGTGATGGAACCGACTCTCGGCCAGGCCTTAGAAGCCCTCTTTCTGCCGAGGGGCAGCCGATAGAGAAAGGGATCCCCTCCTCATTTTTGAGGCAGGTAGTTGACGAAACTTAACGGATGTTTTAAGTTTAGGTTGTCAATCTTCGCGCTTCCTTAGGGAAGTTTGTTCTCATGACTACTGTTATCCAACGTCGCTCAACCAGCAACGTGTGGGAGCAGTTCTGCGAGTGGGTCACCTCCACCGACAACCGCCTTTACATTGGCTGGTTTGGGGTGCTGATGATTCCCACCCTCCTGACTGCCACCACCTGCTTTATCATCGCCTTCATTGGGGCTCCGCC
>NZ_JBSSDA010000036.1:0-12731 GCF_054060305.1 Thermostichus sp. OS-CIW-31 | reverse complement strand
ACCAGCCTAGAGGTTCGGGCCTGTTTTGTTCTCTGGTAGAGCAGAGCAGGCTCAGGGCTACTGAAAGCCCGCTCCGTACCGCTTAGCGGTCGGAGTCGGGTAGTTTACCTGCTGCTGGAGAGGCTGCTGGGGCCGGCCATAATGGGAAAACGCCATCCTGGCTGTGGCGGAATCCTTTGCGAGAGCTTGCCTGCATCCATGCTGGAACACGACATTGTCATCATCGGGGGAGGGCTGGCCGGTTGCCGAGCGGCTTTGGAGGTTATGCGACGGGATCCCAGCCTCGACCTGGCCTTGGTGTCCAAAACCCATCCCATTCGCAGCCACTCGGTAGCAGCCCAAGGGGGCATTGCCGCCGCCTTACAAAATGTTGATCCGCAAGATTCCTGGGAGGCTCATGCCTTCGATACCGTCAAGGGATCCGATTACCTAGCGGATCAAGATGCGGTGGAGATTCTGGCCCGGGAAGCTCCTGAAGTGATCATCGACCTAGAACACTTGGGGGTCTTGTTCTCCCGCCTGCCGGATGGCCGCATTGCCCAGCGGGCCTTTGGGGGACACAGCCACCCGCGCACCTGTTATGCCGCCGACAAAACCGGGCACGCCATTTTGCACGAGTTGGTGAGCAACCTCAAGCGTTTTGGGGTCAAGCTCTACAGCGAATGGTATGTGCTGGATCTGATCCTGGAGGACAACCAAGCCCAGGGCGTGGTGATGTTGGAGCAGGCCAGCGGGCGGCTGGAGGTGGTGCGGGCCAAGGCGGTTATGTTGGCTACAGGCGGCTATGGGCGCATCTACAACTCCACGTCCAACGACTTTGCTTCCACCGGCGATGGCATGGCGATGGTGGCGCGGGCCGGCCTGCCTCTGCAAGATATGGAGTTTGTGCAGTTTCATCCCACGGGCCTGTATCCGGTGGGGGTGTTGATCTCAGAGGCAGTGCGCGGAGAGGGGGCCTATCTGATCAATGGGAAGGGGGAGCGCTTTATGGCCGCCTATGCCCCCAGCCAGATGGAGTTGGCCCCACGGGATATCACGTCGCGGGCAATTGTCACGGAGGTGCGGGCCGGGCGCGGTATTGACGGCAAAGATTTTGTCTACTTGGATCTGCGGCATCTGGGGGCAGAAAAGATCCACACTCGGCTGCCCTTCTGTTGGGAGGAGGCCCATCGCCACTTGGGCATCGATGCGGTTGTCGATCCCATTCCGGTGCGACCGACGGTGCACTACTGCATGGGCGGGATCCCGGTGACGGTGGAGGGGCAGGTACTGCGGGATGCCCAAACCCGTGTGGAAGGGCTGTTCGCTGCCGGTGAAACGGCCTGTGTTTCGGTGCATGGGGCTAACCGGCTGGGCAGCAACTCTCTCCTGGAGTGCGTTGTTTTCGGGCGGCGCACAGGGGCAGCCATGGTAGAGGCCGTCAGAGGTCGAGCCTTGCCGAAAGTGGACGAGGGATCCCTACTCAAACAGGCCGCCAGCCGGATTGCCGGGCTCCTGGAACGATCAGGGAAGAGCCGCATTGATCAGGTGCGGCGGCAATTTCAAGATTGCATGACCGAGCATTGTGGGGTCTACCGCACCGAATCGGTTCTCCAAGAGGGGATCCAAAAATGGCAGCAGATCCGCCAGCGTTACGAGCGGGATTTGCATTTGGACGATCGGGGCAAGGTGTGGAACACCGAGCTGATCGAAGCGCTGGAGCTGGACAACCTCATGACGGTGGGGGCTTTGATCCTCGCCAGCGCCCTGGAACGGCGGGAAAGCCGTGGCTCCCACGCGCGGGAAGATTACCCCCAACGGGATGATCAACGGTTTTTACAACACACCTTGGCCGCTTTTCGGGAGGGATCCCCGCAGATCAGCTATCGCCCCGTGGTGATCACCCGGTTTCCCCCTCAGGAGCGAAAATACTAACTTTCCAGAGGCATCCCAGGCCGATTAGGATTGCTCTATCGTTCCCGTTAGCAGGATGGAGCCCCTTTCAAAATTATCCAATATCTAGGGATTCCATCTTCGCCAGCTTGAAATCTCGTCTACTGCCGGAGGGCCAGCCATGCAAGAAACCCTGGAGAAAGCAGCCGTCGCCCTGCAAGCGGAGCTGAATCTGGAGCCTTTTTGGATGCCCTTTACGGCCAATCGGCAATTTAAGGCCAACCCGCGCCTGTTGGTGGCCGCCCGAGACATGTATTACACCAGCCACGATGGACGCCAAATCCTAGATGGGACTGCCGGGCTGTGGTGTGTGAATGCCGGCCACTGCCGCCCCCCAATTGTGGAAGCGATCCAACAGCAGGTGGCCCAACTGGACTACGCCCCAGCTTTTCAGATGGGCCATCCCAAAGCCTTTCTACTGGCGGAGCAGCTCATCCAGCTCACCCCTGCCGGACTGGATCACGTTTTTTTCACCAACTCTGGCTCTGAGGCGGTGGATACGGCCTTGAAAATGGCCATCGCCTACCACCGGATACGCGGACAGGGATCCCGGCAGCGGCTGATTGGCCGGGAACGGGGCTACCACGGCGTTGGCTTTGGGGGCATCTCGGTCGGGGGCATCTCCAACAACCGCAAGTTTTTTGGCAGCCTCATTCCCGGAGTGGATCACCTACCCCACACCCACAACCTGGAGCAAAACGCCTTTAGCCGCGGCCTGCCTCGCTGGGGATCCCACTTGGCAGAAGACTTGGAGCGGATCGTCGCTCTCCACGATGCCAGCACGATTGCAGCGGTGATCGTAGAGCCGGTTGCCGGTTCAACGGGGGTGTTGCTGCCGCCGGTGGGCTATTTGGAAAAGCTGCGGGCCATTTGCGACAAATACGGCATTCTGCTCATCTTCGATGAGGTGATCACCGGCTTTGGGCGTCTGGGATCCCCTTTTGCGGCCAACTATTTCGGAGTGGTGCCGGATCTGATTTGCTGTGCCAAGGGCCTCACCAATGGCACCATCCCGATGGGCGCAGTGATCGTCAAGCAAGAGATCTACAGCGCCTTCATGGAGGCTGCTGGTTCCGCTGATGACCTGCACCGTCCAGGGGACAACAGCAGGACGCTGTCCTGGAGCCCCATCGAGTTTTTCCACGGCTACACCTACTCCGGCCACCCAGTTGCCAGTGCCGCCGGCTTGGCCACCCTGAACCTGTATCGAGAAGAAGGCCTGTTCGAGCGGGCTGCCAGCCTTGCCCCCCTCTGGGAAGAGGCTCTCCATTCCCTACGGGGCTTGCCTCATGTCATCGATGTGCGCAACCTCGGCTTGGTGGGGGCAATTGAATTGGAAGGGATCCCTGGCCGACCGACAGCGCGGGCTTTTGAAGCGTTTTTGCGCTGCTACGAGCGGGGGGTATTGATTCGCACCACAGGCGATATCATCGCTCTCTCCCCACCTTTGATTATCCAGGAAACCCACATTGAACGCTTAGTCACCACTTTGAAGCAAGTTCTTCAAGAGCTACCTTAGCCCTGAGCATCGACAGGAGAAACGGATCGAGGGAGTTAGGAGCTTCTCGGGCTGGGCGTCGGCGAAGGACTGGGACGGGGAGAGGGACTGGGGCTAGGCGAAGGCGACACCGAAGGAAAAGGATTAGGGGTGCCGGTCGGCGTTGGCGAAGGGGAGGGACTGGGCGCGGGCAACACCCGCAAGGGAGCTTTGGCCGAAGCGATTCGGCCCTGGGTATCCGCCACCATTGCCGTCACTTCATAATCCCCGGTGGGAGCAGAAGCAGGAATGGTAATGGGGATGGTGCCGATGCAGGTTTTGCTGTTGGGCTGACAGCCGACGGCAGCGGCAGTGAAATCAAAGGTGAGGGTGAGGGGGCTTTGCCGGATTTCCACCCGGAAACTGATGCCGGCCCCCAAACCCGCAGGAGTCGTAACGGCCACCAGCACGTTGAAGGGTACTGTCTGTCGCGCGTCCGTCAGGGCCACCACGGCAATCGAAGGCGGCTCTGCTGCAAAGGAAGCAGTGGGAGAGGGGCTGGGAGTGGGGAAAGGATTCAAGAGGGGAGTGGGGGTCGGGGTAGGCAGAGGGGTGGGCGGCGGCGTAGGGACAGGACTGGGGATGAGGAAAGGAGTGGGCGTTGGAGCCACCACCGCTATCGGCGTGATGGTAACCGCAGGCTGTTCGCCGGCATCTTCTTGGCAAGCCACAAGTGACAACGACAGAAGAGCGGCTACACTGGCCCTTATTACAGAGGAGGCTGCTAACGTCCAGCTCTGACGGAACCTATGGGGCTGCTGTCTCATGGGGTTTGACTCCTCACAACACAAAGCTTTGGGATCCTGCCGGTTCTAGGAGAGCCGAGCTTCGGTGGCATTCAACTCAAAAACCCGGCCAACCTGCTTCTCAGCCACAGCAGCGCTTACACGCTGCTAACACTATAGATAGAGCATTAGTTTTTTGCAAACCCCACCTGTGGACTCCCCCTTTGGGGGTGAAGCCAGATAGAGGGGAATGACCTGGGCCGAGTTAGACTGGTAAGCGTGACAGCAAGACGAGGATCCATGGCAGCAAGGGCGGGAGCAGAACCATCTTCTGGCTGTGGAGAAGCAGAGGGGCAGACTGCCGTTGGCGTTGATGCCCTGTACCCCTCAGAAAACATCAGCGGGGCGGGGTATGCCCGGGAAGAGCTGCAAGAGGCTTGCGGGGTCTTTGGCATCCTGGCTCCAGGAGAGGAGGTGGCCAAGCTGGCCTACTTTGGCCTATTTGCCTTGCAGCATCGCGGCCAAGAATCGGCAGGGATCGCCACTTTTGAGGGATCCTTTTGCCGGGTTCACAAGGCGATGGGCTTGGTCTCCCAGGTCTTCGATGAAGTGAACTTGGCCCAACTGACCGGGGATCTGGCGGTTGGTCACACCCGCTACTCCACCACTGGATCCAGCCGCGTGGCCAATGCTCAGCCGGTGATCGTGGAGACTCGCCTGGGGCCGCTGGCTCTGGCCCACAACGGCAATTTGGTCAATGCGGAAGAGCTGCGGAAGGAACTGGAGGCCGCCGACCGGCACCTAACCAGCAGCACCGACTCCGAGTGTATTGCCCACGCCATTGCCCAGGCGGTGAACCAAGGTCAAGATTGGATCGCGGCCACTTGCCAAGCTTTGCGCCGCTGTCAGGGGGCTTTTAGTCTGGTGATCGGCACGCCAGAGGGCCTGATCGGGGCACGGGATCCCTATGGGGTGCGTCCGCTGGTGTTGGGGCTTTTGAGCAGCAACCCCGCTCTGGATGAGCTGCTGCAGTCAGAGATGCTGGAGATCATCTGCAGCGACGGCACCCTCAGCCACCCCGAGGCCGAGCCGCTGCATTACGTGTTGGCTTCAGAAACCTGTGCTTTGGATATCATTGGGGCCGACCCTCTGCGGCAGGTGGAGCCGGGAGAGTTGGTGTGGATCAGCCGTCAGGGGCTGCAATCGGTGCGTTGGGCGGAGGCCACCCCCAAGTTGTGCATCTTCGAGATGATCTACTTCGCCCGCCCAGACAGTTGGATGCACGGGGAAAGCCTCTACTCCTACCGGGTGCGGCTGGGAGAACAACTGGCCAAGGAGGCTCCGGCAGAGGCCGACTGGGTGATCTCCGTTCCCGATTCCGGCACGCCGGCGGCCATTGGCTATGCTCGCCAATTGGGGATCCCTTACACCGAAGGGCTGATCAAAAATCGCTACGTGGGCCGCACCTTTATTCAGCCCACCCAATCCATGCGGGAGCGGGGCATTCGCATGAAGCTCAACCCCCTGGAGGATGTGCTGGGGGGGAAGCGGATTGTTATTGTGGACGACTCAATTGTGCGGGGCACCACCAGCCAGAAAATCGTCAAGGCCCTGCGCCAGGCGGGGGCTACCCAGGTCCACATGCGCATTTCCAGCCCCCCGGTCACCCATCCCTGCTTCTACGGCATCGATACCGATAGCCAGGATCAGTTGATTGCTGCCCAGCATTCCGTAGAGGAAATCGCCGAGAAGATTGGAGTGGATTCTTTGGCCTACCTGAGCTGGGAAGGCATGCTGGCTGCCACGGGCCGGGATCCCAACTCGTTCTGCTCCGCTTGCTTTACCGGCCACTACCCCATCCCCATCCCAGAAGGGCTGAAGCGCTCCAAGCTGGCCCTGGAACTGGTGGCTACTGGCAAGAGCCGCTAGGCTGCTCAGGGATCCCCGCTAGACTGAGAAGAAGAATTGCTTGGGGCAAGCCATGACTTTTCGCCTACGCCAATTGGGGGATCCCATCCTGACGCAAGTGGCCGAGCCGGTGACGGAGTTCAAAACGCCGGCCTTGCAGGATCTTATAGAAGGTATGCTGGCTACCCTGAAAGAGGCGCAGGGGGTGGGCTTGGCTGCTCCTCAGGTGGGATCCCTGCTCCAAGTGCTGATCGTGGCCTCTCGTCCCAATCCCCGCTACCCGGAAGCGCCGCAAATGCAGCCTTTGGTGATGGTTAACCCCCGTCTGCTGGCTTGCAGTTCTGACCAGGTGCTGGGTTGGGAAGGCTGCTTGAGTGTGCCCAATTGCCGTGGTCTGGTGGCCCGCGCTCGCGAAGTGGAGGTGGAGTATTACACTCCAGAAGGCGTTCAGCAAAGGGTGGTCTGGCAGGATTTTCCGGCGCGGATCTTTCAGCACGAATACGATCACCTGATGGGTCGGGTGTTCCTGCAGCGGCAGCCTCGGCAACTGCTTACCGAAGCCCAGTACCAAGCCCAGATTTTGGGTCAGCCCGCCTGAGGGATCCCACCATGCCCTACATGGTTATCTACGACGGCCTCTGCAACCTCTGTGCCACCGGTGTTCAGCTCTTGGAGCGACTGGATCGCGGACAGCAGTTTTGCTACGCCCCCATGCAAGATGCTTCTACCCTGGCCCAATGGGGGATCCCACCGGAGCAGGTGGAGCTGGGGATGATTCTCATCGATCTGGAGCACCCAGAGCGCCGCTGGCAGGGATCCGCTGCCATTGAACAAATTGCCGCCCTCTTGCCCAGCGGATCCCTGTGGCTGGCCCTCTACCACAACCTTCCCGGCCTCAAGCTTTTGGGAGACTGGAGCTATGCCCAGATCCGGGATCACCGCTACGAGTGGTTTGGCCGCCGTGACACCCTTTATCTACCGGCTGTCTGTGAGCGCTGCCGGGATCCCTTGGCAGAAAAGGACTGAAGCTCTTTTTCTGTAAACTGCAATACTTATCTGCCTGGCCCAAGGGATCCCTTTGCCAAGTTTGAATTCCTATCCTCAAAGCTGGCACGTTTGAAAGGTTGAAGTTGAACATATTAGCATATCGAAATATTAGTATATCGAAGAATACCTTCCCGGTGAGAACTCCCCAAGTCTGACCTTGTCTTTATCCAGGGCCAAAGTAAAAATAGAAACGAAGTTAGCCGACAGGGAGTGGGCTGTGGCTACAACTGGATATGGAAAGACTAAAGCTGAAGGAGTTGCCGGCAGTTCAGGAGCCGTTCAGCTAGTCCTTAGGAGTGGCCATCCTTATGGGGGAAACGGGACTGTTGGAAGCTTTGGTGAAAAAAGCAGAAAGATTCTTCTACAGACAACGCAGCAGCATCTGGATTGGCAGGTGCAGTTTGCAGTTTGGAAGACCTTACTAAGCTCTGGCATACCTCAACTGGTGCAAGTAGCAAAAACCTATCAAGTTCCCCTGCGTCCGGTTGGAGACATCCGAGAACGATATAGAGCCGGCGAGCGGGACTTTCGCTGGGCAGATCTGAGGAGGGCCAACCTCAGCGGGCTAAACCTAAGGGGGGTGGACTTAAGCGGGGCCAGCTTGAGTCGAGCGAGACTGGGCCAGGTCAATCTAAGCCACGCCAGCCTGGTTGGAGCCAACCTCAGTCAGGCAGACCTCAGTGGTGCAGACTTGAGGGGAGCCGACTTAAGCGGAGCCAACTTGATGGGGGCCAATCTCATTGGGGCCAACCTGCGGGGAGCCAATCTAGCAGACGCCAACTTGAAGTGGGTCGTCATTTCCCGCGAAACGCAAATTGACCGCAAGTGGCAACTGATCTGGGAAATTGTCAACGGCCACGCCCAGGGGAAAAATCTAGCTCAGGCAGACTTGAGCGGGGCGAACTTGAGCTGGGCAAATCTGAGCGGGCTCAACCTCACCGGCGTGAACTTGGTGGGAGCCGACCTGAGAGGGGCTAACCTCTGCGGCGCAGACTTAAAGTGGGCAGAGTTGAGCAAAGCCAATCTGAGCCAGGCGGATCTGAGGGGGGCCAATCTAAACCAAGCAGATCTCAGCGGCGCAGACCTAAGCGCTGCCAACCTCAGTGGCGCCAGCTTGATCAAGACCGAACTAGCCAAGGCTAAACTCGTGGGGGCCAAGTTGACACAGGCCAAGCTCATCGGAGCCAGGCTGAGGCGGGCTAAACTGAACGGCGCAGATCTAAGGGGGGCTAGCCTCATCGGGGCCGACCTCGGCGAAGCCAAACTGGGCAAGACAAGCCTAAACTTGCCTATCTTGAGAGGGGCGGTGATTTCTGCAGAGGACAGCCCGGAGAGTCGCTGGTGGTTAATTATTCTCCATGCTTGCGCCCATTCGCAGGAGCTGAGCCGGACGGACTTGAGAGAGGCGGACTTGAGAAAGGCCAACCTTAGCCAGGCAGACCTCAGGGGGGTAAGGCTCAGCGGAGCCAACCTAAGCCGGGCTTACTTGATTGGGGCAGATCTGAGCGAGGCCAACCTAGGTGGAGCCAATCTGAAGAGGGCCAAGCTGGGTGGGGCCAACCTAACCCAAGCCGATCTCAGTGGAACCCAGCTCAGTAGGGCTTATCTGGGCAGAGCCAACCTAAGCGGCGCCGACCTGAGAGGGGCAAATCTGGAGCTGGCCAATCTGCAACGAGTGATCCTTTCTCCTGAAACCCAGATCGAGGCCAAGTGGCGGCTGGTGTGGGAGATCGTCAACGGTCACGCCTCCAAGAGAAACTTGAGTGGAGCTGACCTGAGCGGCGCCAACCTGAACTGGACTAACCTGAGCGGGGCGAAACTGGTCGGTGCAAACTTGAGGGGAGCCAGCCTAGTTGGAACCGGACTGAGGGGGGCTGACCTCAGCCGGGCCAACCTCAGCGGATCCAATCTCAGTTGGGCCGACCTAAGCTACACCAGCCTGGAAGGATCCAACCTAGACCATGCCAAGGTAGGAGGCGCAAATCTCCAGGGCGCAAGACTTGATTTTCAGTGGAAGTTGACCTGGCTCTCCCTTTGGTTCAAAAGTTTGGCGAGCGTCTGGTTTGGTTACCGCGATGTCCCTCGCCTGCTTCCTCCTGCTACCTCGGATCCCCACCGGCATCCTCTAGCCAAGGGAAACTAATGGTTGGCTCCCTCAATTTCTTTGGTTAGGGCCACGCGGCTTTGTGCCCTAGCAAAACTTTTCAAGCCAAGAGGACTGCTCTAGGATAAAGCATGTTCTTCTGAGGAGAATCCCCACAGTGTCGCACTTCACCAGCATCAAGGTTCAGTTCAAAAATAAAGAGATCCTGAAAGGCGCTTTGGTTGCCCAAGGTCACGAGGTCTTGGAAAACACTTATGTCCGGGGGTATGGAGGGAACCGTGTCCAGGCAGATCTGGTGGTTAGGCGCAGCAACGGCTACGACATTGGCTTTCGCCAACGGGGGGACAGCCTGGAGATGATTGCCGACTTTTGGGGAACGGGAGTCAGCGCTGAGGCTTTCTTAGCGCCAATCCGCCAAGCCTATACCCGCGAGCAGCTTCTTGCGACGGCCGCGGAGAAGGGATTTACGGTAGAGTCGGAATCTGTGGATGAAAAAGGGCAGATCAGGATTGTGTTGGGGCGCTGGGCTTGAGGAGGCATTATGGCGGAATATCAACAGGTTGAATACATCATCGACAAAGATGGCAACGTGATTGAGCGCGTGCTCAATGTCAAAGGCAAGGGCTGCCTTGAACTAACTGAGGAAATAGAAAGGGCATTGGGCACAGTTCAAAAAAGGGAACTGTTGCCTGAATATGACCAGGTACCAGTCATAGAAGAAGATGTCCAGCGTCAGGTGGAGCGTCTATGAATGCCCCAAACCCCTTTCTTGATCCCCTGTCTAGTTTAACCAAAGGGATCCAAAAGACTCTGGCTAGGATTCCATTTTGGAGTCGTAACTCTGAAATGAAAAGTCATGATGCCCTGCTGCGCAATCTCATGCAGGCTGCCGGTATCTCAACCTGGCGAGAGCTTCGACAAAAGGCCAAACTGAGTCGAGGAGCCCTAAATGCCCTGAGAACTGGACAGGCCGAAAAGCTGAAGTTAGCCGATCTCAATCGAGCGGCCAGCATTTTGCAAGTACCCTTGCCGAACCTTATTCAGGATTTTAGCGGAATTGAGCTAGCATCGGAGTCTGTAGAAACGGCTCAGGAATTGCAGCGGCTGCACAAACAGCTAGAACAGCAGGAAGGGCAATTGCGCCATCAAATCCGCGCCGAACTGGTGGAAAAGCTCAAGCCTCTTTTGGTGCAATATCCTACCCTGCAGCAGGTTGTGCAGAGGCGACCGGATTACCCCGCGCAGCAAGTCTTGGCTTTGCTGACCTGTCTGGGCAACTTGTTGGAAGACTGGCAGTTGGAAACCATTGGCCAGGTGTGGCAACAGGTGGCCTATGACCCAGAAAGCCACCAGCCCGATGAAGAGGATATCCAGGCGGGAGAGCCGGTCTACGTTCGCTTTGTGGGCTATCGACTTAGGGATCAAGTTTTAGTTCGAGCCAAAGTCAGTCGCACTCTACCTTCCTTGGCAGCATGACGACCTTGGCTATTGATTTTGGCACTTCCAATACGGTGGTCTGTGCCTACCAAAACCAAAAACCCCTTGCAATCGATATACCAGGGATCACCCACCGCTACGACGGCAGCCCCCCTCTAATTCCCTCGGTTCTCTTTGTCGGCCAAAATCAGCAATTTTTGATTGGGGCACCTGCCCAGGCCAAACGGGATCCCAAGCGCCTATTCAAAGGCTTTAAGCGGGATCTCTCTCAACAATTCCAGCCGGCTCCAACCTATGTGGATGGACAGGCCTACACAGCCCAAGAGGCCACGCGGATCTTTCTGCAGCAGCTTCTTGCCAAACTCCAGGCAGAGGGCTGGCAGCCCGATAAGGTGATCTTGACCGTGCCGGTGGGAGCCTACGAGGGCTATTTGCACAACCTGCAAGAGGTGTTTGGCTCCCTAGGGATCCAACAGGTCGTGTTCCTCGACGAGTCCACCGCGGCTGCTTTGGGCTACGGGATCCAGGAGCCGGGATCCCTGATTTTGGTGATCGATTTGGGGGGCGGAACTCTCGACCTCTCTTTGGTCAAAATCTTGAAGCCAGAGCAGGGCACTGCTTACCGAGCTGAGGTCATTGCCAAAACTGACCGGGCCTATGGCTGTGGCGGCGTCGATATCGATATCTGGATTGCCGAATGGGTGCTGGAGCAGTTGGGCCGCAAGCGACAGCAGGTCCCGGCCAGCAGCTTCCAGGTTCTGTGCGAGGTTGCCGAGCGGCTCAAGATCCGCCTCTCCAGCCATTCTCAGGCCAGCGAGGCCTGGCTGGATGAAGACTCCTTTGAGACCCACACTTTAACGCTTCAGCGCGAGCAACTCCAGGAGCTGTTGGAAGAGCGCGGCCTGCTGACGCGGCTGAGAGAAGCCATCGATGAGGTCATCGAGAAAGCCCACAATAAAGGGATCTCTAAACGAGATATCCACCAGGTGGTGTTGGTGGGTGGCACCAGCCTCATCCCAGGAGTGCAGCATCAGGTCATTAGCCTCTTTGGCCGCGACAAGGTCAAGTACCACAAGCCGTTTGAGGCAGTGGCCCACGGCGCTCTGGCCTTCACCCAGTTTGCCCGCCTTCAAGATCATCTCCGCCATACCTATGCCCTGCGGCTCTGGAATCCCTATTTGCAGGCGCCCGACTTTTTCCCTCTCTTTAAGAGCGGCACGGCTTATCCTGCCACGGTGGAACTGCCTCCCTTGCAGGCCAACGCCAATGGGCAAGGCCACATCAACCTGGTGGTTGGTGAGATGGCCGAGGAAGGGGCAACTGAGGTTGTTTACGATCCCGACGGTCGGATGCAGATCCGCAACAGCACCGCAGCTTCTAGCTTTCGTCCCCTTGGGATCCACAACCAGCTTTCCATTCCCCTCAAGCCGCTAGGGCGGGTGGGAGTGGATCGTTTGCAGGTCACCTTTGCCGTCGATGCCGGGCGAACTTTGCGGGTAACGGTAGTAGATTTGCAAACTCAAAAGACCCTTATGCAGCAGCAGGTGGTTGGAAGGTTAACTTGAGGTTAGGGATGGCGGAAAACTTTGATCCTGTTCTGGGTGGACAGCAACCAGCCGGATCCGATCCGGTCATGGGAGGCTTGGTGGGCATTGAGCAAGCCCTGGGCAGTCCGAATCCCAAGGTGAGAATCCAAGCAATCAAGGGTGCTCTGAGGTACGGATCCAGAGGGGCCGAGCTTGTTATCCAAGCCCTGCGAAATGATCCCAACTGGGAAGTGCAGTTTGCGGCTTGGGAGACGCTGCTGGAATCGAAGGATCCGCAGCAGGTGCAGGTGGCAAAGTCCCATCGACTTCCCCTCCGACAGGTTGGAGATGTCCGAGCAAGGTATAAAGCGGGAGAGCGGGATTTCCGCTGGGCCAACCTGAGCAGGGCTGACCTGATTAAGGCCAACCTGAGCCAGGCCAACCTGAGCCAGGCCAACCTGAGCCAGGCCGACCTGAGCCAGGCCAACCTGAGCAGGGCTGACCTGAGCGGGGCC
>NZ_JBSSDA010000035.1:0-13881 GCF_054060305.1 Thermostichus sp. OS-CIW-31 | reverse complement strand
CAACTTCCCGCTGGATTTGGCGGCGGTGGAGGTAGCGCCTGCGGTGCGTGGCTGATGGCCTGACCTGACGCTTCAACAGCATTGGTGGATCCCCCAGCTTGGTCTGGGGGATTTTTTTGTGGTTTCCCTAGCAACAAGAATGAAGTTTCGCCTACCCTCCAAGTGAAGAGGAACGGTTCGAGCCGCAGGGATCAGTGGGTGGCGCTCAGTTCCTTGGTTGGGCAGCATTGCAGAGCAGCAGGGCATCTGGATCCCAAAGGATCTGCCCATCAAGAGCCATTCTCCCCAACACCGGCATTCCTACTTGGGCTTCCAGGCGCGGGATCAAAGTTGCATCCAGCTTTTCCAAGGCTTGGGGATCCCCAGTTTCGGTCAGGGATCCAATCAGCACCCACCCCAAACCGCAGGCCTTGGCTTGGCGCAACAGGGCGGCAAAAGCGGCAGCTTGGCTCAGAGCAGTCTCCCGCTGCAGCGTCAGCAGCAAGCTCAACCCCCACGCATGGGCCAGATCCGCCCAGGTTTGGCCTGGCCCCAGGGGATCGGCAACGCTGCCCGGCAAAACCAGTAGGGGATCTTTTTCTCCTGCCCACTCGGAGATTTGTTGCCAGAGGGCCTTTAGCTGAGCTTCCGAAGGGTTGGGATCCACTCTGAGCCGGCCCCAAGGGCGTTGAACCACCTGCTGCCAAGCGTCGGCCACTGCCGTAGCTCCTGGGATCCCCGGCCAGGTGTTGGCCACCATCACCTTCATGGCTCTGCCTCCCATAGGGCGAGAAACTCCGGCTGGATCTCGAAGCCAAACACCAAAGCCATATCCCGCAGCATGGAGACGGATCCCAGGTTCTGCTGCTTAAACCACCGCATCAACACAAAGATCTTCTGGTAGACAAAGATCTCCAACGCTTCTGGGTTGTAAACAATGCCCTCCCGAGGGTTGAATTGGTGGGGCACCATCATAGCCGCGTAACGGGCGAGTTCTCCTTGGCGCCAATTGAGAAAGTAGGGCATCCAGGGGTAGACCGTATCCCACCGAATAAACCACAGGCGCACCTCCGGGATCTCGGACAGCTCCCGTGGATCCTCAGGGCTGCGCGGCCAATCGATGGCGCATTGCACCTGCTGGGCAGCACGCACGGGATCGGCCATCAAGGTTTTCACCAGCTCATGGCCGGGGGTGAGATCCAGAGTTTGAATGGCCTTGGCAGGAAGGTAGAGGGTAATCGGCACGGCAACACAGCTATCTGGCTTGCAAATGCAGCTTATCTCAGCTCTGCTCTGTCTTGCTCGCCACTGGGATCCCTAGACGGGTGAGATCCAGGGCAAAACCTGCCGTTACCAAAAACACTTGGTCGGCCAGGGGAGCCAGCCTTTGGGTCAGTTCCCCCATCCGATCCCGAAACCGCCGCCCCAGTGGGTAAGCGGGCACCACCCCCCAGCCCACTTCTTCAGACACCAGGAGGATCTCCCCTCTATGGCTTTGCAAGGTTGCCAAGAAGGATTGCACCAAGGGATCCCATTCTGAAGAGGGACAGTCTAGGCCCTGCGCCACCCATCCCCCCAGCGAATCCACCAGCGCACAACAGGGCTGGGGCAACTTTTGCAGTTCTGCCCCCAAGTCCCTCCCGGTTTCCCAAGTCTGCCAACTGGAAGGCCGCCGTTGCCGGTGCTGTTGAACGCGCTCTGCCCATTCTGGATCCGTCTTGGGATCGGGTTTCGGCCCGGTAGCCAGGTAGATAACCGGCAAGCCCGAAGCCGCAGCCAAACCCTCTGCCAGCCGGCTTTTGCCAGAGCGCACAGGGCCGCAGATCAGCACAATCGCCATTGGGTAGAATGGAAATCCACTGACGTTTGAGTCTAACCTCGACAACAGCCTGCTGAAGTCCTCAGCCGAGTGGTACCCGGTCAATCCTGAGGCTGAATCTCTATGCCCATCCGAATCGAGCACGCTGCCCAGCTGGAAGAGAAAACCTATTTTGCTCACGCCGGTTTAGAGCCTTTTCCTCTGCTCACGATTGGCTCCCTAAGCTACGGATATGAGTTTTTCCTTCATTGGATGGGAGAGTCATCCCGCGTCAAGATTGGACGTTGCACTTCGATTGCAGGAGGGGTGCATTTTTTCGTAGGGTACGAGCACCATACTGACTGGGTTACTACTTACCCTTTCACCCATTTACCTGATTCCTGGCGAGAGCTTCGTGCTTTGAAAGGGCACCCTGTAACTCGCGGAGATATTGTTGTTGGCCATGATGTTTGGATTGGCTATGGCGCTAAGATTCGCTCGGGGGTAACCATTGGAAATGGAGCAGTTGTTGGAATGGGTGCTGTGGTAACTCGAGATGTCCCCCCTTATGCCATTGTTGCGGGCGTGCCAGCGAGGGTGGTTCGCTACCGTTTTGCACCTGAAGTGATCGAGTGGCTTATCCAACTTGCTTGGTGGGATTGGCCCCTTGAAGCCATACGCCAGGCAGCACCTCTTCTCTGTCGGCCACTAGATCAGGAAGCAATGTCAGGGCTTTCTCAGATCAAGCAAAGCCTTCTTGCTGTTTGAAACTACTTGAGAAATTCCCCGCAGGCTAAGATGAGAGTTGGTTACGCTTGAAAAAACAATCTCGAATAACCTGACTGTACTTCAGGCTCAAAAGCCCGACCATGACAGATCCCAAGCCGATATCTTCGCCTGAACACAAGGCTGCTTCGGCCTCTTTTCGATCTCCTCAACCGCTCTGGCTCAGCCTAGCGCTGGGGATCACCACTGCTCCCGTTTTGTTGGGCTTGGTCTTGGCAGATCGGGCCGGGAAATGGCTGGGATCCCTGAGCTGGGAAGATCCGGGTTGGTGGCTGGGGGAGCGGCTGCCCAACTTAGACAGCGCCCCGCTACAGGCCCATGAGCAACAACGCAAAAACTCTGCCCCGGTCGAGAACCCCTAGCTTCTCTGTCACTTTCGTATCATAGGAAAGCGAACTAGCAGCAGGAGTTAACAGCCTTTGCGTAGACCGGCCAAACCGTCTCAGGAGTTCGCCTCCACATTCTCGGGGGTGCTGTTCTGGCTGAGCGCGTTTCTCTTCACAACGGTGTTGAGTGCTTGTCTGGGCTACCTATTTGGTCAGCGAGCTCTATCGGGGGTTTCTTCTCCCGTCACCGGCGCCGGTCGGGCTTCTCCTTCCCGCGAAGTTCGGGATCCCCGTACTGTGCCTTTGCTGAACGAGGCTGAGGTAATTGCAGCAGCCGAAGCCAGCCTTCGTCCGTCCCCAACTCCCACCCCCCTCTTTACCCCAGCACCCACGCCGGTTGCAACTCCCACTCCAACACCCACCCCCAGATTGTCTCCTGAATTGGCGGCGGCCCCGTCGCCAACTCCTCGCCCCGCCACCCCATCTCCTCCACCTTCTCGTTCCCGTCAGCAGGACGGAGTTCCTGCCCCGCCGGCGCCCACACCACCTCCGCCCCCCCTACCAATTGCCGCCGGTGGACAGGTCTCTATGCAGGTGCTCTCGGTTCGTCGCGAGGGAAGCCAAGTGGTTCTGAATGTAGCTATGCAAAACAACTCGGCAGAGACGGTGCGCTTTCTCTATAGCTTCCTGAACATTACTGACGACAATGGACGGTCAATCAACGCGCTCACCCAGGGTTTGCCGGGGGAGCTGCCCCCCAATAGCCAAGTCTTCCAGGGAACCATCCGCATCCCAGCCTCGAGCCTAGCCGGATCCCGATCCCTGTCCCTGAGTTTGGCTGATTACCCCAGCCGCCGCCACCGAGTGGGAGCCAGTGGGATCCCAGTGCCGCCGTAACACCCCTCTTCCTTTAGCTTCAGACCACAGATCCGGTCACGTAGCGTTGCGGAGCAACAGGAGCAACAAAGTTTGTACGGGGAACATGAGGTGGAGTTGAGAAGAGGTGCCTAGCCCAACCTTTGAACAGCCTGAGGAAATCCGAGCGCTTTTTGACCGCATTGCTCCCCACTATGACTCCCTCAACCAAACCTTGAGCCTGGGCCTCCATCAGGTTTGGAAGCGTATGGCCGTGCGTTGGTCGGGCGCCAGCTCAGGAGGATATGTGCTGGATCTGTGCTGTGGAACCGGTGATCTGGCTCTGCAGTTGGCCCGCCGAGTAGGACGAAGGGGACATGTGGTGGGCCTAGATTTCTCTCCCGCCATGCTGGCGATTGCCCGGCGTCGCTCCCGGCTCTTCCCTGGCTACTCCCTGGAGTGGGTTTTGGGAGATGCCTTGGCCTTACCTTTTCCCGACAGTAGCTTCGATGCCATTACCATGGGCTACGGCTTGCGCAATGTAACCGATATTCCCCAAGCCTTGCGAGAGATTAGGCGAGTACTGAAGCCAGGACGTCGTGCCGCCATTTTGGATTTTCACCGCCCCACAGGGATCCCTCTTTGCGAACAATTTCAGCGCTGGTACTTGAACACTCAGGTGGTTGCCCAGGCCAAAACTTTGGGACTGGGATCCGAATATGCCTACATTGATCCCAGCCTAGATCGCTTTCCCTCTGGAGAAGAGCAACGACAAATGGCCCTGCAGGCAGGGTTTGCCATTGCCAAGTTCTACCCCCTAGCGTGGGGCATGATGGGGGTACTGGTGATTGAGAAGTTTCGTATTGTTCCATTAATTCCACTTCCCCGAAGGGAAGCGACTCCCCCCGATTATAACCCTTGTCCAGAGCGGGATCCAGGGGCCTAGATCGACAGGGTCTCGTTTAAGGACTCCGTCCCGCTGGCGCGAAAGGACTCCGTCCCGCTGGCGCGAACGGCTGCAATTTCCCCTTATTTTTCTCTGCCGAGAGGCCTGAAACCCTTGCCCAGAGCGGGATCGACCGGGTCAACGGAAGAATCAGGGTTTGAGGCTTGTCGCCGACCCTGTCGCTAACCATGTTGGTGTAGAAATTAACATGGATCCCTGTGTGGAGGTTGCTGGGGAGCTGCTCCTGAGACGCTGAAGCAGAGGGCCAATGGGGCGAAAAAAGGACTCCGTCCCGCTGGCGCGAAAGGCCTCCGGCCCGCTGGCGCGATGAGAGGCTAGGGAGCAACGACATAACGATCCTGCGAGAGGCGCTCGTTGCCTCCCCACCTTGCTGGTTTGCTCTGGCTGCAGACAGATGTGAAGACTGGGCTTGGGACCCAATTTTTGGGTAAAACTCCCTAGGTAAAAATTACTACAAGCCACCACAAGAGCTGGGATCCCCCTCTGGAAAGCTTGGGAAACCCTAAATTCCTGGGGACTTGCTGGGTGGGCTTTCTTCGGTTACCGCTTGCCTACGGCGATCGCCAATGCCGCAGTCACCGCAGCATTCCGGTCGCTTGAAGTCGTCCCAATGGATGCAAGCCCGGCAGCCTTTCAGCATTTCTGGCCAGCGCTCTCGAATCAACAGTTGCCGCAGCCTGACTTCCCGTGATTCCTGAAAGGGGTTTTGGAATTGAACCATAGCTTTTGGGTTTCCCAGCTCTCTTAATCTGGTATAAAAGCAGATTTGAGTTTGGGATCGAGAAACATCAGTATAGCTTAAGGTTTGTGGTGGCCCAATCTTTTTTGCCAGTTTAAGACATTCGAGACAGACCAATCTGCTTTTATTCATCACCTTGGGAAAAGATCTACCAAAAAATGTAAACAGGTCATATAAAACTTAACTCATTTTTTCTCCGCTTAAAACAAAGGTGGGATCCAATGCCAGCAGCATTTGAGTCCGACCGCGGTGTTCCAGGCGGTTCACCGCCGATTGAATCACCTCCACATGATGAGCCCGCACAGCGGCCAGGCCGGCAGAAAGGCCGTAGAGCCCATCCAAAGAGTTGGTCGTCGCCACGACCCGCCCGTTGGGGCTGAGATGGCTCCAGCAGGCTTCCAAGATCTCGCGTAGGGGGTGGCCTCCCTCAATGCAGATGCGATCCGGTGCCGGAGAAAGGTGTTGCAGACAATCGGGGGCAGTACCTTGAATCACCTGCACGTTGGTGAGGCCAAATTTCTCGCAATTGCTCTCGATTAGGCTGACTACCTCGGCATCTCGCTCGATGGCAATCACGCGAGCTTTGGGGCATAGAACAGCCGCTTCAATGGCAATTGTGCCGGTTCCGGCGCCGATATCCCACAGGCAGTGGTTCTCTCCCAGGCGCAACTGGCTTAGCACCAACACGCGCACCTCACGAGGGCTCATCGGGATCCCTGGGATGCGTTCAAAGGCAGAGTCTGGGATCCCTGGGGTGCGGTAGGGCCAAGAGAAGGCGGCTGACATGGGTAAAGTACCGTTGCAGAGGAAGTTTGTCTATACATATCCCTCAGCATAGAGCGAATGCTCAACAGGCCATCTCCAACCTGATAGGGGTGCCGCTTCTCCCGCCCAATCATTGCCCAGATGGGCACCACAAACGCCCTCTGAGCTCAACGGAGTGGTTGGAGCAATTCCCAACCGGCAAAGCTGCAGTCCAAAACCAAAATGATCCTGCCCCCTTGAGGAATCGAGTTGGACGCTATTGGAAGTTCTGGAGATAAGCGGGATCCCTTTTACCCAAGAGCTCATTTTGCGCCGGATGTAGCTGGTGCTGCCGGAAAAAGTTGTAGTTGGGGCAATGTTCAGTACAAGAGGATCTTAAGAACGCTTCCTTGAACTGGAGCCTATCAAACCATCCATCCAAAGAATAAGCTTTGCTCGCAGATACAGCCAAATCTCATCATTTGCCCGCAACAGGAATAGAACATATAGGCTCAATACGACGAAAACACACAGGTTCCCTAAAAAAGTGTAGGTTTGGATAATTTGATCGGTGCTCCAGCCAAAGTCGTAGTTTAGGCGGTTCATATCCCCCCTGGCATCTCCTTGGCCGCCCAACAAAGTTCCCCAGGGAACCTCGGCCAATCCCAGTCTGATGCTGTGCCATTCCCAAAAGCTTCTCCACAGGCTGCTGCTCGCGATCCCCAGCACGACAAATCGCCAAAAATCCCATCGCCAGCGATCTGGCAAGGGAAAATAAAAGCTGGCCATCAGAAAGGTGCTGAGATAAAATTCTCCTCCAACGCCGCTAAAGACAAACAACATCTCCCAGGTGCGATTGGGCATCAGCCAGGTCATGTAAAACTGCAATAGAGCAAGAAAGATGGCCAGCACCTGCAGCCACCCAATCCGCTCCTTGCGGGCTGACCAGAAGAGTAGAATCAGTAAAAAGAGGATTCCAAAATACACAAAGGGATCCCTCTGCGAGCTAACGCTTGTCCAGCCGATGGGCAGAGGCAAAGCCCGATACCCGCTCCACCAGGCGACGGTGGCATGGCCAAATTCGTGGATCCAAATGTGAAGAGGCAAATGCAACAACTGCAACAAGCCTATGTTGTTCACCATCAGGGCCACCGCAAACGCAGCCGGGTAAGCCCAGGCGTTGACTGCCCAGTTATCGAAGGAAAACCGATCCCAACGCTGCCGGGATCCCAGCTTTAGGCTCTGCCGCCAGAGCAAGCGTGAGCCGCGGAAAGCGCAAATCTCCACTTGATCCAGCCGTGGGATCCGCAGTTGCTTCAAGATCAGAAACAGTTGGGCAGCAGCAACTTGGGGGGAGAGCGCAGGCTGGTACAGGGATCCCAGCAGGTGGACGTGCAGGGTCTCGTCGGCAAAGTCTACTCGGGCACACCAGCGACGCCGCAGCAGCTCCATCCGCACAACCTGCACAATCGACTGGGCGTGTCCAGCTCGGGCCAGGGTTAGGAGATCCGGTGGCCTGGGCATCCCAAGATACCTCGCCGGAGAACAAGCAGGAAGAAGAAGGGGCGAGCCTCTACCCATCATCCCCCAGCCCTGCAGGCAAGAGCGGAATTGCGCTCCTTCCCAGGCTGCTCCGAAAGCAGGTTGGTATAGTTGCAGGTGTGGGGAGTGGATGGAAGGTCATGCCCGAATTTGGCAAGCCGGGGTCAAGGCAGATATGGGGGGCGATGCTGCTGTTGAGCTTGGCGGGGGCAGGGCTGTTTCCCCCGGAATCTGTCCAGGCTCAGGCGATTACAGCCCCAGGTTTATCGCGCATTGAGCGTTGGTACTACGACCCCCAGCAGGGGCGGCTGGAAGTTAACACCCAGGGCGAGGTGCGGCCTTTTCTGTTCGTGCTGCAGAATCCGCCTCGGGTTGTGCTGGATTTTCCCAACACCCGCTTCGGACGGGAGCCCCAGACCCAGACCTTTGCAGGCCGTGTCACCTCTCTGCAGATTAGCCAGCTTACGGATACCATTACCCGCTTTGTGCTGTATCTGCAGCCGGATCAGCCTCTCAGCCTCAACCAACTGCAACTGCTCACTGCCGGCCCCTCCCGCTGGGCTGTTCAACTCACCCAGGCCGCTCCCCCTTCGCCGCCGTTTCCCCCCTCATCTGCCGGCTCATCAGCTCCCATCCCACTGCCCCAGAGCCAAGCTGTCGGATCCCCCCCACCCCTGCCTGTCTCCCGCTCCGGCCATCAAATTTTAGAGGTATCCCCGCAAGCAGAAGGCTTTTTCATCCGTACCCAAGGCAGCCCCTCCACTACGGTGCGGCGCATCCTCGATCCGGATCGGGTAGTGGTGGATTTTCTCAACACCACCCTCAGCCCTGCCCTCACCCAGCGAGCTTATGTCATCAACCGTCTGGGGGTTTCGCGGCTGCGTATCGGGCAGTTTGAGCCCACCGTTGCTCGGGTAGTGCTGGATGTGGATTCCTCCGGTGGCGACTGGGAAGCCCGCTACGACCCACAGCGAGGTGGGATCTGGATCCAGCCTGCCGGGGGTGCTGCCCAGGCCAGCCTTTTGCCCGAGGTCAGCTCTGTCAACAGCAGTGGGCCGCTGGCCACGTTGCAATCGGTTCAGCTCCAGGGCAACCAGTTGATCATCAGCGCCGATGGATTCATGTTCTACCGGGCCGGCTGGGATCCCGAGAGTGGCGGCTACCGCATCAATGTGGCGCCGGCGCGCCTGCCCCAGTCTATGCCGGATCCCGGCTTGCCGGTTGGAGGGCCGGTGGAGCGGATCCGCTTTGTCCAGGAAGATGCCCGCACGGTCAGCATTCTGGTGCAGCCCGCCGAGGAGTTCAATGTCTTCGAGCCCAACCCCGGCCAGGGATCCCGCCGCATTACCTTGGAGCTGCGACCTCTGAATGCTCCTCCACCAATACCTCAGCCGCAGACGCCCGGCCCTGCCTCCCCTTCCACCCCCCAATCTCTGAACCGGACGGTCATTGCCATCGACCCCGGCCACGGGGGACGGGATCCCGGTGCCATCGGGGTAGATGGGATCCAGGAGAAGGACATCGTGCTCTCCGTTGCCCACCAGGTGCAACGACTGCTGCAGGAGCGGGGGTACGGGGTGGTGATGACCCGCACCGATGACCGGGAAGTGCTGCTGCAACCGCGGGTGGATATGGCCGTTCAGGCCAATGCTGCCCTGCTGGTGAGCATTCATGCCAACGCCCTGGATCGCTCCGGCATTCACGGCATCGAGACCTATTACCTGCGACCCGATAGCGCCGAGCTGGCCGCCATCTTGCACCGCAGCTTGGTCAGGGCCACCGGTGCTGCTGACCGGGGGGTGAGACGAGCCCGCTTTTTTGTGGTGCGGGAAACACCTGTGGGTATGCCCTCCGTGCTGCTGGAGTTGGGATACGTAACCAACCCAACCGAAGGGCGAAAATTGGCTACTGCCGAATATCAGGCTCTCTTGGCGCGGGCCATTGCCGATGGCATTGAGACTTTCTTGCGCAGTCGCTAGCCGTTGGCTGAGCTTGTTCATGTCTATCGGATCTCTCAATTGATCCTTAATTGAAATTGATCGAATTGACGATCCAGTTGGCCCAGTTGATCTCAGAGGGAAGGCAGGGAATCTGTCGCCGAGATTCTCGAAAGCAGGGTAGGATACAGCAGCTTAGGCCAAGGTGTTGAGGAGAACGGAGCATGCAGTGGGAGTGGAAATCAGAGCCAGATCCCAGTTGGCCAATTGGGGTGTTTGACAGCGGCTTGGGCGGGCTGACGGTTTGGCGAGCCTTACGCCGCCGGCTCCCCCAGGAACGGCTCATCTACTTCGGCGACACAGCGCGGTTGCCCTATGGGGAACGCTCGCCAGAGGAGATCCTGGCCTTTGTGCGGCAAATTCTGACATGGATGCAGGCACAGCCGGTGAAGCTGGTGGTGATGGCCTGCAATACCAGCTCGGCCTTGGCTCTGGACCACGTGCGGCAGGAGTTTGCCCTGCCCGTTCTGGGGTTGATCCTACCCGGCGCCCAGGCAGCACTGGCCCAAGGATCCCGCATTGGGGTGCTCGCCACGGTGGCCACGGTCAAGAGTCGCGCTTACTCAAGAGCCATTCAAGAGTACAGCGCTCTGGATCCCAAACGTTTTCCGTACCCCGTTTACTGTTGGGAGCAGGCCTGCCCTGAGTTCGTCCCTCTCATTGAAGCCGGATGGCTGGATAGCCCTGCTCTGCGACAGGCGGCTGAACGCTACCTGCAACCGCTGTTGCAACAGGGGATCGATACTCTTGTCTATGGCTGTACTCACTACCCCCTGCTGGATCCAATCCTGAAGCCTTTGCTGCCGTCCTCGGTCAAACGGGTAGATCCAGGGATGGCGCTGGTGGGATCCCTGGCCCGCGAATTGAGCTTATGGGGCTTGCGCCGCCCCTCGACCGCTGCCCAGGAGGAACCCCACCGTTTCTGTGTGAGCGGGGATCCAGAGCGATTTGCCCAGTTGGCCACTCCTTGGTTGGGCTTTCGGCCCCAGGTAGAGCGGGTGGAATTGCCGGCTTTCCTCCGTCCCTGAACGCCTCTCTTCTTGGGGAAAAGATTGGGGGCCCCTCAACGGGTCATCACCTGCAAGGGGAAGCGCTCCGCCAGCTCCCCCTCCACTTTGGGAAGCCATTCCTCTTGGAACACCCACACCTGCCCCTGCTGCACGCGGCCATCGGGGTTTTGCGTCAGCTCCAGCCAGTACATAAATTGGTTTCCCCGCAGCACCACCCCTTGGATGGCAAGGGCCAAGGTATAGCCCGGACTGCTTGCCAGAGCTTCTGGGGACGGGTAGCGAATCACCTCCACCGCCTGATCCAGATCGGCGGCGATCTCCGGCCCATAAACGTCGCGAATGGCTCGAAAGAGATCCTCTGCTGTCAGTCCTTGGGGGCGAAAGAACGTCATCCGCTCCGAGCGAATCGTCTCCCGATCCAGCGGGTTGATGATCCGTCCTGGCGGAGCCACCGAGGCCAAGAACGTAAAACGGGATCCATCCGGCTCCACTCGGTTGATGTTCAGGGTTTCGCCCGGACGGGGCCGCAGCACAGGATTGTCCCTCACCCAGGCCGCCACCTGATCCGGAGATTGCCCGGGGATCCCCCAAGCTGCCAACTGAAGGCCCGTCGCCCAACAGGCCATTGCCAAACCGGTTCCTTGCACCCAACTACCCCAGAGAGCCCTTGTTGGCTTTACACCCAAGACCGGCCAGCGATTGCAACGCACGTTCCCATTCCTCCGGGCAAACAACACAAAAACACCACAGTAGAATTAGAGAGACTAAGAGATAAATTGAGCGGGCATGGGCAGATCCATCCTCGATGCAAGCGCCCAACAGTCTTGCCCCTCCCCACTGTACCTGAAGATGTCGGCGCGCCTGTTGCGTCTGAGCGCGAGCATTGCGGCCAATGGTTGCAAAGATCCCTCGGCAAGATGCGCAGATCCCCGGCGGCTTATCCGCCAAAACGTAAAAAGTATCTTAAGATCAACGGTAAGCAAATCTCATACGCACTAGGTCAGCACCTCAGGAGGTAACCGATGGCTCTCGTTGCAATGCGGACGCTGCTGGATCATGCCGCCGAACATGGCTACGGCATTCCTGCCTTCAACGTCAACAACATGGAGCAGATCCAAGCAATCATGCAGGCAGCCCATGAAACCAACAGCCCCGTTATCCTGCAAGCCTCTCGAGGGGCACGCAAGTATGCGGGCGAGAACTTTCTGCGGCACCTGATCCTGGCGGCAGTGGAGACCTACCCCCACATCCCCGTCGCCATGCACCAAGACCACGGCAATAGCCCGGCTACCTGCTATTCCGCCATCCGCAACGGCTTCACCAGCGTCATGATGGATGGATCCCTCAAAGAAGATGCCAAAACCCCGGCCAGCTACGAGTACAACGTGGCCGTGACCTCCGAGGTGGTGAAAGTGGCCCACGCAATTGGGGTAAGCGTGGAAGGAGAACTGGGCTGCCTGGGATCCCTGGAAACGGGCCGTGGGGAAGCGGAAGATGGCCACGGCGCGGAAGAGGCGCTCAGCCATGACCAACTCCTCACCGACCCCGACCAAGCGGTGGACTTTGTGGAGCGAACTCAGGTGGATGCGCTGGCCGTAGCCATTGGTACCAGCCATGGCGCCTACAAGTTCTCCCGGAAGCCCACTGGTGACATCCTCGACATGGAGCGCATTGCTGAGATCCACCGCCGCCTGCCCAACACGCACCTGGTGATGCACGGTTCCTCCTCGGTGCCCAAGGAGCTGATCGACATCATCAACGAATACGGCGGCTCCATTCCCGAGACTTACGGTGTGCCGCTGGAAGAAATTCAGCGGGGCATCCAAAATGGAGTGCGCAAAGTAAACATCGACACCGACAACCGCCTGGCCATCACGGCTGCCGTGCGCCGCGCTCTGGCCGAGAATCCGAAAGAGTTTGACCCCCGCCACTTCCTCAAGCCTTCCATCAAGGAAATGCAAAAAGTCTGTGCTGAGCGCTACATTGCCTTCGGCTGTGCTGGCCATGGCACCAAAGTTCCGGTGGTTACCTTGGATGAGATGGCAGCCAAGTATGCTTCTGGAGCTTTGGCGGCTCAGGTGAAGAAGACCGTTGCGGTCTAGTCCCCACATCCTGCAAGAACTCTGGAATGCTTGCCGGGGCGCTTCCAGGGTTTTCCTTGGAGATCAGCTAGGTCACTGGACTCAGATTGGACAAATAGGGGGATCCAGCTGGGATCCCCTTTTGCTTTGGAGGAACTTGATGCGTTTTGGGGGTCAGGCAGCTTTTGCCGCAGAACGTTTTTCCGTCTCAATTTGATGGTTCAGCAACGCCAAGCTTAGGCAGTCCAACAGTTCCAGGTCAGCCTCAGAGTAGCGCCGCTGAAAGAGCAGCTCATTGATGCGGTTCTCTTGGCCCAAGCTGAGGAAGCTGCTGCGGAACACCTGCTCCACGATTTCTTGGATGCTGGAGGGCAGAGTAACAGAGTCAAGACTTGTATTCATGGCTGGTTCTGTTTGAGAGATGGTTTTTGAAGGGAGAAGACTATCTTTGCCAAGAGGTGAGGTAGCGCTGCTCGATGTCCTGCAGGGAAAGATGGGAAGCCCTGGGCCGCGGCTCATTCACGGAGGAGACATCGTTCTGCCACTTGAGGGATACTCCCAGCAGTGCTCCCAAAGAGAAGCTCTCGCTCAATAGGGCTGCTATGCGGTAAGTACGGTAGTCCAGGGTTAGATCTTCACTGACTTGCATCTGTGTTTCCTCCGTATTTCTAACGTTCATGCCCCTATCATAGCCTCGAGATCAGTGGAAGTACAGAGAAACATCGAGGATTTGCGTAGGCAATTTGTACGTTTCTTCTACGCGATTTGGCGGATATCGGTGGGATCCCAGGGGTCTTTGGGGCGGGTTCAGGGTTGAGTCAGGGATCCCAGCCCAGCAGAGCACAGATGTCCGCAGCCAGGGTGGCGGCGTTGAAGGGTTTGCCGATGAGGCCATTGGCTCCAAGCTGAGCCAGAGAGGAGGGTGAAACTGGGAAATTGACATCCTCCCCGGCCTGAAGGCCGGAGATTCCTACCACGCTGCGCATGGATGGCTCCTTGCGCAGTCGTCTCGGCGGGTTCCTGCTTCCGACCGCCCGTGCAGTTCGATCCACAGGCC
>NZ_JBSSDA010000034.1:0-15267 GCF_054060305.1 Thermostichus sp. OS-CIW-31 | reverse complement strand
CAGGGCAAGTCCTACCGCAGTGGCAAGTCGTTCAAGTGTGGGCACTGTGGATGGGAAGGGGATGCGGATTTGAATGGTGCGAATGTGATTGCGCTTTGGTGCTCCGCACCGCTAACGCGACTGGGGGCTGTCGTAAACCAGCCTAGAGGTTCGGGCCTGTTTTGTTCTCTGGTAGAGCAGAGCAGGCTCAGGGCTACTGAAATCCCGCTCCGTACCGCTTTAGCGGTCGGAGTCGGGTAGTTTACGGAGCGTTGCCGAGAGTCGCCGATGGACTTTGAGAACGCCGGGATCCGGTCAAGTTTGCCTTTCGCAGGGCATCCTGCAGCATTCGCTCCACCAACTCGGTGAACGTCCACCCCAGAGCTGCCGCCGCATCGGGACAGAGGGAAGTGGGGGTCATGCCGGGCAGTGTATTCACCTCCAACACCCAAGGATTTTCCTCGGGATCCACCCGCAGATCCACCCGCGCCAAGCCTTCGCACCCCAACGCCTGGTAGGCCTTCAGACCTGCCGCCTCACAGCGGGCCAACCCTGCCGGGCTGAGGGAACAGGGGATCAAATGCCGCGAGCCACCGGGTGCGTACTTGGCTTCGTAGTCGTAGAAGTCGCCTTGGGCGGGGATGATCTCAATGGCCGGAAGAACTTGGCCGGACAAGATCGAGAGGGTGATCTCCTTTCCGGGAACATAGCGCTCCAGAAAAATCCGCGACGAGACTGAGCGGGCCAACTCCAGCCCCTGAGCAAATGACCTCTCATCCCGGACAATGCTTATGCCCACCGTCGAGCCGTTGTTGCTGGGCTTAACCACCAGTGGGGATCCCAACTCTGCCGCACAGTCGGCCCAAGCGAGGGGGTTTTGGTCATCCCAAACCCGCCAATCGGGGGTAGGGATCCCCGCGGCGCGAAAGATCTGCTTGGAGACCAGCTTATCCATGGCCAGAGCACTGGCCAGCGGCCCGGATCCCTGGTAGGGCAGGCCCAGCCAGTCCAGCATTCCCTGTACCACCCCATCCTCGCCGCCGGGGCCATGCAGGGCAATCCAAACGAAATCGCAGCCGGCTTGCCGTTCCTGCCAAAGGCGCAGCGGCAGATCCTCCTCTGGGTCGATCACCTTCACCCGGTGGCCCAAATCCTCCAAAGCTCGCTTGCAGGCTTTACCCGTTACCCAAGAAACTTGACGTTCTGCCGAACGACCCCCCGCCAAGACAACAATGTTCATGGCTTAACCCCGAAGCACTCCCCACCCTTGACAACCGGCACCAAGATACCGGCACTCCTTCACTCTACTCTACGAAGGGGGCCGCCGGCGGCGCAAAAACTCGGGAATATCCAAGCCACCCGACATCGGCGGCTCAGGCTCCGGAGGCTGTCGAGGCGGCAGCTCAGGGCTCGTGGGGGTGGGCTTACGAACCCCTGACTTGTTGGAGGCAGAAACTTTGGTTGCAGCAGGGATGGCGGCTGGACGGGCTTTCTCTTGGAAACCGGTGGCGATGACCGTGATGCGCACTTCCCCCTGCATGCGCTCGTCTTGGACGGTGCCGAAGATGATGTTGGCCTCGGGATCCACTGCCTCGGCGATGATCTCGGCAGCCACCGTGACCTCATGCAAGGACAAATCTGGCCCACCGGTAATGTTGAAGAGGACACCTTTAGCCCCTTCGATGGAGGTTTCCAAAAGCGGCGAAGATACAGCGGTAATGGCGGCTTCGCGGGCGCGGGACTTGCCGGATCCCATGCCAATTCCCATCAAGGCAGAGCCGGCATCGGCCATCACGCTGCGCACATCGGCAAAATCCACATTGATCATGCCGGGAATGAGAATGATATCCGAGATGCCCTGCACCCCCTGCCGCAGCACATCATCAGCAACGCGAAAAGCCTCTTGGACAGGGGTTTGCTCGGAGATCACCGAAAGCAACTTGTCATTGGGAATTACAATCAGGGTATCAACTGCCTCCCGCAGCGCTTGGATCCCTTCCTCGGCCTGCTTGCTGCGGCGTTTGCCCTCAAAGGAAAAAGGCCGTGTCACCACTCCCACCGTCAGGGCACCACTGGCTTTGGCAATTTGGGCGATGACGGGTGCTCCACCCGTGCCCGTGCCTCCCCCCATGCCGGCGGCAATGAAGACCAGATCTGCCCCTTTGATGGCTGCTGCTATTTCTTCGCTGGATTCTTCTGCAGCTTTCTGGCCAATGGCCGGGTTACCACCTGCACCCAAGCCTCGAGTCAGCTTCTGCCCAATTTGCAAGCGGTTCACTGCCGAGGACTGGGCAAGGGCCTGCGCATCGGTGTTGACGCTCCAAAACTCGACGCCCACAAGGTTGCTGGCCGCCATCCGACTGACCGCGTTGCCACCCCCACCCCCCACGCCTACTACCTTAATCTTTGCGTTTGCGGTCTTGCTCGGCATGAAGTCCTCTGGACAATCCGCCGCTCTGGTCTGAGATCCGTTCCTCTCATACTCGGCATGAGAGCCTTCTCCCCTGTGGCGCTCATTCCAATGGGAAGGCGCAGACTGGGCTGAACCCAACCCTTGCCCAGGATTGGGAGGATGGATGTCTGACCAATTGGATGGCATGTCAGCTCTCACAATAACTTAAATTCTGGCAAATATCGAATATGCTAGCTGATTTAATATAGAGCAACTCCCTCCAGATGCCAACGCTGCCGACGTTTGTGAATCTTCCCGCTGAATACGGCCCTCCTAAAGACGCCTGTCGGCAGAATCTCAGGTAGCCTTTCTTGCCTAGAGGCATTTCTCTCTGAACTTGTCTCGAAGCTTTTGTGTGTAAGAATAGGTGTTCTCGAATACTTAGACCCTTGCAGGGGAAGAAGGGTCCAAAGGGAGGTTTCGGTACAAGAGTCTGGCCCTAGTTAAGGCCCAGTTAAGGCGAAGAGTCCCCTATCCAGCCAAAGGCTGATAGAGCGCCACTTTGTAGAACTGAGGCTTTGGCATCCTGTAGAGATTCAGGGATCCGGACTTGCATTCAGACCAGCTCTAGGTGGATCTCCGCTTTTAGCCGTTGGGGGAGGGAAATTTTGAATACATCTCCCTGATTCATTTCGTGGGCATCTTCCATGCTGGCCAGGGCTTCCACCACTTCTTCGGAGTTGGCGGTTAGCACCACAACGGGGCGCTCGCAGGCAATGGGGAAATCGTGCCACGTGCCGAGGTGCAGCAGCAGCCCATGCCCGGCAGGGAATCGCAGGGCTTGTACTTTGTCGAGATCGGGAGCTGCTTTGGGATGGTTGGGAGGAGCCATCACCATGATGAACGGCTCTTGCCCCAGGCCGACAAACAACTGGGTCATACACATGTGGCGCTCCAGCCAGAGCACAGGTGGATATCCGGGCAGGATCTTAGCCGTACGGATAACGGCTCTGCCGGTGTATTGAAAGTCGATGTTCTGTCCTTCCAGGACACGCCCCTGATAAAAGGGGATCCCCAGCCCAGGATTGGCCACATCGTCCCCTATAAGTTGGCCGAAGGGTTGCACATTTTCTGGGGTGGCATCCACAATCGGCACCCGGACAACGGTGGTGGAAGTTGCAGTCGTGCTCATGGTTTGCATCCTCGCTCTTGATTGGACTGGGGTCAATTGGATTGGAGTCAGGCTTTCTATCTTAATTAATTGTCTTATTGAGATTAATTGTCTTATTGAGAGCAATAGGTAAAGAAACGGTTTTCCCGGTAACGGTCTATACATCTTTGATTCTTATTTAATTCTTAACTTTTAATTCTTAACTTTGTTCTTCTCGAGGGCTTTGCGGATTAAACCACCGCTCGATGATGTGGCGAATTTGCCGGGCGGCAGTGCCATCGCCAAAGGGGTTTTGGGCTTGGGCCATGCGGGCATAAGCTTGCGGGTCTGTGAGCAATTCTCGGGCTGCCTTCAGGATCTTTTCGGGGTGTGTGCCTACCAGGCGGGCGGTGCCGGCAGCAATCGCTTCAGGACGTTCGGTGGTCTGCCGCAGCACCAGCACCGGTTTGCCCAGGGCAGGGGCCTCTTCTTGAATGCCGCCGGAGTCGCTGAGGATGAGGGTACAGCGCTGCATGGCGCTCACCCAGAGGGGATAGTCCAGAGGCTCAGTGAGAAAAGCCCGCTCATGGGATCCCAACAGGGCTTGCAGGGGATCCCGCACCAAGGGGTTGGGATGGAGGGGCAAAAGAAGGGCGGTATCGGGAAACTCGGCCAAGATCTGCAGCAGAGCCTTGCCGATGGCGGTTAGGGGATCCCCCCAATTTTCCCGCCGGTGCACGGTAACCAACAGGACACGGTAGCGCTGCCAGTCCAGCCCGGGAATGGGGCAGGGGATCCCTTGGGAGGCCACTTGCAGTAGGGCGTCGATGACAGTGTTGCCGGTGCAATGGATGGATCCCACCACGTGGCTTCGCTTCAGGTTGTCAACGGCTTGGGGGGTAGGGGCAAAGTGCAGGCTGGCCAACTGGGAGATCAGGCGGCGATTGGCCTCTTCGGGGAAAGGATTGTAGAGATCATCGGTGCGCAGTCCGGCTTCCACATGCCCGACCGGGATGCGGTGGTAGAAAGCTGCCAAGGCGGCAGCGAAGGCGGTGGTGGTATCTCCCTGCACCAAAACCAGTTGAGGATGTTGCTCTTGAAAGTAGAGTTCTAGGCCCCGCAAGGTGGCTTCGGTAATGTCCGTCAAGCTTTGGCGGGGGCGCATGATCGCCAGATCCCGATCCGCTTGCAGACCGAATAGCCGCATCACCTGATCCACCATTTCCCGGTGTTGTCCGGTCAAGATCAGCTCGGTGCGCAGATGGGGACTGGCACGCAGGGCTTGAATCACCGGGGCCAGCTTAATGGCTTCGGGCCGTGTGCCCAAGATCACGGCAATGAGGGGAAGGGAGGCCATAAGCTCAAGGACATCGGCACCTGTAGGAGATGGGAAGCGCAGCTCATTGAAGCAAGGCCACCAACAAACCACTAACAAAAACCACTAACAAAACAGAGGTGGCGAAGGGCGTGGGTTGCTCAAGGTCGCAAGCCACCGAGATGTAGACTCTGCTGAGTCAGGCTGAGGGCAATGTCGAGACGAGAGGAACCACAAGGGGGCTATTGCTGCTCACCCCGATCTTACCCCTCCAGCTGCCCCACCAATTTTTCACCGGATGAGCTGGAGAAAAAGGGTTGACGGGATCCCACTCCTGCAACTAGCCTAAAGGGAGCTGAAGAGATCCTCTTCTGGCTGTCCGGGTTGTTTCGGTTAACCTTTTTGGAGGAAAACGTTCAACAGCATGGACGCTTCCGGTAGTCGTAGCGCCAGCCACCAGTGGATGGTCTTCGAGGAGCACGTTCTTGAAGATTGGGCTCTTACTGGTGTCCTCCTTTTCCCCGCTGACAGCTTCTGTCGTCGCTTGAGAGGATCCCGTTTCGCCAACGCGAAGGGGTGGGAGAGTTTTCCCGGCTAGCTTTTGACTTGGGTGGCTCTCTCAGTCGGCGACGAACAGATGAGCTGAGCAGAGCCTTACCTGAGCAATGGGTTTGTGCAGCCCTGTTCAGAAAAGGGGAGATCAGGAGTAATTCCGAGGGGATTCCCCTTGACTTTCCCGTTGTGGGTTTTGGGGTTTCCGCAGGCCTGGGGATCCCTTGGAGTCCCTCTTATCGGCTTGGGCGCTTGCGATCCAAGCTGGGCTTGGAGGCCTGGCGCTAGACCTACGGCTTGCTGCGCGGCCATCCAAGGGTTTCAGGGCTTCCCTGTGAGCCTCGGAGCACCGGTTGGCTGTTGACCTCCTGGTTCTCTTCATCCCGGCTGACCCCAACGTTCGGAGGTTTATCATGCGGCACAACGTTCTTCGCGATCTCCTAACCCCTGCTTCCTTGGAAGCCGCCAAGCGAGAGGCCAACCGCGCTCCCATTGCCGAGCTGGTGCAGCAGTTGATGGAGATTTCACCTCGGCAGCGGGTACTGGCTTTTCGCTTGCTGGAAAAAGACAGAGCCATTGCAGTGTTTGAGTATCTGCGGCCCGAAGAGCAGGCCGATCTCATTCGCAGCATGGAAAGCCCAGAAGTGATCCAGCTCATAGAAGCTCTGCCACCTGATGAGCGGGTACGTCTGTTTGAGGAGTTGCCGGCCAAAGTAACCAAGCGCCTCATTGCCAACCTCAGCCCAGAAGCTCGGGAAGCAGTGAATATCTTGCTGGGTTATCCAGAGCGCAGTGCCGGTCGGCTGATGAACCTGCGCTACTTGTCGGTACGGGATACCATCACCGTCGGGGCTGCTCTGGCCAGCGTGCGGGACTCTCAACTGGGAGACGATGAGCTGGATGTGATTTTTGTGGTGGACGATCAGCGGTTCTACAAAGGTTTGGTTCGCACCGTGCGCCTCGTGAAAGCAGATCCGGATTTGCCCATTCGGGAGCTGATTGAGGGATCGGATATTTTTGCTCGGGTTACCGACCGGGATCTCCAGGCAGCCCGTTTGCTCAAAGATTCCGGCTTGCCGGCCATTCCGGTGGTGGATACGGAAGGGCGCTTGGTGGGAGATATCACCTTTGAAGATGTCATCAACTTGGTGGAAGAAGAAGCCACCGACGCCGCTCTGGCCCAAGCAGGGGTGGGCAACTTGCTCAGCCGAGACAAGGTTTGGAGCGAGCGCCTGGTTAAAGGCTCCCGTTGGTATGCCGTCCGCCTGCGCATCACGTTTTTAATCATCACCTTGATTGGCGGCATGGTGGTGGGGGGAGTGATCCAAACCTTTGAGGAAGTGTTGGAGGCGGTGACGGCAGCGGCTATTTTCATCCCCTTGGTCATGGATATGGGCGGTAATGTCGGCACCCAATCTACGACCATCTTTGCCCGTGGCTTGGCTTGGGGCCACATCAACGTGCGGCAGTTTCTCCCCTATTTGCTGCGGGAAGCCAGCATCGGCGCCATTATTGGCGGGATCCTAGGAGTTGCGGCTGGGGTGATTGCCTACTTCTGGCAGGGGGCACCGAATGGGATCCCACAATTGGGTCTAGCGGTGGGCTTGGCTCTGGCCATTGTCCTCACTTTGGGGGCTATCTTGGGCGCCATTTTGCCCTGGGTGATGTTAAAGCTGGGCTTTGACCACGCTCCGGGAGCGGATCCTTTTATCACCACCATTAAAGACTTCACCGGCCTCTGGGTGTATTTCACCCTGGTGGCTTGGCTAGTCGGGGTTGAAGTGGAGTTCTAGGGCTGCGCCGGCGCTGGATCCAGGGGGCACCTCACCGGCAAAGCGCGTTCCAGGAACGAATAATCCAGCCCTTCTTGAGAAATCAGCCTTTCAGAGTCTCGCCACAAGGCCATCGCGACGGCGGCGCAGAGCACTTTTACGAGGTGTCCTTTGACCAACGAAGGGTTACAGCAAACATTTAGGAGGTGTGCCATGACCTTGAAAGTTCTATCTCCCTTGGCTGCTGCTCAATTTCGGTCACGGCTGCAGCAGTACGCCTATCGGGTGGGCATAACCTGTGCTTTAGAAACAGGTGGTAAGCTGGCCCCAGAATCCGCCTTTGCTCAACTGGAAGCCCTCTGGCAAACCTTGCAACAGGAAGCCACTGCCCTTGGGATCCCAGATGAGGATGGCTAAACCACGAGAACCGGAGCATGACCTGGATTGACTTCACCTTGCGTTTGGCCGTTGCCTTTGTCCTGGGATCCCTCATTGGCCTGGAGCGACAGTGGCGGCAGCGCATGGCCGGCTTGCGCACCAATACCCTGGTGGCCACGGGTGCAGCTTTGTTTGTCATGCTCTCGGTTCTCACCCCTGATGAAAGCAGCCCGACCCGTATTGCGGCCCAAGTGGTATCGGGGATTGGCTTTTTGGCCGGGGGCGTGATTCTTAAGGAAGGAGCCAGCGTCCGTGGCCTGAACACTGCCGCCACCATCTGGTGTGCAGCCGCGGTGGGAGCCTTTGCCGGATCGGGGTACATTCCCCAAGCTGCCATTGGGGCCGCAGCTGTGTTGATCTCCAACGTTGTGCTGCGTCCACTGGGCTACCGCATCAACCAGCAGCCTTTGAAAGGCACAGAACTGGAACTGGTCTATGAGTGTTCATTTGTCTGCAAAAGCCAAGCAGAGGCCCACATCCGCGCCTTGCTCTTGCAAGGCATAGCTCCCACCCATCTCAAACTGCGCGCCCTCTACAGCGAAGACCTGGAGGACAAGCCCGATCTGGTCAGAGTCGAAGCAGAGCTGGTCACCCAAACCCGCGACGACCAAGCCCTAGAACTTGTCGTCAGCCGCCTCAGCCTAGAGCCAGGTGTGATCACTGCCCGATGGCGGATCATCGAACAGGAATTTGGCTGATCCCTCATCCTGCCAACTCCCAACCGGTCAGCAACGCAAACACCAGAAATAAGCCGCCCCCCACCCAATGCACGGCGCGTTCAGAGATGTGAGCTGCTAAAAAACGACCTCCCACCACCGCCAGCCCCACCATCAGTCCATGGCCAAGGGTAGCCCCTGCCCATACACTCAATCCCGGGTGGGTGGCCGCCAAGGAGACGGTGGCAATCTGGGTTTTATCCCCGAACTCGGCCAAGGCCGTCAAGCTAAAGGCTTCCCACACAATGGCCCAAGCCCCACCGCGGCCCGCCCCTTTTTCTTCTGCCTGCTCCACCAGCCTGAGGGCTTCTTCCTCTTCTTCTTTTTCCTGCTGGGGAGTCATCTTGTAAGCTTGCCAGAGCATTCTCAGCCCAAAAGCCGCGAAAACCCCAGCCGACAACACTCGCACGCCCAGGGGTGGCAGCAGCTTGAAAAGCACCTTCCCGGCCACCACCGCCAGCAAGGTCATCACGGCCAAAGCCAGCCATGTTCCCAAGAAAACCCAGCGGCGCGGGTGTCGCATAGCCAGAATCAGGGGGGTAAAAAAGGTTTTATCCCCAAACTCCGCTACCGTAACCAACAGCAAACTTGACGCAAAACCAGCCCACATCGTTTAGCCTCCAACCTCTCTTGTGTGTGGAATGGGTTCACACCTAGAGGTGAAGGCTGGGAAAGTCAGACGGACTCACCAAGCTCACCTCTGCGTGAACTCAGTGAAAGTCTCGTCACCAAAGCAGCCTGCCGGGCTTGCTTTGTCTCTTGCACCGGGCTGTTTTTAGCCAGTATGTCGATGCAGAGGGCGGTAAGCCGCCTGACTACTCCCTTTCCGTCTGAATGGTAGCATGCTGAGCTCCCAGTGGGAGTCATTCATTCAAGCATTCAAGAAAAGCTCTCCAATGGGATCCCCCAAGACTTGCTGTGCCTTGGCCGATATCAGTGCCGCGCATCGCTTACCAGAGGATTGTGAAGGAGCGGCAGGCTATTATGATCACGGTTGAGGAGAAAATCAGGGGAAAACCACGTGGATGCAAAGTTAGTCTTGGTGGGGGTTGCTCTTGTCCTCTCTCTGGCAAGTTTCTACTTCGGCACCCGCAACGGCTTTTACGACACCGACAAGTATCACGGCAATGGCTCTGCTCATTAGAGCCGGGCGCTGGTGATTTTTTTATGGATCCCTTGCCCAGAAGGGCTTCCCTCCAGAATACAGGCAACGTCGGCGAGGGCTGGGTGCGGCAATATCTCTGTCAGCAGGGCTGGCAGATCCTGGCCCAGCGGTGGCGCTGCCCTTGGGGCGAGCTGGATCTGGTTGCCCACAAAGCTGATGTGCTGATTTTCGTAGAGGTGAAAACCCGTAGCCCCGGTAGCTGGGATCGAGGCGGGCTTTTGGCGGTTGGGATCCCCAAGCAGCGACGCTTGATCCGGGCTGCCCAAGCCTTCTTGAGCCAGCATCCCCACCTCTCCGAGTTGTCCTGCCGTTTTGATGTTGCGCTGATAGAACGTCGGGCCTCTGGGGAAGGGGTGAGCTATGCTTTGGTTGACTACCTGCCAGCGGCTTTTGAGATTTGTTGAAGCAAGCTTATCCGAGATGCTGTGGGAGCTTATGGCCGTTTCAGGTTAGGTGAGATGCCTGGGCTGCTGAGACAAGCCCTCTAGCCCCGCGCATTATTGCTCCGCAACGCTATTGCTCCACAACCCTGACGCAGTGTCCTAGAGTGTCCTAGTTTGAATCAAAATAACTATAAAGCTGGGCCAGCCTCTCCGACTCATCTGAATACGAAGAACAGATGGAGCTTTCTGGGGTCATTCATCATCCTCACTAAGATCCGGCCTGGGGATCCCTTCATTGGCTCATGATTTTGGGAAACAGCATGAAAGCGCATGAGTTCTGGGCTCGTACCGACAGCCAAGGTCAACTGATTTTGCCCATGCGGGCGCAGGAGCAATTGCCCAAAGATCGAGTTGTGCGGGTGCTGGTGTTGGTAGATGAGCAGGAGCTGGCTCCAGCAGAGGTAGCGGATCCTTCACAGGAGCAGTTGCCTACTGCCTCGCCAGATGAGGAGCATCTTTGGTATGGAGCTCCCACCGTTCCCTACGATGGCATTTAGCGCATGGGATCTTGGCCGGACAGCCGCCAGCGGTTTAGGCGCGAGAGGGTATCTGCATCCAAGTAGGCATCAATGCCCCGCTTGCTCGACAGCCGTTTTGGTTGGACGCGCCGGATCTGCTGCTGGGCCTGCTGCACTTCATCCCACAGTTGTTCTGCCGAGACCCATTCGGCGTTGTAGCCGCCAATCACCAACTGCTGGACACGATCGGAGGTAGCCACCCGTACCCGACACCCATCCCTCTGCAACTGAGCACACAGCCGTTCAATACAACTGTCGGCGGTCTCGCCATAGGAGGTATACAGGATCTCGATACCCGAAGGGGAGCGCTCTTGCCGGGCTGGAGTGGGTTGGGCGTAGGCATCGTACACCACGGTCGCCTGGTAGCCCCGGAAGGCCACATAGTTGGCCAAAGATTCCACCAAGCGCAGACGGGCCAATTCCATCAGGGAGCGACGCGCTAACTGGCTCAGGGTGGGCCAAGCTCCGATGATGTTGTAGCCATCAACCAAGAGGAAGGTGGGAGAGGAGGCTTGCATGGATGGCGGTGGATCCCTTGTCCGGGATCACACTTCTTAATCTTAATCTTTATCTTATTTTTAATCTTAGTACCCAGCCTTAAAGGTTACCCCACTACTCCGAATGCTCCGATACTTTCCCGGTTGTGAGCAGATCACGGTCTGCGCTGAATCCAATAGGTGGTGAACAGTTCGCCACTGGCCTGTTTCTGAATTTTGCCCCCCAAGGCTGCGATGCGCCGCTCCCACTCCGTTAGGGGGGTGAAAATCGGTTCGGTGCCTTTGAATAGCTCGATGAGGCCCCATTGTTCCGCCCACACCGAGTCGGGATTGACCACTTCAATAATCACAGGTGCAGCCGGTCGCAACACTCGCATCAACTCTGCCCAAACCGCGTCGAAGTACTCAATCGGGTAGTAGTACAAAAATCCGGTGGCAATGGCCAGATCAAATTGCTCCGACTCGTAGTTTTCCAAATGGTGGGCGGATCCCTGTTGCATTGACTTGAACAGCTTGGAGTTAAGCTGGGGTGCCCGCGAGCGAATAAAGCGCACAATCTCACCGCTCAGCTCATGGCCGTAAAAGTAGGCTTGCCAATCGTTCCAGGGATAGGTCAGGAAGCTTACCCCACAGCCCAAATCCAAACAGGCTTCCCGTTTTTTGGGGGCACGCAGTTGCCAAAAGGGGATCCCGAGGCGCTCTTGCAGGTGATCCCGCTGCTGGGCTTGCCAAAAAGGCAGTTGCTCCAGGTCTGGGGGAAGTTGCCAACCTGGCCGACCCAGTTGAATTTCCAGCTCCCGATTGAAGCGAGCAGCTACGGCAGCAAGGTAGGGATCCCAGCGTTCCCCGGTTTGTGGTAACTCCATCTGTTGATGGCTTTGTCGTGGATGGTTGTGGACTTAACTTGCACTTAACCTACACTACCAGGACTCTCGGCCCGTAGGCTCCCGGCTGCAGGGATCCATTTACCCAGCTGTGGCTGCCGAGGATGGTGCCTGCTGGAATCTGAGCTTGGGATCCCAGCCGGGTGTGGGCGCCAATGTAGCAGGGGGCGTGCAGTTGAGCGCTGGGATGGATCTCAGCCGTTTTGTGCACCCATATCCCCGGCGCCTGTTGCTGCACATTTTCCAGGGGAAAATCCGTCATTCGACCCAGGAGAATGTCCAGTTGGCCGTGGTAGTAGCTGGCCGGCGTGCCCAGATCCCGCCAGTAGCCTGCGTGGAGATAAGCTTGCAGCCGGTGCCCTTGCCTGAGCAGATCGGGGAAGACACGCCGCTCAAAGCTGAGGGGATCCCCACTGGGGTAGTCTTTAAAAATGGCCGGATCCAAGACATAGGTGCCGGCGTTGATCGTGTCGGTGGTGAGGGTGAGGGCTTCTGCAGGGGTGGGTTTTTCCCGAAAAGATTGGATCTGGCCCCCTTCCCCAACTTCCACCAGGCCATAGGCGGTGATATCTTCCACGCGGGCGAGGGTGAGGGTGGCAATGGCCTTGCTCTGCACATGACATTGCATCAACGCCTGCAAATCCAGATCCGTGAGGATGTCTGCATTGAAAACCACCAAGGGATCCCCGGTGAAATAGGGCTGAGCCAGCACCAAGGCTCCCGCCGTATCCAAAGGCGTCTCTTCAGGAATGTAGCGGAGCTTCACCCCCAAAGCAGAGCCATCTCCCAGAGCAGCCTCAATTTGTTGGCCCAGATAACCCACGCTGAGCAAAATATCTGTCAGGCCGGCTCGGCGGCAGCGCCCGATCAGCCACTCCAAAAAGGGCACATCCAAAAGGGGCAACAAAGGCTTAGGCTGCAAAAAGGTAAAAGGCCGTAAGCGAGTTCCTTTTCCACCCGCCAAGATTACCGCCTGTATATTCCCTCTCAACCCTACCCTCCTTCAAGATATTGACATCCTCTCCGCCCAATTGCTAGGGGGGATCCCTTGGGTCGAGCCAAATGTTTCTTGCTACACATTCGGCTAACCAGACCGAGCACTATTTTGACTTCATGAGCATTGTCAATGTCAATTTTCCGCTGCTCACAGACGGGCACGGCTGACCCATCACAAATCTTGGTCGTGAGTCTCAGCGGAGACATTCTATCGGGATTCTTGCCATCGGGATTCTTGGGCTCAATCCTGAGATGGTTGGAGAAGGTTTGCTTTTTTTAGAGCCTTTTTGGAGAATTGCAACCTGCCCGCCTCTGCCTGGAATGGCCGCCCAAAGCGTCAGTGTCAGGTGATACTGCCTTGCGGCGAGAATTGTGACAGCCTTTGGATTCCAGTAGGTTTGCGCTTCACCTTCATCTGAGGTTTTGCCGATGTCTGTTTCTCGACGCCGATCCCTACAAGCCCTTTGCTTGACCCTGGCCGGATGCTGGGCTTTAAGTGCACACCAGGGATCCCTGCTGGCCCAAGGTAGCGATTTGTTGGCTCAAGTTCAAGAGCGGGGGGTGCTCCGGATTTCCACCGACTCCAATTACCGGCCTCAGAGCTACCTCAATCCCGACGGCAGTTGGGAAGGATTTGACGTGGATGTGGCGCGCGAGATCGCCAAGCGCTTGGGGGTAAAGGCTGAGTTTTTGGATATCAACTTTGATGTCATCACCGCCGGATCTTGGAATGGCCGCTGGGATGTCAATGTCGGCTCCATGACCGTAACTGCCGAACGCCAGAAAGCTCTGCTGTTTACCATTCCCTACTACTACACCCCCGCCAGCTTCGTGGTCCACCAAGCCTCGACCCTGACCGATATCGCCGCTTTGGAAGGAAAGCGAGTTGGGGTGGGCACCGCCACCACCTACCAAGCTTACCTGGAGGGCAACCTCACTCTGGAAGGAGAGACCATCCAAGTTCCGGCCCCGCGGGTGGACATTCGCATCTACGACACCGATAGCCTGGCTCTGCAGGATTTGGCACTGGGGGATGGCACCCGCCTGGATGCAGTCTTGACAGCTTTGCCGACGGCTGAAAACGCCATTCGGGAAGGACTGCCCCTGAAAACTCTGGGGGATCCGGTCTACTATGAAGCCTTGGCTGTGGCCTTGGATCGCTCCAGCCCTGCCCCTTCCGAGAGCTTACAAGCCAAAATTAACGAAATCTTAGAATCCATGCATGCGGACGGCACGCTAACAGCCCTCTCGAAGCGGTATTACGGCATTGATCTGACGAAAAAAGCTGAGTGAGCAAAGACTCTATCCCACTGGAGCAGCCCATTTACCCACCGCCCCGGATTCGAAAAGGGATCCCGTTCCCGGTGGCCCAGGGGTTGTGGTTGGTTTTGTGGCTGCTGTTGTTGCTGTTCACCTTCAGCGGGGTACAGTTGGAGTTGGCCGGGATCCCCATCCGTACCTTGCGTCTCAACGGCAACTTTGTGCGCGAGTGGTGGTGGTTTATCTCGCAAGGGGTGGGCACTACTTTTCAACTGTCCTTGGTCTCCATCCTCTGCGCTACCACGTTGGCCTTTTTGTCGGCGCTGGCGGGCCTCTCCCAGATTGCCCCTCTGAGCAGCCTCTCCGCTCTCTATGTCTCGTTGATGCGAGGCACACCTCTATTTCTGCAGTTTTTGTTCATCTACCAGGCTTTGCCGCAACTGGGTCTGGTGTTCGGCTCGTTCACTTCGGCAGTGCTGGCCTTGAGCCTGAACTATGGCGCCTACATGAGCGAGATCTTCCGGGCCGGGATCCAAGCCATTCCCGTCGGGCAGCGGGAAGCCGCCTATGCCCTGGGGCTTAAGCCCTGGCAAACCCTGTGGTGCATCATTTTGCCGCAAGCTTTCCGAATTGTCTTACCGGACATTGGCAACCAATTCATCGCCATGCAGAAAGACACTGCCCTGGCCAGCGCCATTGCTTTGCAGGAGTTGATGGGCCGGGCTCGACAGGCGGGTTTGCCGCGCCAACATTTTTTTGAGGCTTTGGTGGTGGCAGCGCTGTGGTACTGGCTGCTGACGTTAATCTTGTCATTTTTCCAGGGACGCTTGGAACGGTACCTGGCCCGCTAGAGGAGCCTGACTCTAATCCGGCCATTACTTTGGTGTCTGCTTGCATACGTTTGTGGTTGCCCACAAAGACCGGCTGTGCCGTTCGCGATAGCAGGGGGCTCCAAAAACAGCCAGAAAGCTGGGGGACATCATCCTGCACTGACCTGCCGCAGTGGGTGAAAGAGGATCCCTGCCACCTCAAGCGGAACGCCATTCAAGAGGCAGGGCTGGCCTTTCGAGAGAGCAAAGACCCGAAGTTTCGCAGCGTCAGCTAGAAATCGCAGGAGCCCCGCACTGTACCCGTAGGGTCAGTGTCGGGAGGAATGCGGAAGTTATGATAGAACCATGACCCAAGTCCTG
>NZ_JBSSDA010000033.1:0-18764 GCF_054060305.1 Thermostichus sp. OS-CIW-31 | reverse complement strand
CTTCTGCCATTTGTTTTCATCTAAAAAAACCAACTTCATCCTCTTTCCTCTATAAATTATTCTCTCTATCCTAACATAAGATCAACACGACCTAGCTCCCTCCTTCCCCCTGGACCCAACGCGGGAGCGCTACTCCATGTACCTAGCCAAGGTGCATCTATTACCCTGGCTCTATTGGAACCGCATGCTCAAGGGCAAAAAGTTTGAGGCAGACATCTTCAAGCCCATCAACAAGCTGGTGCACCGCTACTAGGGCTTTCTATCCCCTCACTCCCCAGCCTCTCTCCCTTTGGGAGGGGGGAGTTTTTTACAGGCAGGCTTTGAACTTTTTCAATACCGCCCGATCCAGCATCAGCAGCGCCGCACGTAGGCCACCTGAGTAGCCCCAAAAAAAGCCCACTGGCAGATGACCCTTGGGCGCTGCCAGACGGGTTGTGAGCTCCCCATACCCCAGCCAGCGGCCCTGCACCTGCCAGCCGACTCTTTCCCCCATGCAGTCTTCGCGGGGCAAGGCTAAGAAGGAGCCCGAACGGATCCCTCCTCTTCCCTCCAGGTCACACTCCTGCCAAAGCTGCTTCTGGACGGTAAAGCCAAAGCGCCCATGGCTGGCCCGCACCCACAGTTGGTCAATCAGCCGCAGCATGGGGCAGGGGAAGGCCTGAACATCCTTGGGATCAAAAAAGCCCACTTGCGAGCGCCCAGCAAGCTTCAGCATCAGGGCTGTCGTCCAGCGATCCGCCTCCCCCCACTGCCCCGCTCGCAGCCGATCCCACAGACCTTGCAAGGCAGGGGCTGCTTCCCCCACCCACTCTGGCCAAGAGAGAGTTCCGGGCTGGGATCCCCCCTTCCCTCTCTCCTCTGGACAGACCTCAGGAAAAATCAGGGATCCGGATCCCTCTTCTCTTCCAGCTTTTTTGGCAGTGGCAGGGGTGGGAGGTGCCACCAGTTGCTCTAGCTCTTCCGCCGAGTGCCGGGACAGGAGCTGTTCCAGCTCGTCTTGGGGTTGTGGAGGCTGGGCCAAGATCTGCTCCAGCTCCCTCAGCTCTTGGGTGCGGATGGCCGGCTCAAAAGCAACCGGCTTCCTCCCTTGTTGAGAGGCTTCTGCCGGTAACAGTGCCAGCCACTCGGCCATGGTTTGCGGGCGCTCTTCTGGGTGGAGAGCCATCCCTTTGAGAATGGCAGCCTCCACAACCTCGGGAATGTTGGGGTTAAGGCTGCGAGGGGTATCCAACTGGCGGCCTGTGGCCCGCACTGGCGCACACATAGGCACCATCCCCGTCAGCGCCGTGTAGAGGGTTGCTGCCAAGGCGTAGACATCGGTGAAGGCGCCGCGGCGGCGCAAGCTGTCGTATTGCTCTAGAGGAGCATAGCCATCGGTGCCGTAGGAGGTGTGGCGTTGGATCAGACCTTGGGTGTAGCCGCGAGCTAGGCCAAAGTCGATCAAAACTGCCTGCCCGGATCCCTCCCGCACCATGATGTTGGATGGCTTCACATCCCGATGCAGGATCCCCTGTTCGTGCAAGGCCATCAGGGCAGATCCCACCTCCCGCGTCAGGCACAGGGCTTCCGGCAGGGGCAACGGCCCTTTTTGCCGCAGAAGCTGGTGCAGAGTCTGGCCGCGGATGTACTCCATCACAATACACCAGCGCTCCTGCTCCCAGATCACTTCTTCCACCTTCACCACATGGGGATGGTGGCAGCGGGCCAGTTGCAGCGCCTCGTTCATGAAGTTCTGCTGGAAGCGGGGATAGTCGGGATCCTCACGAAGGCTGTCGTTCAAAACTTTGATAACCACCTGGTCGGCACGAACGCTATCCCAGGCCCGGTAGGTAATGCCGAAGCCCCCCTCCCCCAAAACGGCCTCGATGCGGTAGCGTCCCCCTTGCAATTGTTCACCACCTGCCCAAGCCATATCTGGATCCCTGCCCCTACTGCCATTCTGTCACAGGGATCAGAGAGTTGCTGGCCTATGGAACCCCCTAGAAGTCCGAGGGCAGCACTCCAGTTTTCACCTGGAAGGTGCGCGCCTGTCCATCGCGGATGACCCGCAGCGTCAGTGTATTGCCCACCCCAGCGGCTTCCACCAACTGCTGCACCTGCTCGGCATCGCGGATGGCCTGCCCATTGATTTCAGTGATCACATCCCCCTCCCGCAAGCCAATCTCCTCAGCCGGGGATCCCGAAATCACCTGCCCGATCAAGACCCCTTCTTCCACTGTCAGCGTGGTGGGACGAGCGGGGTCGCGGTTGAGGCGCGCCACAATGTCAGGGTTGAGGGTGATCATGCGAATGCCCAAGAAAGCGTGCTCTACCCGACCATTCCGGATCAATTGCTCGGCAATTTCCATGGCGCGGTTGATGGGGATGGAAAAGCCGACGCTCTGAGCTCGCTGGAAGATGGCCGTATTCACCCCAATCACGCGGCCTTCCGCATCCAGCAGTGGGCCACCCGAGTTGCCGGGGTTAATGGCCGCATCCGTTTGCAGGAAAGTCACCCGCTTGTTGACAGCCCCAATTTGCCCGGAGGAGCGCCCGACGGCGCTGATGATCCCAGCAGTTACGGTATTGTCCAGGCCCAGCGGGTTGCCAATGGCGATGGCCCAATCCCCCGGTCGCACCAAGTCAGAGTTGCCCAAAGTAACCGTGGGCAGATTCTCCCCCTCAATCCTGATCACCGCGATATCGGTAACCGGGTCTGAGCCCTTCACCTCCCCTTCAAAGGTGCGCCCATCCAGCAGGTGAACCCTGACCCGCTCGCTGCCTTCCACCACATGGGCGTTGGTGAGGATCAGGCCACTGGCGTCGATGATAAAGCCCGATCCGGTGCCCTCCTGCTGAAACTCCTGCGGCAACTGCGGTATCTGATTTCCAAAGAAGCGGCGAAACAGGGGCTGGTTGAACAGTTCTGGGTTGACCCCCCTCGACACAGTGCGGGTGGCATCGATGCGCACCACCGCTGGGCCGACCTTTTGGGCGACTGCAGCAATAAAATTGGAAGGCCGGACAGCATCGGCGGGAGGGGCAGAATTCGCAGCCTCAGGGCGGGGCTCAGACCAGGGCAAAAGGGATCCTACTCCCTCACTGGCCCGTCGCGTCCAAGTGATCAGGGGAGTTTGCTGTAACCACTCCTGCCCCGCTCGAGACGATAGCCAGACCCCACCTGCGACGCCTCCACCAAACAGAGCCATCGCCAAAAGTGTATGCCGTAGAATCCGCGCCATGCTCCCTCCCAAAGCTAAGCCGTATCGCCAAGACTCAAAAGGCGTGAACCCGCTCCCCCGACTTACGCCATCAAGAACCAGTTCACTCCTGGTCTATTCTATCTATTCCTACTCTTTACTTTTGGATGTTCGGGGTATGTGTGCTTACCCTAGCAAATCTTGCGGGCAAAGGCAGTGCTCGAAACACCCAAAATGATCGGGGATCCGAGCGAGCTCCATTCCTCCGAGCCACAAGGGCGGGATCCGTGGCAGCGCCACCGCGCCTGGATGCAGTTGGCCTTGCGAGAAGCTGAGCAAGCGGGAGAAGCCGGAGAGGTTCCGGTGGCAGCTCTGGTGGTCGGGCCAGGGGAAGAGCTGTTGGCCCTGAGCAGTAACCGGCGGGAACGGGATCGGGATCCCACGGCCCATGCGGAGATTCTGGCCCTACGGCAGGCAGGGCAGCGCTTGGGCGATTGGCAACTGCGGGGCTGTCGGCTGTACGTCACGCTTGAGCCTTGCCCCATGTGTGCCGGGGCCATCAGCCAATCGCGGCTGGCCCAGGTAATCTACGGCGCCGATGATCCCAAGGCCGGGGCTTTGCGCAGTGTACTCAATTTGCCAGCTTCTGCCGCCAGCTTCCATTGCCCGGAGGTCATCGGCGGAGTCTGCGAGGCCGAGTGTCGCCGCCTATTGCAGCAGTGGTTTTGCCGCCGGCGCGGGATCCCCTCTGAGCCGGCTGAATCCTGACCGAGGGACTGGGGGCGGAAAATTCTGGGTTGAAGTCGTGCATCTGCAGGATGTTTTTGATACTGTCATAACGGGTTCGGCTGGCCCTTGCCCGGGATCCCGCACCAGCCTCAAAAAAGGCTTTCCGAGTGCGGGATCTCTTGAGCCCAACGGTGGCCGCTTGGGTTGTTGAGGGTGCGTCGGCCCTATGCCTGGATTCTCAAAACCCGACTTGTCTGGGATCCCTCGCTGGCTATGCCCAGCGGCGGGTAGTCTTTCACAGAGGATTGGTGTGTGACTATTGCCCTCTCCTTTTCTCCTCTCCCATCAGCTTGGCTTAGGAGTATTGCCCTTCTGGTTTGGGCTTGGCTGTGCTTGACCTTTCCGGTGCAGGCACGGGTGCTGCTGCGGGTAGGTATTGCCGTCAACAAGCCCCAGGTCACCGTCGGCAGCTCTACCGGAGCCCGCCTATTGAATGCCCAGGGACAGCCGCTGGCAGAGGTGCAGGCCATGCAACCGCTGCAGGCCAGCCGTTCGGGTTCAGCAGTCAGTTTGGCCGGCCAACAGGGAGAACGTCTTTACCTACAGCCCACCACCTCCGATGGGTTAGTGTTTATCGACCAGAATTGGTACCGTGGCTGGGTGGAGCTGATCCCTGGCGAGCGTGGGGTGATTGCCATCAACCAAGTTGGCTTGGAGGACTACGTTTCCAGCGTAGTGGGCAGCGAGATGGGACACCGTTTTCCCATGGAGGCTCTTAAAGCCCAAGCCGTGGCCTCCCGCACCTATGCCCTCTACCACCGCAGTCGCCGTTCCCAGCAGCCTTTTGACTTAGGAAACGGGATTGATTGGCAGGTTTACAAGGGAGTGGCTGCCGAATCCAGCCGTACCCAAGCGGCTGCCCGTGAGACCGCCGGGCAGGTTCTCATCTACCAGGGGCAGTTGATCAATGCGGTTTTCCACTCCTCTGCGGGGGGACATACGGATGATGCAGGCAACGTCTGGTTAGAATCGCGGCCCTACTTGCAGGGGGTGCCGGATTTCGATCACCACTCACCCGTGTTTAGCTGGACGGCCACCGTTCCTGCCCAGCAGATTCAGCAGTTGGCTGCCGGGATCGGGGCTATTCGTTCTGTGGAGGTACTGCGCAGCTCCCCGTGGGGACGGGCGATCACGGTGCGCCTGACGGGATCCCAGGGAATCAAAGATCTCAGTGCTGGCGATTTTCGTCGGGCTCTAGGGTTGCGCAGCACAAAGATTGCCATTAGTCCACGCGGAGAGGCCGCCACTACAGCCAGCTTGGCTCCTGTGGCAGGGACATTCCCAGCTTTCTTTGAGATTCATGGGCGGGGCTACGGGCACGGGGTGGGCATGAGCCAGTGGGGAGCTGCCGCCCTGGCCAGCCAAAACTACTCTTACCAACAGATCCTCAGCCACTACTACCGCAACACCAGCTTGGCAGTGGTGGAAGGACGCTAAGGCTCAACTTCAGGGAGAAGCCAACAAAATAACCGATTGGTAGCAAAAGTAGCTGCAGTTTTTAAGAGCTTATGAGAAGCAGCATTTTAATTGAACCGGAGGGGTTCCCCAAGGGTTCGTTGGGGTTCTGTAGATTTTGTTAACTTTGAGTTAACTCTAACGTTGCACCATCTCTGAAGATAGACGGGCAGCTTCTGCCGGAATCGAAAGCTGGGCTGCCTGTGAGCGCTGCTTTTGAAGGCTCCGCGCTGCTATGACAAGATCGAGAGAAGCCTGGGCAAATTTGGGTTACATCCCTGAAGATTTTGTGAAGATTTTGTAGAGATCTTGAATTCCCCTCTCGGGATCCTCAGGATCGGCTCAATAATAATTGAGATACGTTTACCAGCATCGACCTCTACCTCTTCTTTTTCGAGCCCATAACTTTAACCCCAGGTATCTGTCCTATGTCCATTGCCACCTTAGCTCCTGCTTTTCCCGAACGTTGTCCGGTGCTGCCGGAAGCGCTCACGCCCCTGTGCGAGATCGCCCGTAACTATTGGTGGACTTGGAACCCGGATCACCTCACCATTTTCCGGGAAATGGATCCCGCCCTGTGGGAAAAAACCTCCCACAACCCGGTGCGCATGCTGGAGGAGGTTTCCTACTTGCGGTTGGCAGCCTTGGCCACCGATGTGAACTACCTCAACACGTTGAACCGGATGGTGCAGTCCTATCGGCAGTACATGACGGCTGAGGATACCTGGGCCAAGCGCACCATGAAAACCTACGACTGGCAGCGTCCCATCGCCTATTTCTGTGCCGAATACGGCTTGCACGAGTCTTTGCCCACCTACTCTGGCGGGCTGGGTATGTTGGCTGCCGATCACCTCAAGTCGGCCTCGGATTTGGGAGTGCCCCTGGTGGCCATCGGGTTGCTCTACCGTCAGGGCTATTTCCAGCAGCGCCTGGACAACAATGGCTGGCAGGGGGAGCTTTACGAAGACTCTGAGTTTGAGTCTCTGCCGTTGACTCTGGTGCGCCAGCCGGATGGCAGCCCTCTGTTGGTGGAAGTGGCGATGCGGCAGCGGTTGGTGAAGGCGCGGGCCTGGCGGGCGGACGTGGGCCGGGTACCTCTTTTTCTGCTGGACACCGACCTGCCGGAGAACGACCCCATCGATCGCTGGATTACCGCCCACCTCTACGGGGGCAGCACCGATACTCGCATTGCCCAAGAGTGCATCCTGGGTATCGGTGGGGTGCGCCTGCTGCGCCAGTTGGGTTTGGATCCCATGGTTTATCACATGAATGAAGGGCACGCTGCTTTCCTAACGCTGGAGTTGCTGCGGGAGGAAGTGGCGCGGGGCACCCCCTTCGAGACGGCGGAGGCCAAGGTGCGGGAAAAATGTGTGTTTACTACCCATACACCGGTGCCGGCTGGCCACGATGCCTTTAGCCCCAATGAGATGGATGCGTTCTTTGCCTCCTTCTGGCCTCAACTGGGCCTGACGCGGGAACAATTTTTGGCCTTGGGAGCTCGGCGCACTGGGGATCCCTGGGAGCGCTTTAACATGACGGTGCTGGCTTTGCGGTACGCGCGGGCAGCCAATGGCGTAAGCAAGCTCCACGGACGGGTTTCTCGCGAAATGTGGCATGTGCTCTACCCTGAGCGATCGGTGGATGAGGTGCCCATCAGCTCCATTACCAATGGGGTTCACGCCCGTACCTGGGTTTCCCCCCTCTTCTGGAACCTCTACGACCAGTACTTGGGCCCCGATTGGCCGGAGCGGGTGTCAGACCCGGAACTGTGGGCCAAGGTGGAAGAGATCCCAGATGAAGAACTGTGGCGGCGCAAAGAGGCTCTGCGGGAGCGGCTGGTGTCTTTTACCCGTCACCGGGTGTTGCGGGCCCGGCGCAATCGCGGCGAAAGCAATGAGCGCATCCAAGCGGTCAACCAGTTGCTGGATCCCAAGGTCTTGACGATTGGGTTTGCCCGCCGCTTCAGCACCTACAAGCGAGGAGATTTGATCCTGCGAGATCTGGAGCGAATTACCCGCATCTTCACCAACAAAGAGTACCCTGTACAGATTATCTTCGCCGGCAAGGCCCATCCCCGGGACGAAGGGGGCAAGCGCCTGATTCAGCGGGTGGTGGAATGGTCCAACCGGCCTGAGGTGGCCAACCGGGTCGCCTTCATCGAAAATTACGATGCCTATGTCGCTCGCAATTTGGTGCAGGGGGTCGATGTGTGGCTGAACAACCCGCGACGCCCTCTGGAGGCCTCCGGCACCTCAGGACAAAAGGTGGGCTTCAGCGGGGGATTGAATTTGTCGGTGCTGGATGGCTGGTGGCCGGAAGGTTACAACGGTCGCAATGGCTGGGCTATTGGCCAAGAAATCGAAGGTCTGGATCCCGCTGCCCAAGACGACTTGGACGCCAACTCCCTCTACGACTTGTTGGAGTATGAGGTGATCCCCATGTTCTACGACCGGGATGAGAAAGGGATCCCGCGCCGCTGGATTGCCCGCATGAAGGAGGCCATCCGCACCCTCAACCCCGTTTTCAACACCGACCGCATGGTGGCCGAGTACGTGCTGAAAATCTACGAGCCTCAGCCCCTGGAAGCAGAGGCGAGCCGGACTTTGTTGGGTTCGGCTGTTGCCGGCTAGGGTGGACTCCCCCTCTCCCAGCGCAAATCATACAAAACATTGGGATCCCTCTCTCCTCAAGAGGAAAAGCAGGGATCCCGGGTTTGCGCTTGGGGAAAAGAGACTAGGCGCTGGCGTTGACGGCCATAGGAAGCGTCAGCGGCTCTGGCTCCTCTTCGGGGGGCAGCATCACCACCTCAGAGTTGTCGATGATGGCCTGCAGCTCTTCCCCATCGATGGTTTCGGCCTCTACCAGGCGGCGGGCGATCCGATCCAAGAGGGCACGGTTTTCCCGAATCAAGTAGGTGGCCCGTTGGTAGGCCTCGTTCACCAGCCGCCGCACCTCTTCGTCAATGAGGGCCGCTGTTTCCTCCGAGAAATCCCGTTCTGCGGCGATTTCCCGGCCCAGGAAAATGTTGGTGTACTGGCGACCTAGGGCTACATTTCCCAGGCGATCGCTCATGCCAAAGCGGGTCACCATGTTGCGGGCGATGCGGGCCACCTGCTGCAGGTCACTGGCTGCCCCTGTGGTGATCTCCGACTCTCCGTAGACCACTTCTTCGGCCACGCGCCCACCCAAGGCAACGGTCATCATGTTCTTCAGATGGGCACGGGTGGTTAGTCCCATGTCGTCATCGCTGGGCATGAACCAGGTGAGGCCACCTGCTTGTCCCCGGGGGATGATCGTCACTTTTTGGATGGGATCGTAGTTGGGCAAGAGGGATCCCACCAGGGCATGGCCCGCCTCGTGGTAGGCCACCAATTCCTTGCGCCGCTCGCTCATCAGCCGATCCTTCTTCTCTGGGCCGGCCAACACCCGATCCACCGCGTCGTTGATCTCGTCCATGGAGATCTCGGTGAGGTTGCGGCGGGCTGCCAGAATGGCTGCTTCGTTCAGGAGGTTGGCCAAATCGGCACCGGTAAACCCAGGAGTACGGCGGGCCAACTTCTCCAAATCCACATCCGCAGACAGAGTTTTACCGCGGGCGTGCACCTTGAGGATCTCCAGGCGGCCTTGGAAGTCGGGGCGATCCACCGTAACTTGGCGGTCGAAGCGACCGGGCCGCAGCAGCGCCGCATCCAGCACATCCGGGCGGTTGGTGGCGGCGATGACGATAATGCCGGAGTTGCCCTCAAAACCGTCCATCTCCGTGAGCAACTGGTTCAGGGTCTGCTCCCGTTCGTCGTTGCCACCCCCCAAGCCAGCTCCCCGCTGGCGACCGACTGCATCAATTTCATCGATGAAGACGATGCAGGGAGCATTTTGCTTGGCTTGCTCGAACAGGTCCCGTACCCGCGAGGCCCCCACCCCAACAAACATCTCCACAAACTCGGAGCCGGAAATGGAGAAAAAGGGCACACCCGCCTCTCCGGCTACGGCGCGGGCCAACAGGGTCTTACCGGTGCCGGGCGGGCCCACCAGCAGCACCCCGCGGGGAATCTTGGCTCCCAAAGCGGTGAAGCGCTCTGAGTTTTTCAGGAAATCCACCACCTCTGCCAGCTCCAGCTTGGCCTGATCGATGCCGGCCACATCGTTGAAGGTAATCTGGGTTTTCGGCTCCATTTGCACCCGCGCCCTGGATTTGCCAAAGTTGAGAGCTTGGCTGCCTGGGCCATTTTGAGCCCGCCGCAGCAGGAAAAAGAGCCCCAGCAAGAGCAAAACCGGCAGGAAGAAGGTGCTGAGAATGCGCCCAAGTAGCCCCTCCTCTTGAACAGGGCGTACCGCCAGCTCCACCCCGTTGGCAACCAGGGTGTTCTCAAACTCAGGGGTAAGGGGGGGCAGATTCACCTGCACTTGGGTGGCGCGGTTGTTGATTTCTGCCTCGGCGATGGCAACCTGGCGACCATCCGGGGCCGTCTCCACCAAAACTTTGCTGACCTCGCCCCGTTCAACACGGCTGATCAGGTCGGAGTAGCTGATCTCCAAACGCTCAGGCGGGCGGGTACCCAAGAAGGTGGTGGCTAAAGAGATCAAGACGATGACCAGTAGCGCATATAACCCCGCGCTTCTCCATTTCTTGTTTTTACCTTTCTGACTCACGGAAGTGTTTCCTCCCAAAGGGTGTTTTTGAATCGAACTCGCAGATGGTGACCTACGGGTAACAATCTGGGGTCGGGTGGGTTCTTGCAGCAACAGACTGTTAATTAAAATTAATATTAACCTGACTGAGAGGGTTGCCGGGGATCCCTGCAATCCCGCTCTTCTGGCCGGGAGTTTGGGGATAGGATTGAGAGACCAAGGCTGTGCCGTCAGCCAGGATAGGTGGTGTTTTTTCCATTCTCATTCCAGCTTGCCCAGGGATCCCTATGCTGACTCAACTGCGCGAACTGAGCATCGCTGCCGACGGGCGCTATCTCAGGGATGAGGAGCTGCAGTTCATGGAGACCTACCTAGCCTCCTTTGACCTACGCCTGAGCGCCTATCGCAAGATTCAGGCGGCGGAAGCCCAGATCATCCGGGATGTGGAGATGAAAATGCGCGCGCTGGATCCCTACTTGCTCATGCGAGGGGTGGAAGACTTTAGCAACAAGTGGAAGGCTGACACCGTGCGGGTTCTGCGCCTTTCGGCTTTGGCCATGCTCCTGGACGATGAGCAACGCTACAAAGATCGATTTCTCTACTGGTTCCAGACCTTAATGCGGGCCTTCCGCACCCAACGCAGTTGCGAGGCCACCTATCGCTTCCTACAAGAAGTGATAGCCAATTACCTCACCCCCGAAGAAACCAAGTTGATCAGGCCGATTCTGGAAACCAACCGCACGCTGCTGGGCCTTAACTAGGCAGCCGTCTCAGCAGACTGATACATTTACGCTGAACACTGCTGAACATCACTGTTCAACTATGCAGCGATGGCATTCTGTTTGTTTCCAAACAGAATGGCGGTATCCCGCAAAGCTTTGAGTAGAATACCCAAAGCGCAGTTTCCGTGTCGTCTTACTACCAATTTTCTGCTTTGCTTTGGCTACCATGTTGGCAGACTCGAAAGTAAACAGAAAGATCAACTGGTAGTAATCCGTACTGAACATATTATACATTATTTTCAGTATAGTTGAGCTTATTATTGACTAGAGTCATGCTCCACCACCTCTAGCTCATCAGCCTGGAGATGGGCACGGAACTTGTTGCCAAACTGCACCTGAAAGGGAAAATTGGCGCTGATCGGGCGGCCATTCCAATCTCGAAGCACGGCCTTCAGTTCCCCTTCCATACCTTTGAGGTCAAAAGGTTGATTGCGATGTTCCGGGTGGTGATAGACAATCACGCTGGTACGCACCCGCACCCGATCTCCAACTTTCATGTCTTGCCCTCCTAACAAGGCGGCCCACCACAGGAACCCACTGGAAACACTCTAGCTCAATCTCTAAGCAAACCTTCGAGATGTGGAGAAGTATGTGGAAACTGAAACAGTAGTTTGTATTTTCCTCAGGGTCATCTTCATGTTGGGAAGCCCCAGAACATCCCCTCAAAGTCAACCCAGAGAAAGCCCGTCTCAACCAATGGGATCCCTCTGGAGCCAACAGCGCCGCTCACTGGATCCCTGGGTTGTATAGATGGGATCCCTATTGGGCAGGAGGCTGGTTTCGCCGGAAAAAGCTGCGTCTAGCCAATCTCAGCTTCCACCGGGATCTGGGAAAGAGAGAAGGCGACCTTTTGTTGCTGATACATTTACGCTGAACACTGCTGAACATCACTGTTCAACTATGCAGCGATAGCATTCTGTTTGTTTCCAAACAGAATGGCGGTATCCCGCAAAGCTTTGAGTAGAATACCCAAAGCGCAGTTTCCGTGTCGTCTTACTACCAATTTTCTGCTTTGCTTTGGCTACCATGTTGGCAGACTCGAAAGTAAACAGAAAGATCAACTGGTAGTAATCCGTACTGAACATATTATACATTATTATTATTTTCAGTATAGTTGAGCTTATTATTGACTAGAGTCATGCTCCACCAAGCGGTCGAATTCTCGCTCGAAGGTGACCAAGGCCCGGTTGGTTTTGCCCCCCAAGTAGAGCCCCGCCTCCGTTTGCAAAGCCCAGATTTGGCTGTAGCTGAAGTAGCTCATCACCACCCCCACCATCAACAGCCCAAATCCGAGATACACCGCAGGGATCCCTGGATCCGATTTAATTTGCAGTCCGGTAGCGCCGATCACCTCATCCAGATACAGAGTGAGGGGGTTGGGGAAGCGTTGGGGAGCGACCTCGTCGAGGGCCAAGCTCATGCCTTGGCGCAGGGATCCCATCCATTGCCCTTCAGTGTCGTAGAGGAGGGCTGTCCCCTGCAGATCCGGCAGCAGCAGCGTGAGGCCCTGGCTCATGTCCGGCTGGGTGGGCACAAAAGCGCCCCAGAGTTTGTTGCCTGCCTCGGTGCGCACCGGCACCACCGGGATTTGAAAAGAGGGGCTATTGTTGACGCGGATGCGGATGCTGTCGATGCTCCAATCGGCTTGGTAAAGGGTCACACCCCGGTAGGAGAGAGGATGGTTGACGGAAATGGTCTGACGTTTGACCTCCTGACCCTGATCCAAGATCGAGAGGTCGGAATAAAACTGCTTGACACGGCCATCGGGAGCGTAGTCAATCCAGAAGCAATTGGCCCGAATTTGCCAGGTGGGCAAGTGAGCACGAGCCAGATCTCCCGCTCCGGTCAAGTGTTGAATAGAAGCCACGCCGCCGCTGGGAATGAGTTCTTGGGCCTTGAAGCCGCTAATGCTGCCCCAAATCGCCCCCAGCAAGATCAGCAGCATGCTGACATGCACCAAGATGGGGCCGATCCTGCCGATTAACCCCTTGCGGGCGTAGAGGTAATGGCCCTCCTGAAACACCAGATAGCCCTGTCGGCGCAACTGCTGCGGCAGCCCTTGTAAGGATTGTTGGGGCAGATAAGTCCAAAAGGGCAGGCGCTGAAAAGACTGCGGACGGGTGAGATAGCTCCAACGGCGAGCCACCTTGAGCATTGGCCACTGGCGCGTAAAGGAACAGGCGGCAAGGCTGCTGCCGAACAGGATCAAAATGGCCAGAAACCAAGGGGTGCGGTAGACGTGATCCAATCCCAAGCTCAGGATCACCCGCCAGGTGAGAAAGCCAAACAGGGCCGGATGCTCTGGATAGTGGGCTTGATAAAAAGCCGCTGTTTCCTCTTGCTCGATCACCGTGCCGGTGGCGCTCAAGACCGCAATCGCCAACAAAAGGCCAATGGCCAGGCGCAGATCCGCCAGCAGCGGCAGCAGCTCATGACGAAAGTACCGCCGCAGCGAGGAAACCCAGCGGGCAAGCGGGAGAGAGTATATGACCATGAGAAGTTTGTCGGCTTAAGATTCAGACCGCTGCTCTTGCCAGGCAAGGTGCAGTCCCCAACAGGGTGCTGTAGGTGTAGCCCCATCTTAGCCTGCAGCAGCAGGGATCCCTTAGACCCAGGCCGACAGGATCGTTACGCTGCCGAACCCCACCAACACCACCCCACTGGCATAAGTGAGCCAGCCCGACCAGCGCCGCAGGGCCAACAGTTGCTTCACCAACCCGGTAAACACCCCCGCCAGGAGCAGAGGAAAGGCCAATCCCAGCCCGTAAGCCAGCAGCAGCCCGCCTCCTACCCATGGCTGCCCTGTGGTGGAAACCCAAGCCAGCAAAGCCACCAAAACCGGCGTACTGCAGGGAGAGGCCACCAGGCCAAAAGTTAACCCCAGCAACACTGCCCGACCTAACCTGGGCCATTTCCCGGGAATCTCGAGGCGGTTAAACCAATCGGGAAAACGCAGGGGGATCACCTCCAACAAGTTCAGCCCCATCAAAATAGCAATTCCCCCCACCACAACAGGCCCGAAGGATCCGGTTTGTCCGTAAACGCGACCCAGCAAAGCTGCCGACAAACCCAGCAGGGTCAGGGTAAAAGCCACCCCAGCCGCAAAACCCAGGGATTGAGCCCAGACCTGCAGCCGCCCTTCCCCAGCCGTTTCCTCAGAAGCGGGGGTGTAGCCGCCGATGTAGCCGATGGTCACCGGCAGCATAGACAGCGTGCAGGGGGAAAGACTGGTGAGCAAGCCGGCCAAGCCCACCACCAGCAGACTGACGGGAGAAAGGTGCTGCAGTTGAAACTGCACCAGCTCAGTTGCCCATTGTTCCAGTTGGTAAAGCCAAAGCTGAGCCGTGCTCAACATAAGCTCAATCTGTCCACATAAGCTCAAGGTAGCATGAACTCCCCCGCCCCCCTGGGATCCCCAGTCTTGGGGGAGTACGTCTACTGTCCATTCCCACCGCGCAGGTTGTGAGGAATTCCGCGAGGATGGTTGACGGGGAACTGCTGCCATTCCTGTTGAGCTCGTTGCAGCACCCGGAGCAATTCGTCCCACCTTTCGCCAGCGATCAACTGCTCTATCTGTCGCAGCTGAGCTTGGTAGCTGCTCAGGGCAGTCAGCAGCGCCTGTCGGTTGTGGCGGGCCATTTCCAAACCCAATTGCGGGATCCCTCCGCCAACACGGCTGGTATCGCGGAATCCGCTGCTGGCCAAAGTGCGGGCCAATTCCAGAATCGCGGGATCCCCTTCTTGGCTAACCGCTGCGATCAAACTGGCGCTGACCATAACTGGCAAATGGCTGATCCAGGCCACCGCTCGGTCATGGCGTGCGGGATCCGTGAGGACAGCTTCTGCGCCAACAGCAGCAATCAGTTCTTTCACCGCATCGAGAGCCTGAGGTTGGGTCTCGGCGATGGGAGTGAGCACGTAGGGCCGCCCCCGAAACAAGTCAGCTTCTGCCGCTTGGATCCCTTGCAGGCTTTTGCCGGCCATGGGGTGCCCCCCCACAAACCAGGGCCACAATTCGGTTGCCGGAGCAACGATGGGCTGCTTAACCGAGCCGACATCGCTCACCACGGTTTCTGCCGACAAATAAGGCAACAGGGCGGCTAGCGTGGTCAACACCTGCTCCAGAGGGGTACAGATCAGCACCATTTGCGGATCAAAGCGAGCCAACTGGGCCAACTCGGTTCCACAGCCTTGGACAGCACCCCGTTCCAGAGCCTGTTTGCAGGTGGCCGGGTTGCGGCTTATCCCCCAGACGGGATATCCCTTTTCGGTCAGTTTGAGGGCCAGGGATCCGCCAATCAACCCCAACCCGACAATGGCAATGCGCATAGTATCTCAGTAAGCCAGTGAAACTCCTTTTTGGACACCACCAACAACCGCTTCCAGGTGTAGTAGGAGGCTGCTCCCGTAGCTCAGCGATACTCGCCACCGGCGGGCAAGCCTAGTTCCTTCCGAAGCTCCCGCCGCAGCAGCTAAATTCTCGGCCAGGGACTGTCCACTTGTCCATTTTTAAGTCAATATAGGGGTAATATCCGGGCTTGCTTGCCCTGCGGATTCGTGGTAGCCAAACTGGCCTCCGACAGGAAAAACAAGGGCAGGCCTTGGATGTATTGGCAGGAGCTCGGCCCGCTGTGGACTGCTGTTGCGCCGAAGGGATCCCAGCCTTTCGTGCCGGCTCAGCGCAGTTCTTCTTCGCTTACTCAAGAGCAGGTGTCCCTCTTCTCAGCGATTCTCCAGAACTGTACCCATCGAGCCACTTTCACAGCGGGCTCGGCTTTTGGCCTGCGAGTTCCCGCTTTAACCCCCGTTGGGGAGCACTCTGTCGTTTAGGAGATTCTATGCCTAGTGAACCCAAAACCCGCAAGAGCCGTGAAAGCACTAACCCGCGCCCGCGCGACCGTCGTCGTGAATCGGCCAAAGGGAGCAAAGGGGCAGTCTCAGCCACCCATCTCTCCTTGCCGAAGCTAATTCAAGAGAATGCGGTGCTCCAATCTCGCAGCCAGTTGTTGTTGATGTACAGTGACTTCCAAACCGAAATGCCCAACGATGGCAAAACCGGTGTGGGCACCTGGCTACAGTCTCGACTCAAGGAGCACGGCATGCCCAGCCTGCTGCGTTTTGGCCCCCGCTCCCGCCCCCAGGTTTTCCGCCGCGATGAATTTTCCGAGTGGATTACGCTGGCTCTGGCCTCTGTTAACCCCAACAGCGATACTGCCCCCCAAGAGCACCTGAGCTAGGCCGGAAGGGGAAGTTGAGCGGTAGAAGCAGAGGTTGCTGGCCCAGGGATCCCGCCACGCCCGTTGAGGGAAGAGGGTGAACTGGGCTTTTCTGTATCCGGCAATAGCAGGTCGCGGATGAGGCGAGCTGCCGAGCGTTGCAACCAGCGGGAGGCCAATTGACGGCCCAGTTGTTGAGCTTCGGGCTTGGCGACCACCTTGGCAACAATCGGCAGAAGCTGCAGCGGCTGAAAGCTCGGGTTGCTGCTGAGGAGTTCCCACAGACGCTGCAAATGAGCCAAGCCATCTGAGCCACCCTGGGATCCCGAGCTGGAAAAGAGCACATCCACTAGGCGCTCCCGCAGGAAAGCGCCCCGCTCAGAAAAGATAAAATCAACGGCCTTTTCCAGGGATCCCTGCAGGTCAAAATCCTCGCTGTTGACGGCGTTGCGCAGCAGGTTCTCCAGGCGGTTCCAGCGAAATTGCCCCTGGTTAAACAGCAGCTCCCGCAGAGATACGCGCAGCTCCGGGGCCGGGTCGGTGAGCAGGCGCTGAGCCACGTAGGGATAGGCCACGCTCAACACCTTAAAGTTGGGATCCAGGCCGATGGCAATCCCTTCCAGGGTGAGCAAAGAGCGGATGATCAAGGCGTAGTAGGCGGGAACTCGAAAGGGAAAGTCGTACATCACCCCCGAGAGCCGATCGGTGATGCTCTTGAAATTCAGTTCGGAGACCGATTTGCCCATCGCTTCGGCGAAGACAGCTTCCAGAGCAGGGATGATGGGAGTCAGGTCGGTATCCGGATCCAGGAACTCCAAGTCCACGTAGTCTTGGGCCAGCCCGGCAAAGTCTCGGTTTACCAAATGCACAATCGCCTTGATCAGGCCGTAGCGCTGATGGGGCGCGATGGTGCTCATCATGCCGAAATCGATATAGGCCAGCCGCCCGTCGTACATGGCCAAGAGGTTGCCCGGGTGGGGATCGGCGTGGAAAAAGCCATTTTCCAAAAGCTGCTTGAGGGAGCAATTGACACCGATCTCGATCAAGTGCCGTCCATCCAGCCCCGCAGCAGCGATTTTGTCAACCTGAGTCAGCTTGATGCCATCAATCCACTCCATCGTCAGCACCTTGGTGCGGGTGTACTCCCAGTAAATTTTGGGAGCGTAGATGGAGGGGTGACGGTACAGCGCCAGGAACCGCTCGGCATTGCGGCCCTCCTGCGTGTAGTCCATTTCTTCGTAGAGGCGCCCGGCAAACTCATCGACGATGCCCACCAGGTCGCTGCGGATGCGGCGGAAAGTGCGTTTGGCCCAGGCGGCCAGGCTGCGGACAATATACATGTCGAGAGAGATGCGCCCAATCAAGTCGGGCCGCTGCACCTTGACGGCGACTTTCTCTCCGGTATGCAAGTAGGCTTGGTACACTTGCCCCAAGCTGGCGGCGGCAATCGGCTCGGGGCTGATTTCTCGAAAGATTTTGTCTACGGGTTTGCCGATTTCCGACTCGATGAGGGCAAAAGCGATGGCATTGTCAAAGGGGGGCAGCTCATCCTGCAGTTTGGCCAGTTCCTCCAGAAACAGGGGCGAAACCAGATCGGGACGGGTGGAGAGGGCTTGGCCGATTTTGATGGCCGTCGGCCCCAATTCCGTGAGGATCTCCCGTAGCCGGGCCGCATGTTTGGGGCGATTCTTCAGTTCTACTCCCCGCCAGCGATCCCAAAACACCCAGGCCAACAAGCCCAAAAAGGGGGTGATCAACTGAAACAGGCGCCGCACCACCAGATCCCAGCGCCCTCGATATTGCTTGGCCAACTGCTCTGGGTCGTAACGCAAGCTTGGCTCAGGAACCACCCCCAGATCTGCCGGAGGGATGGAGACAGCCCCAGAACCCAAGCCATCCTGCCTCGCTGCTATTGTCACTACCGGTGTTGCGCCCATAGATGCCCCAACGGATTCCGTAACACATCTTAACTTGCTGGCTCAGCCTGGCGACCCTCGGAGACAGCCACCAGCCTGCTCGATTGGGTTTGAAAAGGCGGGACGAACCTTCGGAATAAGGATCTTCAGTCTTCTCCCTGAGGAGTTGACAGCAGCCCACCTCTGGGGATCCCCGCCAAACCTAAAATGGGAAAACCGCGATCTCTGCCTTTGTGTCTGGATCCCCCCCTCTGCCGCCTGCCGAGCCGAGTTCGACCGGATTTGCAGCCCTTAAGGCGCGCCACCTGCTGTTGGCCTTCTTGGTGATCAACCTGGGGGTAGGTTTGGGAGCCATCGCCTTGGCCCAGCTGTTTCATCTCCCATCTGACGATCCTCTGCTGGCCGACTTTGTCTATTGCGCTACATTTGTCCTCACCTGTATCTGGAGCTGGCGACGGGGGCAGCAAGCCCATCTGCAGATGAGACGGCTGTGGGGCAACTGGCGGGCTGCTATTCCTTGGGGATCCCTGCTGCGGGTGGTGCCGGCTTTGGTAGTGCTCTCCATCGGCACAACTTTAGTAAACTACCCGACTCCGACCGCTAAGCGGTACGGAGCGGGCTTTCAGTAGCCCTGAGCCTGCTCTGCTCTACCAGAGAACAAAACAAGCCCGGACCTCCAGGCTGGTTTACGGCAGCCCCCAAGAGCGCAATCACATTCGCACCATTCAAATCCGCATCCCCTTCCCATCCACAGTGTCCACACTTAAACTTCTTTCCACTGCGGTAGGATTGCGCAGG
>NZ_JBSSDA010000032.1:0-22625 GCF_054060305.1 Thermostichus sp. OS-CIW-31 | reverse complement strand
ACATGGCCGGCACTGCGTTTTTAAAGGGCGTCGGCTACGGTCGGCGCTATCCTTCCCTGCCCTGAAGGACGGGGCTTGCCGCGCCTTTTGGTCAACTCAAGACAATTGGGCAGCAACGGCTTTTAGCAGGCGTTTCTGGTCAACGGGCTTCGTCAGATAGGCATCGGAGCCAAAACATAGCCCCTGTTCAATCTCTTCGGGAGAGATTTTCGAGGAGAGAAAGACGAAGGGGATGTGAGCTGTAGACTGATCCCATCTCAGGGCATCCAGCACCCCATAGCCGTTCAGCTTGGGCATCACCACATCGCACAACACCAAGTCGGGCATCAGGGTGCGCACCATCTGCAAGCCCTCTTCTCCATCGGTGGCCGCCACCGTGTCGTACCCCGCTCGTTGCAACACCTTCTGCAGATAGGTGCGAATAGAGGGTTCGTCTTCAATCACCAGGATGCGTTTGGACATAACTTTGTAAAAAATTAAACAAAGACCTGGCCCAACCTGTCGGGCCTACTGTCCGCCTTCCCGGAGCCAGAGAGATCCGAGTTGATGCAAGAACAAGTCGAAGAACTACAGCTGCAGCATAGGGAAACTCTGGAAAAAAAAACTCCGCCAAATCGCTCATTCTGGGATCTCCCTGCTCTGCAAAAATCCTGATAGAGTGCGGAACAACTTTCCTCATCCGCAGATTTGCGGTTATGCCAGAAACCCCCCTCCTCCTTTGGGAGAAGTGAAGGCAGCCTATTCCGAAGTCAGTTGACGTTCCATCAGGCGGGTGAGGGCGGCGGTGGGGGTGGTCTGCCCTTGCAACAACAGATGCACTTCCTGGGTGATGGGCACCTGAATGCCGTGCTGGGCAGCGATCTCGACCACGACGGGAGCGGTGTAAACCCCTTCGGCGGTGCCCTCGATCTCCGCCAAAATCTGCGACAAGGGTTGGCCCTGGCCTAGCCCGTAGCCCACTCGGTAGTTGCGGCTCAAGCGGCTGTGGCAGGTGGCCAGCAGATCCCCCAACCCCGACAGGCCATTGAAGGTTTCTGCCCGTGCCCCCAGCTTAGATCCCACCCGGATCATCTCTGCCAGGCCGCGGGTAACCAGAGCCGCACGGGCATTGGCCCCCAGTTGCAAGCCATCACACACGCCAACAGCGATGGCAATGACATTTTTCAGAGTGCCACCCAGCTCCACCCCCAACGGGTCACTGCTGGTGTAGAGGCGGAACCGCTCCGAGGAAAGGGCATACTGCACCTGCACAGCGGCCCAGGGATCCCGGCTGGCCACCACTGCCGCTGCCGGCAAGCCTTGGCGGATCTCCGCCGAAAGATTAGGCCCCGAAAGCACCACCAGGGGCTGCTCCGGGAAGGTGGCCCCCCAAATTTGGGTAGGGGTCAGAAGCTGCAGTGGATCCAACCCTTTGGTGGCCGAGACCAAAATTGCCTGCGGCGGGATCCCCACTTGGCGCACCGCTTCCACCACAGGGCGTACCCCCGCCATAGAGACGGCTGAGATGAGGATTTGGGATCCCTGGAGCACTTCTGCCAAATCCAGGCCCTTGCGGCGATTCCAAACCCGCACCCGGTGCCCTTGCCCCTGAGCCAGCATTGCCAGGGTACTTCCCCAAGCCCCGGCTCCCAAAATAGCAACACTTTGAGGAGATGTTGGGCTGTGGCCTTCTGCGTTAGTGTTCATCCGACCTTTCCACCCGCAGACTTCTTTTAAGCTTTCCTCGTGAGATGCCTCTCAAAAAACCTGCACCGGCGAAGGGAAGACCAACGGCAAAGGTTAGTATGGGTGGATACCAAATCATGGGTTAGCTCGAGAGCAGACGACATGGCAGAAGCAGGGATCCCCCGTCTTCCTCCTGAGGTAGCCGCCAAGATGGGAACCTGGCAGCACGGCTATGCCCTTACCAATGGCATTCAACTGCACTATGTCACCCAAGGGGAAGGGGAGCTGGCGATCTTGTTGCACGGTTTCCCGGAGTTTTGGTACTCCTGGCGGCATCAGATTCCGGTGTTGGCGCAGCGGTTTCGCGTGGTGGCACCCGATATGCGCGGCTACAACGATTCCGACAAACCGGATCACGGCTACGACTTGGATACCCTTACCGAGGATATCCGCGGCTTGCTAAGCCACTTTGGGGCCCGAAGAGCGGTGGTCGTAGCCCACGATTGGGGGGGAGCCATTGCCTGGCACTGGGCGCAATTTTTCCCTGAGGAGATTCGCAAGCTGGCCGTCCTCAATTCTCCCCATCCGGCCTGCTTCCGGCGGGAGTTCTTGAGCAACTTGGATCAACTGCGCCGCAGTTGGTACCTGTTCTTTTTTCAATTGCCTTGGCTGCCAGAGTGGGTGCTGCAGTGGGATTTGGGAGATTGGGTGCGCCGCATTTTCCAGGAAACCTCGGTGCGCAAAAGCGCCTTCACCCGCCACGACCTCAAGCTCTACCAAGAGGCCCTCTCCAAACCCAAGGTTCTCACTTCTGCCCTCAACTACTACCGCCAGCTGTTTAACCTGCCCACCTTGCAGAACCTGTTTTTGCAGCCCATGCGGCAGATCCTCGCCCCCACCCTGCTGATTTGGGGAGAAGAAGACTTTGCCCTCAGCCGCGAGCTAACTGAGGGGATGGATCCCTTTTTCCCCAACGGCCTGCGCAAGGAGTACATCCCCGAATGCGGCCATTGGGCGCAGCAGGAAGCTCCGCAAACGGTCAATCGGCTGCTGATGGAGTTTCTCTAGTGGGCCGGGCTTGGGATCCGCCCTTTACCATCTCCGAGAGTTCACCCTAGAATAATCCACTGAGTTCTACGGGAGAACCGGCATGGCCCTGGAGTATCCATCCCATCTGCGCTACGTGGACACCCACGAGTACATCCATGTTGAGGATGATATTGCGGTGATTGGGATCACAGCTTATGCCGTCGATCAACTGGGGGATATCGTTTTTGTGGGCTTGCCCGAAGAAGGGACAGAGATTGAAAAAGGGGAAAGCTTTGGCTCGGTGGAATCGGTCAAAGCCGTCGAAGATCTCTATGCCCCTCTTTCTGGAGAGGTGGTGGCCGTGAATACAGCGGTGGTGGAGAGCCCCGAAAGCCTTGCCGACGATCCCTATGGCGATGGCTGGCTGATCAAGGTGCGCATTGCCAACCCCGAAGATCTCGAGGACACCATGAGCGCCGAAGCCTACGCCAGTTTGGTGGAGGGATCCTAAACTCCAGCAGTTGGCCCTGAACTACAGCAAAGTCTCTCGGTTACCCCCCTCAGCTTTGGCTTGGTAGAGGGCCTTGTCGGCAGCAGCCAGCAGACTTTGTGGGTCAGTTCCCTCTCCCAGCTCCAGCAGAGAGGCGATGCCCACACTGCAGCTTAGGGAGATGGTCTCCGTCCCCGCCTGCACCAACAGGGTCTGGACAGCCTGCCGCAAGCGTTCTGCCAGCCCTAGGATCTGCGAGTTCGGGATCCCGCGCACCAGCAGGGCAAACTCATCGCCCCCCAAGCGGGCCACCAGATCCTCTTGGCGAACGTGAGCTTGCAATCGCCGCGCCACCTGGATTAAGGTTTGATCCCCAGCCCAGTGCCCCCAGCGGTCGTTGATTTGCTTAAACCCATCCAAATCCAGATAGAGCACGTGGAGGGGAATGCGATGGCGAAGAGCAAAGGGGATCTCCAGCTCCAGTTGCTTCAGGAAAAAACGTCGGTTATACAGACCGGTTAGCGGGTCATAGAGGGCGGCAGTGGCCATTTGCAAAAAGAAGGCTTCTTCTGCCGCGTCGTAGTAGGCAAACTTGAGGGTGCTGGCCCCCACTTGAATGTAATCTCCATCCTTCAGGAGAACGCGGCTGATGCGCTCGCCGTTGACATAAGTGCCGTTGAGGCTCTCCAGGTCGGTGAGAACATAACCCTCACTTTCTCTTTCCAGCCGACAGTGCTGCCGGGAGACGGCGTGATCCAAGAGCTGAATGTCCGCGCAGTGGCTGCGCCCCAAAACCCCACCCCTCGCCAAGGGAAACGTCATGCCCACATTGGCACCGCTGAGCACCGTTAGAAAGGCCGCAGTTGCCTCAGGCTGGGGTCTGCGCTCGTAAAACTCCAAGGGAATCTGAGTGGTTGGCTCCTCTGGCAACTGAGAGAGAGGGTCGAGAGGCATGGAGAGACCCAACGGGTTGTGCAGGTTAGCAGTAAGCACTCGTTATATCCGTATTATGTCGGTTTTCCCCAGGCCGTGTTTGGGTGAGCGAGGGATGTCTCGCCGGTTCTGATCTGTAAACTTGCGGAACTCTGGAGTTTATCGTATACCATCGCACGCGGTGAGGCCCTCAGTTGAGAGCTACGCGAGGATTCCATCCCGCCTGCGCGGTTGTATCGGCCAGCTGTGGGAAGAAGCTCAATGGCAAACCCCAATTTCCCCAGGATCCCAAGTATTTTTCGGGATAACTCAAAAAACGGGTTCGGTTTGCCCCTCGTTCCCTGATTTCGAGAAGAGGCTCTCTCCTCTATGTCCTACAGATCCTCTGACTTCTGAAGAGTTGCCGAGGCGGCCTAGAATGGGTCTGGGATCCCCGAGAGGAGAAATGGGGCATGATTAGACCCAATTCTGCCCATCTATTGACCCCGGATTTTCGCCTCAGCCTGTCGGTGTTGGCTTTGGCGGTACCGTTGTTCTGGCTTTCGCTTTGGGCGGGGCTGGGGGTGGGCCTGTTTGGCCTGTTTTTGATGGTGCAGACCTCTCTGATCGGTCTGGCCTTTACCAGGACGGCGCTGCAGGTCTACAGCGGCTCCAAGCGCATCCGCGAGTTCCCCTACAGCGAGTGGCAGGATTGGCAAATTTTCTGGCCGCCGCTGCCGGTGTTGTTCTTTTTCCGAGAAACCAAAAGCATTCATTTTTTGCCGATGCTGTTTAACCCTGCTGAGCTAAAGATGTGTTTGGAAGAGCGGGTGGGTCATCTCCACGCCCAACATCGGTCTCAAGGATCCCCGCCGATTGCTGGTCCGGGTAGCTCCCGCCAATGAGTGGCTCCGCCTTGTGGGTTTGGCAGCAGGCAGAGAGATGGCGCTGGCTGGAGTGTCAGCTTTTGGCGGAGTGGCCTCACGCTTTTGGCTCTCGCCAAGGTCATCCCCATCCCCCATCTCAGTTGGCCGCTCGGCTGCAACTGCCCCCTGAACAGGCCGCGTGGGGCCATCAGGTGCATGGCTGCAACTGGGTTTGGGCAGATGGGATCACCGAAACCCTTGGACAGAAGGGAGAGCAGGACTGCTCTGTTGGTCAAGGGATCTCTACCCGTTCTCAGGCGGATGCGGTCATTGCCCGCCGCCAAGGAGATTCTGCCTGGGTCTGCACCGCTGACTGTGTGCCGATTTTGGTGGCCAGTCGAGAATGGGTGGCGGCCATTCACGCCGGGTGGAGAGGCACTGCTGCGGGGATCTTGTCCAAGGTGCTGCAGGAGTTTTTACAGGCGGGGATCCCTGCTGCTGGGATCCGCGTTGCCATCGGGCCTTCCATTTCGGGGTCGGTCTATCAGGTGTCAGAGGAGGTGGCGGAGCAGGTGCTGCAAAGCCTACCCCCAGGGCTGGATGCCCGCGCCGCTCTCTTGCCCGATCCTCTGCCTGGCAAGGTTCGCCTGGATCTGCGCTGGGTCAACGGTGCCCAAGCCCAAGCCAAAGGGATCCCCCCTGAACACATTGCCGTCAGCCCCCATTGCACCCTCAGCCAACCCCAAGATTTCTTTTCCTACCGCCGCGATGGATCCCTGAAGGATGAGCAGGGCCGTCATTGCGTGCAGTGGTCGGGAATCGGCCTGCGGTCGTAGGCAGACTTGACCCAGTTCTGCCCGGAGGAACGGGAAGTAGTGGCTATAATTGCGCTCAAGACAGGGCTGATACATTTACGCTGAACACTGCTGAACATCACTGTTCAACTATGCAGCGATAGCATTCTGTTTGTTTCCATTCGCGTTAGCGGGACGGAGTCCAAACAGAATGGCGGTATCCCGCAAAGCTTTGAGTAGAACACCCAAAGCGCAGTTTCCGTGTCGTCTTACTACCAATTTTCTGCTTTGCTTTGGCTACCATGTTGGCAGACTCGAAAGTAAACAGAAAGATCAACTGGTAGTAATCCGTACTGAACATATTATACATTATTTTCAGTATAGTTGAGCTTATTATTGACTAGAGTCATGCTCTATCTAACTACTGGAGATCCCATGGTTTACCGCGCTGTTTTCTGGGGATTAGCTGGGATGGCTTTGGCTTTCTCTCTCGCTTTCCTTGAGGAGGCTAACGCTCAAACCTCGCTGACTGGCATCAACCGTGACAGCGTACTGCAACTGAACCTTGGGTCGGGACGCAGCCTCCCTCGGGTACCTGTGGGCGGTTCAGGTTCTGAGGAGGGCCGGGATCCCGCTGCTCCTTCGGCACAAATGTGGGCAGAGTGGCATATTCGCGCCAATGTCTGTACCGGAAACCTATCCACAGAAGAACTGGCGGAGCTGTTTCCATTGGTGAATCAAGCTCTAGTGGATACCGTTTGCCGGGGAGGAAGTTAAAGGTTGCCCAGGCTGGCGGTAAGGTGAAGAAGGAGCCTCTAGGTCGCTGCTGCATGGATTTTGAGAAACTTTTGGAGGAATGGGTTGCAGCCTTTGCCCAAGTGGCCGAAGAAAGTTTGGCCTCTTTGGAGACTGCCCTGATGGAGCTGGCAGAGCACTTGGCTGTGCCTTTACAGGAAACCCTTAGGCAGTGGGAAGCCCTCTGGAATCTGGAGGAGGAAGTGGAGCTGGAGCCTGAGCCAGAACCCTTTGAGGAAACCCTCAACCCTTCTGGCGAATCTTTCACCACCAGTCGTTTCTTCGTCAGCCCGATAGGATTTGGGGGTGTGGTTGTTTACACTTACGTGGCTTCGCCGCCAGAATACATCGGGGATCCCACCTGCCGCTACAATGCCCATTCTCCAGAGTTGCGCTGTGCCGTCAACCCCTGCGGCCCCTGTGAGGGCTGTCCCCACTATGAGCCCCGGAATGAGCCCCGATGAAGGGTGACCGCCTGATTGTTGCGCTGGATACTCCTTCTCAAGAGCAGGCTTTGGAGTGGGTGGACTCCTTGCCGCAGGTGCTGTGGTGGAAGGTGGGTCTGGAGCTGTTCACTGCTGCGGGTTCTTCCATCCTGCAGGCTCTCAAGGAAAGGGGCAAGCGCATTTTTCTGGATTTGAAGCTGCACGACATTCCCCACACGGTGGGGAGGGCTACGGAGGTGGCCGTCGGCTATGGAGTGGATCTGCTCACCGTCCATGCCGCCGGTGGCAGTGCTATGTTGCGCTCAGCCGTGGCAGCCGCCCAGGGCAGTTCTTGTCGGCTGTTGGCGGTTACCCTCTTAACCAGCATCAGCCCCCCGCAGGTGCGACAGGAACTGGGCATCGAGATGGATCCCGCCGACTATGTGTTGCATTTGGCCCGGCTGGCTCAAGCTCAAGGCTTTACTGGACTGGTTTGCTCTCCTCAGGAGGTCTCGCGGTTGCGCCAAGCTTTGGGGCCGGAGGTTTTGCTGGTTACTCCTGGGATCCGTCTGGGCCAAGCCAAGGCGGGGGATGGAGAGGAGGATCAACAGCGCATCTGCACGCCCGACGAAGCTCTGCGGGCAGGAGCCGATTATCTGGTGGTGGGCCGCCCCATCACCGCTTCTCCCGATCCCGTGGCCGCCTTGCGGCGCTTCCAAGCCTCATGGGATGCTGCCGGGTGAGGGTGTGGGGAGATGCCCGATGTTATTGGGGTAGTTCTGTAATGCAACGACGCCGTAGGCTTGTGCAGTGGATCCCTGAAAAAAGGCCGGCTGGATCCGGCAGGAGATGTTGGCTAGGAGTCGGTTTGTCGGTGGTTTTGGGCCTGGTCAGCACTCCTGGGCGCGTTAGGGGTGCGGAGCATTTCGTTCCGGCAAGAGGGGAAACTTGCCTGGCTGCTCCTCAGGTTTGGGCTGAGGCTCTAACGGAGCAGTTGCCTTTGTTTCTCAATCTGGCCTTGAGCCGCTCCCGCTCTGAGTTTCAGGTTGTGCTGGTGGGGAAGCCGGAGGTTGAAATGCTCTCTCCAGGGTCTCCGGCCCGCTTACGCCAACAGGAGCTGGCTCCGGTTTTGCCGGACACCGCAACTGCTGTTTCGCCAGAAGCTTTTCGGCTGTATTTCACCACGCTGGAGCGCCGCTTGGTCTTGCCCCAACACCCCCAAAAGGAGGGCAACTCCTTGGCCGGTCGGCGCAGCGAAACCCTGCAACTGGCCTACGAGGCTTATGTCCTGCGGGCTGCTCCTGGGGATCCCTGGCGGTTGGTGCGTCTGCAGGTAACCGGATCGGGGATCCCCATTCGCGATGTAACGAATGGACTCACTGCCCAGGCCATCCGCCGCTGGCAACAGTCGGGTTGCCCCTTGACGGGCGATCTAGAGTTGACTAGACCTTCTCTCTAGCGGCGCGGAGCGCTTTGCGTCAGCATGAGTGCGGGAGTATGTCACGCGGGGAGATTCTCTTTTGGAAGTAACGAAGGGGCACTTTTTCTCCCCAACCGGCCAAGAGTAGAGGGCGTTGGATGTTCTGCTGCCGGTCGAGGGCCCACCCCGTGTAGGGATAGTGTTCTGCACTGCTCATGCGAACAGGCTAGGGTTTACCCATGAAGTTTCCCCCCGCCACACCCCGCCCGGGCAAGCGGCTGCCCCGCGGCTCATTTCCCCGCCTGAGCTCCTCCAACAGGGACAACCATCGCCGTCGGCGTTTGGTTGGTTTTGGTTTCATGGGCCACTGGCTGCTATGGGGAGGGATGGGCCTTCTTTTGGGGCAGCGACTCCGCTCTTGGGGGCAACCGGCTCCTCTGCAGTGGTGGCGCGTTTTGCCGGTGAGCAGTTCTGAGGGATCCCTGACTTTTGTCCAACCGGAACTGCCTCTCTACCACTCGTTCGCGTCAGTGGTGCGGAGCGCTTTTGCCGACAGGCTACTGCCCTGGCTGGCTCAGGGAACCGGGATCTCGGCTGAAGGGATCCTGCACATCTTCTCAGCTATGGCCTGCTTGGCCATTCTGCTGTTGTGCTGGAGCTGGGGCAACTTCTGGAGTGCCGGTCTATGGGGACTCAGCCCCTGGGTGTTGACCCAAGGGTTGGAGCCAGGCAGCGAGATTTTGGGCAGCCTGGTTTTGCTTTGCAGTTGTGGTGTTGGGCCGGGATCCACCTTGCGCTGGTGGGGTCTGGCCTTAGCTTGTGCCCTGTCTTATAAGGTTTGGCCCTTGGCTCTGCTCTGGGCGGGGCTGTGGACGAGCCAGCAGTGGCCACGGCAACCGTTGCGTTCGCGTCAGCAGTGCGGGGCATCAGGACTGCTTTTGCTGCTGCTGGTGATGGGTTTTTCCTGGTTGGGACGGATTGATTGGCCAGCTACCTCTGCTGAGGTGATTCCCCATCCTCTCAGCTCCCAAGGTGGCTTGGCCGTTTTGGCTACTTTGATGCTGCCCTTGGGGTTGAGCTTGGTGCGGTTGGGCTGGCCCTGGGCAGAACGGCAGCAAGCCCTGCTCAGCTTGGCCGGTTTGGGCCATGTCCTCTGGATGGGGGCGCTGGCGACATGGTTTTGGGATCCCCAAGTGAACACCCTGCAGCAAAGTGCTCGCTGGGGTTTGGTGGTGCTCCCCTTCCTATGCCTGAGCGCCGGCGGCGTCTTGGCTGAGATCCCCTACCGGAGCTGGCGGCGGGTTTTGGGATCCCTGCTCTTGGGCAGTTCTTTCTTGCTATCGTGGCAGGCATTGGCCTAAGGTATTCTTTCTCTTGCTTGCCATGACCCAGACCTCGTCCGCATCGGCACCGCGTAGCACTTCGCGGCCCTTGTTGCAAACCCTTTTTGCCCAACGGGCTCAGGCTGTGATCCCTTCTCCTTTCGGGGCGGAGATCCCAGGGGCGGTGCCAGTGGTTACCAGTTTTACCTTTGGGCTGGCGGATCCGCGCCTGTTTCCCAAGGCCGACTTGGCGCGGGCCACGGCGGAGGTGTTGGCAGAGGATGGGGACAATGCCCTCAATTACGGCGGCACGTTTGCCGGGCTGATCAACGTGGTGCTGCAGTTGATGCGGGATAGAGGGGTAGAGGCCCAGCCGGAAAACCTACTGATCGGCTATGGCTCTGGGCAGATCCTCGGCCTGTTGCCTCAGGTCTTCGTGGAGCCGGGGGATGTGGTCATTGTGGAAGGGCCCACCTTCATGGGGGCTGTCAGCCGTTTTGCGGCGGCAGGGGCGCGTCTGATCTCGATTCCGGTGGATGGGGAAGGCATGGTGGTGGATCGCCTGGAAGAGGTGCTGCGCGATCTGGCTTGCCAAGGGATCCGCCCCCGATTTGTCTATACCATTCCCACCTTCCAAAACCCCAAAGGCTGCACCCTCTCTGGGCCACGGCGGCAGAAATTGGTGCAGTTGGCAGCTGAGTACGGTGTGGTGGTGGTGGAGGACGAGGCCTACTACGACCTGCGCTTTGCCGGGGATCCCTTGCCCAGTTTGGCTGCGCTGGATCGGGAAGGCTGGGTTCTGCATGTGGGCACCTTCTCCAAGATTGTGGTGCCGGGGGTGCGGGTGGGTTGGGCCTGTGGTCACCCTGAGATCATCCGCCGCTTGGAGATGTTTCGCAGCGAGGGATCCCTGGGGCCCTTTTTGGGCCGGGTGGTGGCCCGCTATTGCGGGGAGGGCCGTCTGCAAAGCCACATTCAACTCCTCACCCGTCGCTACCGAGAAAAGTGCCAGGTGATGCTGGAGGCCATCGCTCAATATTTTCCGCCCGAAGTCAAGGTGGAGGCCCCTGGGGGTGGATTTTTCGTCTGGTGTGAGCTGCCCCCTTCCCTAAGCGCCAGCACCTTGTTGCAGGCTACTCGCGCCCTGGGGGTCACCTTCCTGCCGGGCACCCACTGCTTTGCCGACGGCCAAGGAGACCATGCTCTGCGCCTGGCCTTCAGCTATCAACCCGAGGAGCGCATTGTCAGTGGGATCCAGACCATTGGGGAACAACTGTACAGACTGATACATTCTTGCGCCAGCGGTGCGGAGCAGCAAGGGAAGGAGCTCTCCAAAAGCATGGATCCTTGAAGCCCAGAGCGCAGATTTCCCGCTCACCTGCCCCCCACAGCCTTGGCCATGCGCCGGAAAAATTGCCCAACGCCCTTCACCAGGTTGGGTGCAGCTTCTGGACGAGCCGGGATCCCTGCCATGAGGGTGTAGTAGTCATCCAAGAGGGTGTGCTCTTCTGGAGAGACCGTGTTGTCGGCCATCATCAGGTTGCCGATTGCTCCCAAAAGTTGCATGCGCTCGGTTTCGCTGGCCTGGGCTAGATAATCGGCCATCCAGCGCTCGGTTTGCTCCATCGGGATGGGCTCTTGGATCAGCTAGAAATCGCAGGAGCCCCGCACTGTACCCGTAGGGTCGGTGTCGAGAGGAAAGTCCGCCTCCATGGTTATAATTGTACTGCGGACACCAGAAACGGTTGTTTAAGGCACTGGTAACGGTCGATTGGGGGTGCTGTAAACCACCCCAGAGGCTCGTGGTTGGCTTGCCAACTGCAGGGCTACCGAAAGCCCGCCCTGTACTGCGAAGGTCAGGGTCGGGTAGTTTACTTCTCGCAGCTCGGTATCGTGCTCCAAACCATAGCGGCGCAGCAGGGATCCCAAGTAGGCCAATTCCTGGGGTTCCAAATGCCCATCGGCCCAAGCAGAGCCGGCCACAATTTTGAGCATGAGCTGATGTTGAGTTGTGGGGTTCATGGTGGGATCCCTTGCTGAGAACTGTCAGCGATCCGGAGGCCTTAGAGGCTGCAGAGTTGAGGGGATGAACAGCTTAACTATAGCCAGACCTTGGGTGAGCCATCTGCGTTCGCGTCAGCAGCGCGGAGCCCTTTTTTCGGCTAGGATCGTTATCCGTATTACGAACACTGAGCTATTCGCGATAGCGGGACGGAGTCCTTTTTCTCGCCCATTCTTGCAATGCTGAGCGCCTCTCCTTGCCAATTGGATCTTGCCATTCCGGCCCCAGGTCGGCTGTACCGCGGCAGCGGCATTCTGGAAGCTGTGCCCCTTACGGTACTGGGATCCCGCGTGCTGGTGATCGGGGGGGAACGCTCCTTGGCTGTGGTTGAGTCCCCTCTGCAGCGCAATTTCGCGCGGGAGCCTGCCGTCCAAGTCCACTGGACTACCTACGGGGTAGATTGCAGCGAGTCGGAGCTGGCGCGTTTGCAGGCGCTAGCCATGGCGGAGTCCACAACCGGCATCTTGGGGGTAGGCGGGGGCAAGGCTCTGGATACGGCCAAGCTGGTGGCCCACCGGCTGCGGATCCCCGTGGTTACCGTGCCCACCTCTGCTGCCACCTGTGCCGCCTGGAGTGCCCTATCCAATATCTACTCCAACAGCGGCGCTTTTCAGCGGGATGTGGCCTTGGATCAGGCCCCAGCCGCCTTGATCTTGGACTACGACCTCATTCGTCAGGCTCCCCCTCGCACCTTGGTAGCTGGGATCGGAGATGCCTTGGCTAAGTGGTACGAGTCTTCCGTCAGCAGCGGCAGTTCAGAAGATGCCCTGGTGATTGGCGCTGTGCAGCAGGCCCGCGTCCTGCGGGATTTGCTCCTCCAGCAATCGGCGGCGGCCTTGAGGGAGCCGGGCGGAACTGCTTGGAAACAGGTGGTGGATGCCTGCATCTGCCTGGCGGGGATCGTCGGCGGCATGGGTGGGGCTAAGTGTCGCACCGTGGCTGCCCACGCTGTCCACAACGGGCTAACCCACTTGTCGGGGCACCGGGCCACCCTGCACGGCGAGAAGGTGGCTTTCGGCATTTTGGCCCAGCTCCGCCTAGAAGAGATCCTGCAGGGAAGCCAGTTGGCGCTGGCAGCACGTACCCAGTTGCTGGAGTTCTACCGCCAGGTGGGGCTGCCCCTCAACTTGCGGGATCTCAAGCTAGGTCACTTGGGATCCGCCGACCTGCTGCATGCTGCCCAAGTGGCCTGCCAGCCAGGATCCGACATCCACCACCTGCCCTTCCCCGTCAGTCCAGAAGCCCTGTTGGTGGCCCTTACCACCACAGACCTGACCAGCTCCAGCCCTGTTCTCCCTCGGCTGTAAGTCCTGGCAGAGGATATCTGTCTGCTATCCAACTCCGCCGGTACGGGCCTGGGTCGGCATTGTGGGCAGGCGGGCTTCGCCGTAGGCTCCAGAGGTGGCGCCCACCAAGATCAAGGCTCCGCCCATCCAAGTCCACCCATCCGGGATCTCGGCAAACACCCAAAACCCGATTAGGCTGGCCCAGAGCAGACGGGAGAAATCCAGAGGCAGCAGCATCGTCACCTCAGCCAGCTTGTAGGCCTGGGCGAGGGCCACCTGGCCAATGCTGCCCAGTAGCCCCATGGCCACCATCCACAGCCACTGCTCAGGAGAAGGCCAGGTCCAAACCCAGACGGCAGCCAGAAAGGAAAGGGGGGTCTGCAGCAGGCCCATGTAGGCCGTAATCGTGAGGCTGGACTCGGTGCGGGAGAGGATCTTGAGCACGATGGTCACCCAGGCAAAGAGTGCTGCCGCCCCCAAGGCCAGCCCTGTTCCCAGAGAAAACTCTCGGAAGCCTGGCCTCAACATCACCAAAGCCCCGGCAAACCCCAGGCCCAATCCCAGCCAGCGGGACGAGCGCATCTGCTCGCCCAACACCCATACCGCCATCGTGCCGGCAAACAAAAGTTGAACAAAGCTCAGCGCCGTAGCTTCTGCCAGAGGCAACAGGCTGGCTGCCCAAAAGGAGAGCAACATCCCCACCGTGCTGATCGCCGAGCGCAGGAGGTAAAACTCCATCTTGGCGGTGTGCAGAGACTGGATCCCAGCCCGCAACACCAGCGGCGACAGGGTGAGAAACCCGAATAGGTTGCGCAAAAAAACAATCTGAAACGGATGAAGGGCGGGAGTGTTGAGCCGGATGATCGCCCCTAAACAGGCAAAGCAAGCGGTGGCCAGCAGCTTCAGGGCAACTCCTTGCCAGAGCCTTATTTTTCCCCACTCTGCAAAGCGGCTCAGCTGGTGGCGATACCACATCTCCAAAGTCACAGCTCACACCCAAATGGTTTAGGCACTAAGTTTTCAGCCTTGAACTCTCAGCTTAAACGGACTTCCAGGGATCCGAACTGCGCCCCTGGGCACTCCTTGCTGCCCACCGGCCCCCCTGATTCCCAGGGGGAAAAAGATGGGGATCCCAAGACATGGCCATTTCAAGTAGCCATGAAACAACTCACCCCGTCGCTCCATAGCTCCCCTTGGGAGAGGGGCTGGGGGTGAGGGCGTGGAACCTCTAGGTTTGCTTGAGAATCTCTTTCAAGTAGCCGATGACCGTTTCCGGCTTGAGATGGGCCATACAGGGATGACCCTCCACCAGGCAGGTTTCGTTTTTGAACTTGTTCTCTGCGCAGACCCGGCACTTGTAGGCGGTTTGGGTGAGATAGACGTGGGGCAGACGAGGAGCCCACAGTCGCACCGGGCTGGCCCCATCCCCATCGGCATCGTTGCCAAACAGGGCAATGGTGGGACAGCCCACTGCCGCCGCGATGTGCATCGGCCCCGCATCCACGGAGATACACACCCGCGCCCGCTTCAGGGCCCCCGCCAGCTCCATGAGGCTGGTTTTGCCCCGCAGGTCAACCATTCCCGTTTGCGCCAGCAGTTCGTCTTCGCTGCTGCCGCCGTGGTAGAGGGATCGCTGCAGCTCCGGCGCGCTGCCGATTAGCCCCACCTGCAGGCTCTGGCCTTGGCACCACTGGATCACCTGCCGCCAGTACTCCAGAGGCCACATCTTGGCGCGGCGGGTAGTGGTGATGTGCACCAAGACCTCTGGCACCGGAAAACCGGGATCCCGGCTGGGCAGCTCCAGGCGGAAAAAATCCGTCTCCACGTACGCCAGGCGACAGAAGATTTCAGCGATGTAGTTGCTGGTGAGGATCCCTTTGTAGCGCTGCAGAAACTCCAGGCCGTTCCAGTCGTCATCCTGGAGCATGCGCTGCACCGGGTCGGAGCCGGGGTCCAACTTGCGGCGAAAATCCAAGGTCAAGCCGGCCCCGGCAATGTACTGGGGGCGCAGGGCCGTTACCGCCACCAGGTTGAGCTCGCTAAACTCGTCGCAATTGATGGCCAAGTCGTAGGGGCCGGCCTGGGTCACCCGTTCTCGCACAGCAGCGGTCAGGGCCTCGAGGTAATCGGGACGACGGCTGTAGAGAGGAAAGCTGAAGTCGATGTAGGGGCAGTGGAGCTCAAAGTCGCGGGTAATCTCGCTGCCAAAAAAATCCAGCACACAGCCGGGGTATTTTTCCTTGAGGCCCCGCAACAGCGGGATGGTAACCACAAAATTGCCCACCTTGCTGGAGGAAAACACCGCCAGGTGGGGATGTTCCCGCAGAGGTTGGTTGGCAAACCGTTGCATAAGGCTGGGATCCCCAGGAAGATATCAACCCCGCTGGAGGTGGTGGGGGTGGTGCAGACAGAGCACTTTTGCTAGGCTAGCATTCCTCTGTCCTGTGCTTTGATGGCCATGCTGGGATCCCTGGGCCTCAGGGGAGACTGGCTTGGCTGCCATCCCAGATGACCACCACAGCAAAGCGATCCAGAAAGCCATCTGTCGCATTCATCTGGCGCAGACTAAAAGCATCTTCGGCGGAAATCACCAGGTCGTAGCCCAGGGTGCGGATGGCACGAATGCGGTGAGGCCGTTCCCCGATGCGGTTCACCAGTGAGCGGGCCTGCTCTTCCGAGGTGGCATAGGCAGCTGTGCCCTCGCTGCCCACAAAGGCCGCGTTGAGGTCTTGGCCAAGAGTAACGGGGGTATAGACTTGATTGCCATCGGGATCAAACAAGCGCATTGACTGGCTAGGCAAGAAATCCAAGCCTCGTGCATCCACAATCAACCCTGTCACTTGCGGTTCCTGCTGCTGGGATCCCGCCTCCAGACCCGTTCCGCCCCCTGGCCCTTGGCCTGTGCCCACCCCTGAGCCAGGACTGGCTCCGCGCACCCCACTCTGGCCGCTGCCCGGCCCGATCACTCCCCCCTGCCGGGATCCAGAGCCACTGCCGCCAGGGCTGGTGCCGAACTGCCGCAACAGATCCAGATCGAAAACCGGGCCTTCTGCCACTTCTCCATGGCCGGGTTGGGCCGGCTGGACTTTTGGATCGGCTTGATCTGTTTGTGGAAGCGGAACAGAATCCTGGGTTACTGGACGCCAGGGCGTTGCTTCAGAAGCGGGCAGGGTAGGGGATCCCCCTTGCAAGCGGTAAAGAGGAGGAAACAGCGTTTGGGCATCCACAGCTTCCACCGGCAAGACCGGCCCCGCCAGCAGGATCCCCAGTGCTGCCCAGCTCACTTGGATCCGTATGCCTTGAATCCTATACTTCCACCACCTCATGCCCACACCTCTTGGCCTCAAAACCTGCGGCCCGCTCGGCAACCGCTCATCCTCCCCCATGCTACCCAGGCAGGGCCGGTTCGGCAGGGGATCCCGCGCAGTCTTCCCCTTGGCTTGAGAGCAGCTGGGGCTCCTGGCCTCTCCCTAAAGGTGGGTCGGAGAACAAGAGATTGATCCCCAGCGATCCCCAGGGTCTTGACCGACAGGCAAAAATACGCAAACATGGGTTCATCATTCTTGATGATCCCCGTTGATCCCCACCTGTGGTCATCAGCGGCTGGAGAGCCCGAGGCAAGCCGATACATCAGCAGGTTCAAGGTTGTCCTCAGAACCACAAGCTGGGATCGGCCCATAGGACAAAAGCTGGAGCATTGCACGAAGCCCGATTTGTCGAAGACAGGAGACCCCGACCATGCCACAAGAGCGGATCCCGTTGGAAGAAATGACCATCCGGCAGTTGCGGGAAGAAGCTGCCCGCTATCAGATCCCCAAGTACAGCCGCATGACCAAAGACCAGCTGATTGAGGCCATTCGAGAGGCCCAAGTCAAAGCTGGCCGCCCTGTCGATGCCATGCCGGAGCCCAAGGGGCAAGAATCGGTCACCCAAACGAAGTTTAGGGGTCAAGAGGTTGCCGGCAAGACGGATCTGGCCGATGTGGACAAAGGGCTGGGGGATCTGCCGGAGGGCTATGGGGAAAGCCGCATCGTTTTGCTGCCGCGGGATCCCCAGTGGGCCTACGCCTATTGGGATGTGCCCAACGAGGCTAAAGAAAGCAAGCGCCGCGAGGGCGGCCAACAGTTGGCGCTGCGCCTCTACGATGTGACGGATATCGATTTCAGCTACCAGCCGGCCCACAGCATGCAGGAGTACCCCTGTGATGAGTTGGCGCGGGAGTGGTATTTGCCGATCCCGGTGAGCGATCGTTCCTACATTGTGGAAATTGGCTACCGGACGGCAGATGGCCGCTGGCTGATGTTGGCCCGCTCGGCGGCGGTGATGGTGCCGCCAGTCTTTCCCTCCGACTGGTTTGAAGAGCACTTCCTGACAGTGCCCTTCGACATGGCTCTGCAGGGCCGCACCCTTTACCAGCTCAGCGAGCCCTACAAGCGCAGCGCCACCGGCATGGGCGTGGTGGACTACAAAGGCGATGAGCCGCAGCAGGGTGCCACGGTCGATCCCTTCCTGGAAATGGTGGGTGGCTTTGAGGCGATGCGGGTGGCGGGATCCCTGTTTGGCAGCCACCAGATGGGCAGCCGCCAATTGGTGCCCGAGCAGGCCATCAGCTCGTTTATCATCCCCTCGGGTGTGGGCATGATGGGGATGGCCATGGCGGAGGTGCCCGCTGCTCCCTGGATGGCTTCAGGATCCGGCCTGGGCCTGTTCTCGGGGGCTTCCGAAGTGCTGCCGCAGCGCTCTCGCAAGTTCTGGTTGGTGGCCGATGCCGAGCTGATTGTCTATGGGGCCACAGAGCCGGATGCCACCGTTACCATTGGCGGGCGCAAGATCCAGCTCAACCCCGATGGCACCTTCCGCTTCCACATGGCTTTCCCAGACGGCAACATCGACTTCCCCATCTTTGCGGTGGCTGCCGATGGCGAGCAAAACCGGGAGATCCACATGACCTTCGACCGCCGCACCCTCTCCCGCCGCACCAACACCAAAGAAGAGGCCATCGAAGAGTTGTTGCCCTGAAGGATCCAACCTTTCCCTTCTTGCCCCCTGGAGCTGGCCGGGGGGCTTTTTTCCCTGGGCTGGAGAGCTTGACTCCAGCCATCAAAACAGGGGATGCCAGTCCTAGGAGAGGTCGATCACCTGGATCAGTTGTTTCAGCTTCTCCATCACCCGTCCGGAGCGAAGCAGGTCTTCCGCCTGTTGGATCCCTTCTGGCAAGGATGGGGCGTGGCCGAGGAGCCACAGATAGCTACCCCCATTCCAGAGAGCGGCTGGGGTGAGTTCACAGGGATCCCCGCTGAGCACCTGCTGCATCTGCCGGAGCAGCTCTTTCTCTCCGGAGAAGGGAATCTCCGGGCCTGCCAAGTGGCAATCTCTGGCCTTCAAGAGCAGCCGTTTGCCGCCCTGGTTGAGAATGGCCGCTCGCTCCCGTGGCAGGTCGCAACTGCCTTCCAGACCTTTGACGGTGGTGAATTGCCGAATCTCCCGCAGGGCAAACAGCTCCAGCATCGTGGCCTCGGTGGGCGGATGCACATAGCCGGCCACCAGGTGAAAGGGGCCTTGGTAGGGCGTCCAGACCAGTTCCAAGGTGGCCAAGGGGGGGCGCTTGCCGATTTGATCCCGGTAGTCCATCAGAGCCTGAGCCTGGGGAAAACAGGTGGGCAAATACAAAAATCCCAGCCCGGTTTGTTCCAGCAGTTGCCCCACCCGCTCCAGGGATAGCCCTCGCCAATCTACCCCCAAGCTCCGCCACACCGCTTCCAAGGGCAGCCCATACTTGGTGGGACAGAAGCCAGAGCCATGCAGCAAAACGGCTGACCCTGCCGCTGCCAGCAGCAAAGCCACCAGCACCCCCAGCGGTGCCGTCCGCGAGCGGCCATCGTAGGGATGGCCAAAGATGATCAAGGGATGAGGCAGATCCTGCCGGGGCAGAAGAGGGCCGTACTCTGCATAGGCATCCAACATACCGGCCAGCTCCTCGGCAGTGGGGCGCTTGATGCGGTGGGCAATTAAAAAAGCCCCGATCTGGGCGGGAGTGGCCTCCCCCCGCAGGAGCATTCGAGCAGCGCTGGCGGCCTCTGCCCGGCTGAGATCCTGGTGGGTGTGGGTGCCGCTGCCGATTTTTTTCAACAGCTCGCGAAACTCTTGGCTCATAGCATCGGCGGTCGGGAGCGCTGGGCTACTCAGGATAGGGGGAGATAAGGGCGGAACACTTGAAACTACCGATATGGGTATTTGACCAGAAATTTCTACAAAAGGTCTCTACAAAACCGACAACAGCCCAGCAGAGGGCCAATGGGGATCTGCGCCGGAAGCAGGCTCAACCTCAGACTGCCTGATAAGCTGGGCGGCCAACTGCAAAAACCGGCGAATGGGAGGGATCCGATAGCGATCGCTGGTGGTGACCATAACCACCTGTCGCCTCAAGAGGGGGGGCTCGGTGGGCCGCACCTGCAAATCCGGATCGGCGCAGCAGTCCACCAGGGCCGACTCCGGCAGGAGGGCAATGAGCTGCCCCTGTCGCACCACCCCCCGAAAGGCATCCAAGGTGTTCAGTTCCAGGGCTGCTTTCAGGGGAAGCCCCTGTCGGGCCAGATGGGATCCCACCAAGGAGCGCATGGCATAGCCATCTTTGAACACAGCCTGGGGATACTCCGCCAGCACCTTCCAGGGGATCCGCTCGTAGCGGCTGAGGGGATGGGTGGCGGGCATCAATACTTGAATTGGCTCCGAGTACAGTGGCTCCACCACCAGTTCTGCCCCCCGGGTCATCAGGGGATTCTCCATTACCAGGGCCACGTCCACCAGCCCATCCCTGAGCACCTTCAAGGCGCGGTCGCTGCCCAGAGCGGTAACCCGCAACTGCACCTCTGGGTACTCCCGGCAAAACTGTTGCAGCACCGGCGGCAGTTGATGGGCGATCAGGGAATGGATCCCGGCAATGCAGAGCTCAGTTTGCTGGCCCTGCAGCCATTCTCGAATGCTTTCCTGAGCCCGCTGCCATTCTTGACAGATGCGACGGGCATGGGGCAAAAGCCGTTCCCCGGCCACAGTTAGGGCCACCGGGCTTTTGCGATGCAACAGCGGAGCCCCCACCGCTTCCTCCAGGGCCTGGATCTGGCGGCTAATGGCCGATTGGGTCAGACCGCTGAGGCGAGCAGCGGCCAAAAAGCTGCCCGTTTCCACCACGTTCAAAAAGGCTTGCAACAACTCCAGCCGCACTCCGGATCCCTTGATGATGTAGCCTGCCGTGGTGGCATCCTAGCTGGGGAAGCGGTAGGCTTTTGTAAACACCGTTACAAGTTGTTTGTTGGACTGGGGATCCCCAAGCCAGGAGGAGAAGCAGATGGGTTGGGATCCAGCCTTGCTGGAGGGGCTGCTCAACTCCGCCATTCCCCACCTTTTCCCCGCTGCCCAGGTGGTCATCCGCCACAAGGGAAGGTGTATCTACTCAAGGGCGGCAGGCCATCTCGACCCTGAGACCCGGCGCCAACCGACAACCTCGGCCACCCGTTTTGACCTGGCCTCGCTGACCAAGCTCTACACCGCCACCGCCTGCATGGCCCTGGTGGAAGCCGGAGCGTTGCTGCTGGATCAACCGGTCAGTCTCCTGTTGCCGGAGTTTCAGGGATCCCGCCCCATTGCCCCCTATGAAGATCCTCTGCAACCAGGGGAATGGATAGCTGCGGAGCCGGAGTCCTTGGGCCAGCTTATTGCAGCAGAACAGGTGACGGTGCGACAGTTGCTGGCCCACACCGCCGGTTTGCCCGCCTGGCGACCCCTTTTTCGACAGCCCGATGCCGAATCTGCCCGGCACATGGCTTTGCACACCTTTTTTGCCTACAGGCCGGGATCCCGCAGAGTCTACAGCGATCTTGGATTGATCTTGCTGGGGCTGGCTTTGGAACGTCTGAGCGGAACCCCTCTGGATCAGATCTTGCATGCCCGGATCTTGCGGCCTCTGGGCCTGAGCCAAACTCAGTTTTATCCAGGGGATCCCTTTGACCCATCCTCTGTCTCTGGCTCTTGTGCCCCCACCGAGCTGTGTCCTTGGCGAAAGCGCCGCCTACAGGGGCAGGTTCACGACGAAAATGCCGCCCGCCTGGGCGGGATCGCCGGCCATGCCGGACTATTCGCCACGGCAGAGGAAGTAGCTGCTTTCGGGGAGAGTTTTTTGACGGGATCCCTGTTGCAGCCGCAGACGGTGAGGGAAATGACCCGCGAGCAGTTGCCTCAGCAAGGGGATGCCCACCGCTGTCACGAGCGCCGGGGTTTGGGGTTTGCCTTGCGCTCTCCGGATCCCTTGGCCAGCAGCTCCCCGTTCAGCCCCAGCGCCTTCGGCCACACCGGCTTCACCGGAACCTCCCTGTGGATCGATCCAGAGCGGGAGCTGGTGGTGACGCTGCTCACCAACGCCGTCTACCACGGTCGGCAGGAGAACGGATTCCAGGCTTTCCGGGTTGCCTTCCATCAGGCCATCCTAGAGGGGCTTTCTTGATCATTGAGTCCCTGACCGTTCCCGCTAGGGTGCCGTAGGCATAACCGAGGCTGAGGTGGACGAGACCTTTTACCGACAGTTGGCAGACATGCTCTCCCGCGGGCCGCTGGTGGTGGCCACGGTGGTCCGCACCCAGGGATCTGTGCCTCGCCAGGCGGGGGCAAAACTGGCCGTGGGATCTGATGGCACCCTGTTGGGCACCATTGGCGGTGGAGCTGCCGAAGCGGAAGTCATTGCCCGAGCGCAAACCCTTTTGCAGGCTGCCGTTCCCGTTGGCGATGGCGAGAGCAGCGCGGAGCACTTCGGCAAGACGGAGTCCTGGCCGGCTGGGATGCCGGTTTCCCTCGATCTCAACAGCCCTCCCCTGGGCGTTTGCGGGGGACGGATGCACATTTGGCTACAGCGATGGCAGGGATCCCTTGCCCAAACATTGGCGGCCCAGATCCTCCAGGCTCTGACCCAAGGGCCAAGGGCTTGGCTGATCACTCCCCTCCATCCTCAGGGGTTCCCCTACCTCAGCCTTAGCGACAGCGGTGCGGAGCACTTTGCCCCCCTGCCATCCCGCCCACAGCTCCTCGCGGGATCCTGGGTCGAGCCCCTCCTCCCTTCCCCCACCCTGCTGATCGCCGGAGCGGGCCACTGCGGCCTGTCCCTGGCCCAGATCGCCCATTTGGCCGGCTTTCGCATTTGGGTTCAGGACGATCGCCCGGACTGGGTAACCCCTCAGCGCTTTCCCGTTGCCGAGCGGCTGTGCTCAGAACCCTTTGCCCAACTTATCCCCCATCTGCACAGGATCCCGCAGCTCTACATCGCTCTTGTGACCCGTAGCTACAGCCTTGATTGCCAAATCCTGCGGGCCATCTACCACTCCGGCCTGACCCCCCACTACCTGGGGATGATCGGCAGCCGCAAGCGGGTACAAACCGTACTGCGAACCCTGGCCCAGGAAGGGATCCCGGAGACCGCCGTCAGCTAGAAATCGCAGGAGCCCCGCACTGTACCCGTAGGGTCAGTGTCGGGAGGAATGCGGAAGTTATGATAGAACCATGACCCAAGTCCTGA
>NZ_JBSSDA010000031.1:0-23550 GCF_054060305.1 Thermostichus sp. OS-CIW-31 | reverse complement strand
GGCCTGTGGATCGAACTGCACGGGCGGTCGGAAGCAGGAACCCGCCGAGACGACTGCGCAAGGAGCCATCCATGCGTAGCGTGGTAGGAATCTCCAGCCTTCAGGCCGGGGAGGATGTCAATTGCAGAGAGCGAGTACCTTTGCTCAACAGGGTTGAGATTTGTCAACTCTTCTATACAAACCTTCTCAATCCCTTTTTTCAACAACCTTGTAGTCGGTAGAGTGTAGGGCATCTTCTGGGAACAGGCGACGTCAGGATCCTTAGCCCTTAGCTGCCAGGTGATACCGGTCACCGCCCTGAAGCTCTTTTGGGTGCAAGCTGAGAGTAACTGTGGCCACTTCCCAGATCTAGGAGATCGTTTAACCATGCGCAACCTCTCTTCCGTTTTGCTGTTCGGGATCCCTTTGGTAAGCCTAGGCTGGACAGGGATCCCGGTGGTGGCCCAATCCGCCAATCCAGCCCTCTGCCAGCAATTTCCCCAAGACATTCGCTGCACCCTCTCTGCCCCCAGACAGGTGGGACAAGCGCCGCAACCCACATCCCGTCCTCGGATTGCAGTCTTGGACTTTGATTTCAGCAGCCTCAGCAATCCCTACAGCTTCCGCGAGGCTTCTCGGGGGGTGAGCGACCTGTTGGTGGATCGGCTGGTGAGAGATGGCACCTTTTCCGTCATCGAGCGCTCGCGGCTGGACGCGATCTTGGCCGAGCAGAACCTGGGTCTATCCGGTCGACTGGATGCCAACACCGCTGCTCAGGTAGGCCGGATCCTAGGGGTCGATGCGGTGATCCTCGGCAGTGTGACCCAGTTTGATGTGTCTGTGCGCCGTTCTGGGGGTGGGGCACCGGTCTTAACTCCCTTCGGCAGCTTCCCGCTGGCGGTGGGCGCTGAGTCAGTGGATGCCGATGCCAACGTGCAGCTGAATGCCCGCTTGGTGAGCACCAGTACTGCCGAGATCTTGGCCGTGGTCGAGGGCAAAGGCAACGCCAGCCAGTCGGATAGCACGGTCACGGTTGCCGGCTTTGGCGGGGGATCCGCCACCAGCAACGAAGAGAAGCTGTTGGTATTGGCAAGCCAACAAGCGGTGGAGCAAATTGCCCAGCAGTTGGCCGGTTTTGCCGGGCGCTTGGCAGCTCAGCCTCGCTCTCTGCCAACGGTTGACGCCTTGGTGGCGGATGTCTACGGCAACCAGGTGATCCTGAACAAGGGCAGCCGCGATGGCTATCGGGTGGGATTGATTCTTTCTGTGGAGCGCGTCGTCCGCGAGGTGAAGGATCCGGCCACGGGGACAGTCTTGCGCAAATTGACTGAGCCAGCCGGACAGGTCCAACTGACGGAGGTGGATGACAGCTCCAGTGTGGGACGCATTCTCAGCGGGGCAGGCTTCAAGGTTGGGGATGTGGCCAAGCCTGTCCAATGAGCTTTCCCAAGCCCTATCCTCAGGATCCCTCGATGGGAGCAAAGCCCTGCCGTTGCGTGTTTTCGGTTACGGTGCGGGGTTCTAAAAATTGCAGCAGGTAGTCGGGGCCGCCGGCTTTGGATCCCACGCCGGAGAGCTTGAAGCCGCCGAAGGGCTGCCGCTCCACCAACGCCCCGGTGATCTCGCGGTTGATGTAGAGGTTGCCGACGGCAAAGTCCTGGCGAGCCTGTTGAATGTGGGAAGGGGTGCGGCTGTAGAGACCGCCGGTGAGGGCGTAGGGGGTGGCATTGGCCATCTGCAGAGCAGAAGAAAAGTCCGGCGCTGAGATCACCGCCAAAACCGGGCCAAACAGCTCCCGCTGCGCCAGCTCTGACTGGGGATCCACCTGGCTGAACACAGTGGGGCCGACGAAGTAGCCTTTTTCCGGCACGGGCAGGCTGAGGTCGAGGCGGGCATCAGCCTTAGCCGATTGAATGGCCTGTTGCAGGCGAGCTTGGGCCTCTGCATCGATGACCGGGCCAACTTGGGTGCTGGGGTGGGCTGGATCCCCCACATTTAAAGAGCGCACCGCCTCGATGAGCCGCCCCAAGAACAGGTCGTGAATGGACTGCAAAACGATCGCCCGCGAGCAGGCGGAGCATTTCTGGCCACTGTAGCCAAAGGCGGAGTTGACCACTCCTTTGACCGCCTGATCCAGGTCGGCGCTTTCGTCGATGAGGATGGCGTTTTTGCCCCCCATCTCGGCAATGACCCGTTTGATGTGGTGCTGGCCCGGCTGCAGTTGCGCGGCTTGGGCGAGGATCTGGCAACCCACCGCCTGGGATCCGGTGAAGGCAATCAGGTGCACCCGCCGGTCTTGAACCAACAGGGGGCCGATGGCTTCGCCCACCCCCGGCAGGAATTGAAAGACACCCTCCGGGATCCCAGCTTCGGCAAGGGCCTTGAGGATAAACTCCGCCAGTTTGGCGGCGATCAGCGAAGATTGCTCCGCCGGCTTGAGGAGCACGCAGTTTCCGGCCACCAAAGCCGCCGCTGTCATGCCACAGGGGATGGAGAGGGGGAAGTTCCAGGGGGCGATCACCACCGCCACACCGCGGGGCTGGTAGTGGTAATGGTTGGTTTCGCCGGGCAGGTTGCACTCCCGTCCCCGCTCCAGAGCCTCCATCTGTTGGGCGTAGTAGCGGCAAAAATCGATGGCCTCAGAAATTTCCCCATCGGCCTGGGCAATGGGCTTGCCCACCTCCAGCACCATCCAGGCAGCCAGCTCCGCCCGCTGGGCTTCGATTTGCTCCGCCACCCGCCGCAGGATCCCCGCCCTCACGGCAACGGGGGTGCGCCTCCAGCTGGGGAAGCTGGCTTGGGCCGCTGCCAAGGCTTGCTCCACCTGTTCCAGATCGGTCAACCCAATTTCCGCTACCACCTGTTCAGGATCCGCAGGGTTGAGGGAGAGCATGGCTTGTCGGGTGGGGCGATATTCTCCGGCAATCCAGGGCTGAACCCTCTGACCCAGTTGAGGCCGGATCTCGTCCAATGCCTGAAAAAAGGGATCCCGCTGCTGGGGCTGGCTGAAATCCGTATCGGGAGCGGCGGCAAACGAGAGAGAAGGAGCCTGGAAAACGGATCCCTCATCCAAGACCGGCGGGGCCAACAGCTGCTCGGGGGTGTAACCCTGAACGCTTTGCCGCAGAAAAGAGGTGTTGGCGGTGTTTTCCAGCAAGCGCCGGATCAGGTAGGCCATGCCCGGCAGCAGCTCCCCGTAGGGGCAGTACACCCGCACCCGCTGTCCCTTCTGCACCAGGGCCTTGGCCAGGGGATCGGCCATGCCATAGAGCACCTGCAGTTCAAAAGCAGACTGGGGCACCTCCAGGGCTTGGGCAATGGCGATGGCTTTGGCCTGAGAGCGCACATTGTGGCTGGCGATGGCGGCGTGGAGATGGGTGTGGTGCTCCAACAAAAGCTGGGTCATGCGCTCGAAGTTGGCGTCGGTAGCAGACTTGCTGTTGTAAACCGGCTGTGGCCAGTGCTTTTGCGCCGCCAAGATGGTCTCTTGATCCCAGTAGGCCCCCTTGACCAAGCGCACCGTCACCGGGGATCCCCGCTCTTTGGCCCAGGCGATCAGGTTTTGCAGATCGGTGTAGCTATCCCGCAGGTAGGCCTGCAGCGTCAGGCCAACGTCGGTGCGGCTTTTGAACTCCGGCTCCAGCAGCAGCTCCTGCAAAATGGCCAGGGTGAGGGATTTGTAGCGGTACTGCTCCATGTCGAAATGGATCCCGACTCCCAGAGCTTCTGCCCGGCGCAACAGGATGCGAATCCGTTCCCCCACTTTGGCTTTGGCCCCCAGGGGATCGATGGGATCGAACTGGGAATAGAAGGCTGTCAGCTTTACCGACACTTGCGGCACCGGCTGCGGTTGTGGCCAGGTTTTGACCATCTTTGCCAAATGATCCATCACCTGCAGATAGCGATCCAGGTAGGATTGGGCTTCCGCTTCGGTGATGACGGCTTCCCCCAGCAAATCCAGGGTGAAAGCCATACCCTGCCGGTGCAAAGCTTCCAGAGTTTTGCTGACTTGCTGTAGAGTTTCTCCGGCAATATAGCGGCGGGCCAGAGCTTCCACAGCAGCGGTGAGAGTGCTGGCAGCCAACTGTCCTGGCAGGGAGTCGGGGTCTGCAAAGTTGAGCAGGCTTTTCAGCATCCCCGGCAACTCCACCGCCGGATCTGAAAGATACTCCTGCAAATGGCGGGCCACCTCAGCCTTGCTTTTCAAGCTGGGCAAGACATCAATCAAGCGGAACAACTGGGTGCGCAAGTGGGGGTTTTCCATCGCCCAGGCCAGCAGCTTGTCCTCCCAGCGCAGTTGATCCCGCCACTGGGCCAGCAGGGATCTCTTCTCTCCCGAAAGAGAGGCGAACAGAGATTGGGCAAGAGCTTGGGTTTGGGCCTCGTAGGCAGTAGGAGCAGCTTGGGCAACCATCTGATGCACCGGGGGGCGGGATCCCTACCATCCTGTCATGGAAAAGAGGGAACCTGAGGCCGATTTTGGGAAGATAATGGCTTATGGGGCCACTGCAAATCCTCAAACAGCTACACCGGGTATAAACAGCTTTGCAGGAGAAACTTATGCAGGCTTTTGTTGCAGGGGCTACAGGAGAAACCGGACGCCGCATTGTCAAAGAGTTGGTGGGCCGCGACATCCCGGTACGGGCGCTGGTGCGCAGCCGCGAGCTGGCCGCTCGAGTTCTGCCCCGCGAAGCGGAAGTGGTGGTGGGGGATGTGCTGGATCCGGCCACGCTGGAGACGGGCATGGAAGGATGCACGGTGGTGCTCTGTGCCACCGGGGCCAGGCCCAGTTGGGATCCCTTTCAGCCCTACCGAGTCGACTATGAAGGCACCAAGAACCTGGTCGATGTGGCCAAAGCCAAAGGGATCCAACACTTTGTTTTAATCTCTTCCCTGTGTGTTTCCCAGCTGTTCCATCCCCTCAACTTGTTTTGGCTGATCCTGGTGTGGAAAAAACGGGCGGAAGAATATCTGCAAAAAAGCGGCCTCACCTACACCATCGTTCGACCGGGGGGCCTAAAAAACCAAGACAACGACGATGGCATTGTCCTATCCAAGGCGGATACCCTCTTTGACGGCAGCATCCCCCGCACGAAAGTAGCCCAAGTGGCCGTCGAAAGTTTATTCCAGCCCGCCGCCCAAAATCGCATCCTTGAGATCATCGCCAAGCCGGGTGTGCCCAACCGCGACTGGAGCGCCCTCTTTGCCATGGCAGGATAGGATGTTCGCGCCAGGCTTGCCCTCAACTCTCCTCTGCCTTGGAATCAGCAGACTTCGCCAACTGCTGCAAGCGATCTAGGATCCGCGCCTCAGCGTTGGCATCGTGGAGTCGCAACGTCAGGCGGGGCACCCGCAGTGAAGCCGTAATCCGGCCTGAGGGCAGATCCAGCCACACCAGTTGCCCTTGAAAACAGCGACAAGCGGCTCCCCATTCCTGGGCCAGAGCCTCTACCTCCGACCAGGCAAGGCAGCGCGGCAGCAGCAGGTCGGTGGCCCACCCAGCCCCACACTCCCGCCGCCTGAGGACACGCACCTGCATGGATCCCTACATCCGCAAGGACTCCGTCCCGCTGACGCGAGCGGCGTAGAACTCGCACCAGGGATCCCCTTTCTCTCTAGCCTTGGTCTCCTGGCCGTGGAAGAGCCCACCCCGCTGGAAGAGGCGGTTGTAGAAGACTTGATCCAAAACCGGCTTCTGCTGGATGTTGCCGTTGTAGACCAGATTCATCATCGCCGGCACCGCCCCTTGAGCAAAATAGCAGGCGGGATCTTCTGCCCGTGGGTAGGAAGCCAAAAAGTAGTTGGCTTCGTAGTTGCCGTCAATGGCCACCCGGCAAGACTCGCCGCTCACCACCTCCAAAGCCTGCCAGCGACCCCACCCCAGGCTGCTGGCCACCGCATAGCCGCCGTGGATCCAGTCCGTGTCCTTCTCCAGCATCGGCCCCACCAGGGTTTCCCACTCCACCGATTCCATGATGTTACCGAAGGTGTAGAACACACAGACATGCCCCGACTCGCGGATAAGAGCTTCCCCCACCCCCATCAGCTCAGCCTGCACCGCCTTCAGCTCCTGTAAAAAGCGATACTGAATGCGGTTGTAGTAGTTGGCAGGCATGCGCGTTAGCAACACGTTAAACGCGCGAATTTGCCCCCGCTCATCTCCGGCCAAAGGCAAGCCCCACAGAGCTTCGTTGACCGCGTCATAGTCCACTGCCGTTACGGGCTGCGGGAACTGGGTTGGCTGCTCAATAAGCTTGCCCATGCCTGGACTGGGAGTCAGCGACTGAGGCTTTGGCAGCCGAGTGGCCTGGATCACGCAGTGATCCTTGCGCGTAACGGCCATACACTCCGTTTCTTCTGCCCCGTAGCTTCCCAGCTCGCCAAAAGTGGCATCCAGAGCTGCTGCCACATAGCCCACCGCCAAGTGGTCAATGGGACGTGTGCGGTTGACTTGATCCCCGTACTTGCTCAGCCAACCTTCTGCATAGTGAGAATGGGTAAGCTGCACTTCCCCGCCTGAAGGGGTCACCTCAAACGCCAGCCGCCCAAATCCTAAAAAACTGAAGATCTGAGCTGCCACTGCCAGGCGCTCTTGGGTCTCCTGAATGCCAAGAGCCTTGAAAGCTCCGTACAGAAGACTGTAAAAAATCTCCTGGGCTGCCGTGCGCAGGATCCCTACTCCATCGATCCAGTCGGGATCTTCAATAGTCTGCTGCAGGAATAGGTTGTAGTGATGGCAGTGGAAGATAACCGGCTCTCCAAACAGGGAGATGAGCTTACGGTCGCGGTCGAGATGGAGATGTTCAAGCATGGACAAGTGGGTTGAGATGAATGATAGTGCTCAAAGCAGACCCCTGAGCGCGGCAACTGCCCTCAGGCAAAGCTCGCCAGCTATTCTCGACTACTCAGGCCGGCATGGCAATAGGCAGACGCTCTCGGCCCAAAAGATCTGCTACCGCTTTGTAAAGAATGCGCAACTCCTGCCGGGTCAGGGTGCCTTTTTCAAGGCGGTTGCGGTCTAGACCTGTTTTCAAAGACAGGCGCAGGGCCACAAAGTTGGGATCCGGAGCGTAGCGCTTGGCATAGTCCATCAGAGCCTGAGCCAAAGACATGGTGCTGTCCTGCACAGGGGGCAGTAGCGGCTTTCCGTCAATCAGAATGGCTTTGATGCGCTCTGAAATGGCTCTGAGGTCGGTGATGGAACGGGTCAGGAGTAACACAAAGTAGGGGCTTTTGGGAAACGCTTTGATGACAACCCGCAACGCCGAAGTGCCGGCCAAAAGGTAGTCCGCCTCTTGGTCAGAGCTGACAAGCTGGCATAGACGACTGTTGGCCTGGACTAGGTCGCCGGCGTAGGTGCCCAAACGTTCTAGGGCTTGCTCCTCTTGGCTATCACTGACGTAGGTTACTTTGGCTACTGTGGTACCATCAGTGGCCCGCCCTATCAAAACAGCAATCAAGCCCGGAAGGCCGGCGATGTGCTGTTCAATCACGCTGCTGAGGGTTCGGATAGCCATGATCTGACTCCTTCCTGCGGCTACATGGGATAGCTTAAATGCACGTACATGCACGTACTATCCCATGTACTTATTCTACCAAAATGGATCAGATGCTTCCAGACAAATCTCCCGGCCGGCTTAGCTCCAGGGATCCCAGTGCTCATGAAATTGGCCTTCCAAGATGGCCTGACGCATCTTCTGGGTGTAGCGCATCAGCTCTGTGATGTTGTGGATGGAGAGCAGAGTGTAGCCCAGGATCTCTTGCGCGCGGATGAGGTGGCACAAGTAGGCGCGGCTGAAGTGGCGGCAGGTGTAGCAGGGACAGTCGGGATCGATGGGATCCAGGCTGCGGCGGTGCTCGGCATTTTTGATGTTCCAGCGTTTGCCCCGGCTGATCACCGTGCCATGGCGGGCATAGCGGGTGGGGATCACGCAGTCAAACAAATCCACTCCGGCGGCCACGGCGGCCCGCATCTCTGCATAGGTGCCCACCCCCATGAGATAACGGGGGCGATCTGCCGGCAGTAGAGGGGCTGTTTGCCGCACAACGGCGTGCATAAACTCGACCGGCTCCCCCACACTCACCCCGCCAATGGCATAGCCCGGCAGATCCAACCGACAGACCTCTTCCACCGCCCGCCGGCGCAGCTCCGGGTAAACTCCCCCCTGCACAATGCCAAACAAAGCCTGATCTGAGCGGCGATGGGCTTTCACGCACCGTTTCAGCCACTGGGTGGTTCGCCGCACCGCTGCTTCCACTTCCTCAGGGCTGGCAGGGTAGGGCGGGCACTCGTCGAAGGCCATGATCACATCGGCACCCAAGGCATTTTGAATCTGGATGGATAGCTCTGGGGTGAAGTGGATCGTTCGGCCATCGCGGGGCGAGCGAAACGTTACCCCCTCCTCGTTAATTTGGCGAATGGCGCTGAGGCTAAAGACCTGAAAGCCGCCTGAATCGGTGAGGATGGGGCCCGACCAGCCCATAAAGCGGTGTAGCCCCCCTGCCGCTTGAATGATGTCCTCGCCGGGCTGTAGGTGCAGGTGATAGGTGTTGCTGAGAATAATATGGGCGCCCGTTTCCTTGAGCTGGGCCGGGGTGAGGGTTTTCACGTTGGCCAAAGTTCCCACCGGCATAAAACAAGGAGTAGGGATCCCGCCGTGGGGGGTGACGAAGTATCCTGCCCGCGCTTGAGTGTGGGGGCAGGTGCCCTCGCAGGTGAAGGTAAAGTCGGCCAAGGTCAGCGTTATCGGCTTTAATCTTGTGCGCAGCAGAGCTTAGCACAGATAGAGCCGTCAACGAGGATCCCCTCTTCCCAACACTCCAGACCTCTCAGGAGCCTTGACAGGGATCCCCTGCTTTGGGCACACTTGTAGATCGCCGCGGAACTGGCGGAATGGTAGACGCGCTAGATTCAGGTTCTAGTGGCAGCAATGCCATCGGGGTTCAAGTCCCCGGTTCCGCACTCCCCCAAAATGGGTTTCAGGGGATACTGCCAGGTTGTCCGGCTTCACCTCCACTTCTAGAGGGCCAGCTCCTTTTCGATTTGGCCAAGCTTGATGCGGGCAAGGGCCAAGTTGCCTTTCTCTCGATCCAGAACCAGATAGAAAAACAAACCAGAGATGTGCTGGACTAGATGCATTAGGTGGTACTGAGTCTCCAGCAGGATAAGAACCTCCTCGATTTTGTCAGTAAGCTTAAGAGACTCAGCAACTCGCATTTTGGCGCGAATTACTTCTGTATTTCCGGCGACTGCCAGCTCCAAGTTAGCTTCAGGAAAAGCGGAGCTGTTGGTGCCCTTATATCCCAAGCACATCCCAGTTTTCCAATCCCCCAGCGCTACCCCCAGTGCTCCATCGATGCTCAGAGCTTTTACCAAACTGTCTTGGAGTTTTTGCATGACTGAGAGTATTCCCCCTTTACAAAGCTCGTCGCTCTATAGTAAGTCTTCCGTTGAGAAATTTCAACTCGAAGCTTGCTTAATTTGCAGGAGCTAGAGTAGCTGACGCAGGCGTGGTGAAAATGTAGCGAACTGAACCAACGGGAAGCTGGTTTGGGGATCGGATCCCTGTAGCTTTCGAGAGATGGGATCTAGAAGTTATGCTGGGGTTACCTCTTTTACCTTGAGACTATCGACCTCCGAGATCGGTGGATCCGAACCCTTCCTCTCCGCTTAGTTTGACCTATGCCTAAGGCCCCCCTCCCTCCCAACGAAGAGCAGCGGCTGGCTGCCCTGCGGCAGTATCAGATTTTGGACACCGCTCCTGAGAACAGCTTTGACGAACTCGTGCGGCTGGCTGCCCACATCTGCGGCACGCCCATTGCTCTGGTCAGCCTTATCGACGAACACCGCCAGTGGTTTAAAGCCAAGTTCGGCGTCGATGTGCAGGAGACCCCACGGGATGTGGCCTTCTGCGCCCACGCCATCTTGTCGCCTAAAGAGCCGCTGGTGGTGCCCGATGCCACTCAGGATCCCCGCTTTGCCGATAACCCGTTTGTTACGCAAGAGCCCCACATTCGCTTTTACGCTGGCATTCCCTTGGTAACTCCAGAAGGGCAGGCCCTGGGCACGCTTTGCGTTGTCGATTATCAGCCTCGGCACCTGACCCCAGAACAACTGGAGCAATTACAAGCCCTGGCCCATCAGGTGGTGGCCCAACTGGAGCTGCGCCGTACTTTGAGGGAACTGGCTCAGACGCCTCTGCTGCCTAAGTCGGGGGATACTAAACCTGCCCGCAAAAACCGCTTTCTCCTCAAAGTTACCGCCGGTTTTGGCCTGGCTGCCTTGCTTTTGGGCGGGATCACCTACTCAGCTCAGCGGAATGCCTCTCAACTGCCGCAGCTTACAGAACGAGTGGCCCACACTCTAAAAGTGATCCAAAACTTGGAAGGATTGCTGGCGGAAACCCGCGCCGCCGAAGCCGGTAAACGTGGCTATCTTCTGACCAATAATCCTCGCTATCTCAGTGAGTACCAAGCCAGCCTTGAAGCCACCTCCACCCATCTGCGCTTGTTGAAAGAGCTCACTGCTGACAACCCCCTGCAGCAAGAGCGCCTGAAGCGCCTAGAGCTGCTGCTGGAGCAAGAGGGGCTACCTGCCGTTCAGGAAGCTCTAGAAAGCAGCGAAGGGCCAAGGTTGGTGGAGCAAATTGTCGAGTTGATTCGGGTGCTGCAGCAGGAGGAGAATCGCCTTCTGGAGCAACGCAATCAGGAACTGCAGTTTGCCTGGGTTAGAACCAATCTCATTGCTTTTGGCGGGCTCATTTTTACTTACCTGGTTTTGGCCTCGGTTTACTTCCTCATCCGTCGGGAGACTGCCGAGCGAGAAGAGGCAGAACGATCCCTCAAGCAAGAGCGAGATTTTACCAACGCGGTTATTGATACGGCAGGGGCGCTGGTGGTGGTTCTGGATCCTGAGGGACACATTTTGCGCTTCAACCGCGCTGCCGAGCAGCTCTCTGGCTACTCGCTGGCAGAGGTCAAGGGCCGGCTGCTGTGGGATTTGGGTTTGATCCCGCCGGAAGATGTGCCTGGTGTGAAGCAAGCTTTTGAACAGCTCAAGGGCAATCATTCCCTCTTTTTGAATCGCCATGAGAATTTTTGGCGCACCAAGCAAGGGGCACTGCGGCTTATTTCTTGGTCTAACACCGCCCTAATCAACGCTGCCGGCGAGGTGGAGTTTGTCATGGGCACCGGCATCGACATCACCGACCGCAAGCTGGCGGAGCTGGCTTTGAAAGAAAGCGAAGAGCGCTACCGGGATCTCTTTGAAAATGCCACTGACCTCATCCAGAGCGTGGATGCTGAAGGGCACTTTTTATATGTCAACCGCACTTGGAAGGAGACCTTGGGCTACGACGAAGCTCAGGTCTATCAGATGACCCTCTTCGACATTCTCCATCCCGACTGCCGAGAGCACTGCCAGGCTCTTTTCCAGAAGCTTCTAGCAGGGGAGAAACTGGAGAGGGTAGAGACAGCTTTCCTCACGGCCAGCGGTGAAACCGTTTGGGTGGAGGGCAATGTCAACTGCCGCTTTGAAGATGGAGTGATGGTGGCTACGCGGGGCATCTTCCGCAACATTACCGAGCAGAAGAAAGCGGCAGAAGAATTGGAGCGGCAAAACCGCCGGGCTCAGTTGCTGGCGAATCTCAGCTTGAAGATCCGCGAATCTTTGGATATCGCCGAGATCCTAGAGACGGCGGTAACAGAAATCCAAGCCCTGCTCAAAGCCGACCGAGTCTTGGTCTACCGCTTCCAGCCGGATGGCTCCGGGATCATCTCCAACGAGAAAACTCAGCCGGGGATCCCCTCGCTGGCAGGAGAGGTGATCGAGGATCCCTGTTTTCAGGAAAAGTACGCCCAGCTCTACAGCCAGGGCCGCGTTCGCGTTGTTAGCGATGTGGAAAGTGAAGGACTGGAGCCTTGTTACCTAGAGCTGCTGCAAAAAATGCAGGTCAGGGCCAACATGGTGGTGCCGCTGTTTTTGGAGCAGCAGTTGTGGGGGTTGTTGCTGGCCCACCAGTGCTCCGGGCCCCGTCAGTGGCAGCCGTTTGAGATGGAGCTGCTGTCGCAGTTGGCCAACCAAATTGGCATTGCCCTCACCCAGGCAGCCCTTTTGGAACGGGAGAGAAAGCGCAGCCTCGAGCTGGAACAAGCCCGCAAAGCAGCAGAGCAGGCTGCCCAGGCCAAGAGCAGCTTCTTGGCCACCATGAGCCACGAGATCCGCACCCCCATGAACGCGGTGTTGGGGATGACGGGCCTGCTGCTGGAGACCCCCCTCAATGCAGAACAGCGGGACTTTGTAGAGACCATCCGCGTCAGCGGCGATGCGCTGCTCACCCTCATCAACGACATCCTGGACTTCTCCAAATTGGAGGCCGGGGAAATGGAGCTGGAGATCCTGGATTTCGATCTCCGCTCGTGTCTGGAAGAGGTGGCGGATCTGTTTGCCCCCACTGCCCACGCCAAGGGATTGGAGCTGGCGGTGCTCATGCCACCGGAAGTGCCGCGCTACCTGCGGGGAGATGCCTCGCGACTACGGCAAATCCTCAACAATTTGGTAAGCAACGCCATTAAGTTCACCCACCGAGGAGAGGTGGTGATCCAAGCAGAGGTGCTGCAAGAAACCGCTACCCATGCCCACCTCAAGCTCTCGGTGAGAGATACCGGAATCGGGATCCCGGCGGCGGCGCAGAGCAAGCTGTTTCAACCGTTTAGCCAGGTGGATGCCTCTACTACCCGCAAATACGGAGGTACGGGACTGGGCTTGGCCATCTGCAAACAACTGACAGAACTGATGGGGGGAACCATCTCGTTGCAAAGCCAGGAGGGACAGGGCAGCACCTTCAGCGTCGAGCTGACTCTGGAGCGGCAGCCCTACGTCCAGCAGCTTGCCCAGCCTTCTGCTCGCATCCCGGTGGATCTGCAGGGCAAGCGACTGTTGGTGGTGGACGACAACGCCACCAATCGCAAGATCCTGCGCTGTCAGGCCGCGGCTTGGGGAATGGTGGTGGAAGAGGCCGAGGATGCCTATCAGGCTATGGACAAACTGCGCCAAGCCGTTCGGGAAGGCAGACCCTTCCCCCTGGCCGTTTTGGATATGCAAATGCCAGAGGTGGATGGGGAGACCTTGGGCCGCTGGATCAAGGCAGATCCGCAACTGGCCGAGACGCAACTGGTGATGATGACTTCACTGGGACTGGGGGAGCACTCCCGCCGCGCTGCTGAAATTGGCTTTGCCGCCTACTTGGTTAAGCCGGTAAAACAAAGCCGCCTTCAGGAGGCGTTGGCCATGGCCCTGGGGAAATCTTCTGGCCTCTCCACCTCTCTTTTGGGCATTGGCCCCCCTCTCTCTCAGGCGACGCCTATGGCCGACCGACCCCAGCAGTCCCTGCGCATTTTGCTGGCAGAGGATAACCCCGTCAACCAAAAGGTGGCTTTGCGCCAGCTCGAGAGTTTGGGCTACAAGGCCGATGTGGTGGCCAATGGTCAGGAGGTGTTGGATCTCCTGCAGCAGGTCAGATATGACCTTATTCTCATGGATTGTCAGATGCCGGTGATGGATGGCTACGAGGCCACCCGCCGCCTACGCCAACAGGAACGGAGATCCGGCCACCGCACAGTGGTGATTGCCATCACAGCCAACGCCATGCAGGAGGATAGGGAGCGCTGCCTGCAGGCAGGTATGGACGACTATCTCAGCAAGCCGGTGCTGAAGGAAGATTTGCAAAGGTTGCTCAACCACTGGAGCCAGCTGATTGCTCAGTCTGCAGGGGGATCCTCCAACCAAGCCGCTTCTGAAGCAGCCTCTCCAGCTTCCCCCGCTGAGAGCCGGGATCCCTCTTCTCCCACCTTGCCCTATCCCATCGACTCTGCCTATCTGGATCAGGTTTCCGGCGGGGATCGCGGGTTTCAGCGAGAGCTATTGCAGGTGTTCATCCAAGATTGTGAAGACCAGCTGCCGCAATTGCGCCAAGCCATTGCCGGTTACGACGCAGAAAGAATGCGGCGGATCGCTCATCGCCTCAAAGGAGCCAGCTCCAACGTGGGAGCTAATGCTTTTTGCCAAGTGGTTCGCGAGCTGGAACACTTAGGAGTGGCGCTGGCCCAGCAGGGATCCCAAGGTGGTCATGACCTAGAATGGGCACGGGCTCTCCAGGCCCCAGAAGACCTAGAACGCATCTTGGCCGATATCCGCCAGTACTTGCGAGATCTGGAAGGATAGATTCCAAAGGCTCGGCGCCGCTTCCGTGGCCACCCCCTCTCCCAGAGAGAGGGGAGTTAGGAAGCAATGCAGCAGAAATTTTCATGCCTGTTGCATTCGGAAGCGATGCAAAAGCCTGGCCGCAGCCAGGCCTGTAAAGATCTACAGCAAAGATCTACAGCAGTGTCTTGGGTCTACTGGGATTACATCAGGCCAATTTGAGAGAGGATCCCTTGGCCGGTCAGCAACTCGGTCGCAACGCCGATCACAAAGCCCAGCATTGCCAAACGGCCATTCCATTTTTCGGCGAAGGTGGTAAAGCCGAACTTAGCTTCTTGGTTCTCCATGGTTTTAGCTCCATCAACGGGTGACATCTTTAATGTGGCTCAGATATTAAAAATTGTCAAGTTTTGTGTCGAGAGCTAACAAGGGATCCCTAGCTGCTTTTCACGGTTGTCCAGAGGGCGTCGATGAGGCGCAGCTCTTCCCCTGACAGCACTTTAAGGTAGGTGAGTTTGGCAAGGGCCTCTTCGTCAGGGTAGATGGCCGGGTTTTGCCGATCTTCTGGGTTGATCATGGGCAGAGCTGCAGCGTTGGGGGTGGCGAAGCGGTTGTGGTTGCTCAGTTGAGCGCCGACTTCAGCATCCAGGATGAAATTGATGAAGCGATTGGCCAGCTCGGGGTTGGGGGCCTGGGCGGGAATGGCCATTACATCCAGCCAAATGTGGGCACCCTCGCGGGGGACAAAATAGCCGATGTTGGGGTTCTCTTCGGCAGCTTGCAGGGCATCGCCGCTGTAGACGATGGCTACATTGGCCGTTCCAGAAACCAGTTGGTTTTTGCCCCCCACGCCCCCAATTAGGCCGGCACTGCGGCGCTTGGTGTCGATCAAAAGCTGCTGGATCTGCTGCAGTTCGGAGCGAACGGTGGTGTTCATATCGAAGCCCAGGTAAACGGCAGCAGCGCCGATCATGGATCGCATCTCATCGATCATCACAAAGGGGCCATACTGCTGCTGCGGGTCGAAAATCAATCCCCAAGAGCGTTCAAAGTTTTCGGGCAGGCGGTCTTTGCGGTAGCCAATGCCGGTGGTGCCCCACTGATAGGCGGCGGTGTAGGTGTTTTCTGGATCAAAGGGCAGGCCGACAAATTTTTCGCCCAGGTTGCTTAGGTTGGGGATCAATTCTTTGTTGAGAGGCTGCAGCAGTCCCAGCTCCAACATGTTGGGCACAATGTAGTCGGTGGGAACAACAATGTCGTACTGGCTGGTGCCTCCCCCCCGCAGTTTGGCCACCATGTCTTCGTTGGATTCGTACACGCTGACCAGCACGCGGCTGTTGGTGGCTTTTTCAAAGGCGGTGAGGATGTCGGGATCGATGTATTCTGACCAGATGTAGAGATTGAGGGTCTGCCTCTGGGCAGAGGTAACATGGGGCCAAAACAAAACCAGGACAAGCACACAGCAGAGTAGGGTTGTAGCCGAGGCAATCCACTTTTTCATGAGATTTCTCCGACTGTGAAAAGTTGAAAACATCGTATCTGCTTTCATCCCCCAGCCGGCTACACCCGCGGCTAGGGGGCACGCCTTGGGCAATCGCCAAGCCCCGCAAATTCCGGTTGAGGCTCGGGTACTCACCCTTGTTTCCAAGACAACACCCAAACGGTATCAACGCCTCCGCGAGCGATCCGCCAAAAGCCGCAAAGGCCGATTCTTTCGTCGGATCCCTCGATGCCTTGCGCCACAAGGCTTTCCAGCCCCAAAACCCCCTCGCCGCAGCTCTTTTTGCCGACTTTTTTCCGGATCCCTCGCAAATGGGTCTTGCATTCCTTGCCCTGCTTGGGTTTAATAGGGGTGGGGTTCCCCCTTCGGGGGGATCCCTAGAAATTGGAAACTAGATCAGATCGTAATGTGTCATGATCATATACTCGAGTTCCCCCTTCGGGGGGATCCCTAGAAATTGGAAACCCGTTCCTGCCGTTTGGCAGCCCGGTAAGCGGCTTTCGCGTTCCCCCTTCGGGGGGATCCCTAGAAATTGGAAACGCCCTGATTCGATTCAGCATAGTTTCCTTAGTCTTACCGGGTTCCCCCTTCGGGGGGATCCCTAGAAATTGGAAACTCCACACCTCCCCTTGCGGGTCAGTGTAAACTGCGCGGGTTCCCCCTTCGGGGGGATCCCTAGAAATTGGAAACTTCGCCCTTCTCACAAAACTTTGCGAGAATCCACTCAGGAAGTTCCCCCTTCGGGGGGATCCCTAGAAATTGGAAACGGTACGTGAGTGATCCCACCGGAGATTTCGGTGGGGTCGTTCCCCCTTCGGGGGGATCCCTAGAAATTGGAAACTGCCACTAAGGCAGCCTTTGGTGGGACTAGATGTTACTGTTCCCCCTTCGGGGGGATCCCTAGAAATTGGAAACCTTCGTCCTCAAGCCAGGACTGGAGAGGAACTCTCCACCGAAGTTCCCCCTTCGGGGGGATCCCTAGAAATTGGAAACAGTTTTGGGCCAATGTTTGATTGGCTCACCGACCTGTTCCCCCTTCGGGGGGATCCCTAGAAATTGGAAACATTGGTATTGGATCACGATATCCTCGTGACTTTCTTCCAGTTCCCCCTTCGGGGGGATCCCTAGAAATTGGAAACAGGTACTCCGTCCTTAATCCATCCGTCCTGCAGTATCATGTTCCCCCTTCGGGGGGATCCCTAGAAATTGGAAACGGCGCTTCAGGAGCGCCTGCTCTTTGTGCCACATAATGTTCCCCCTTCGGGGGGATCCCTAGAAATTGGAAACGGACTAACATGTAATCCGCACCGAGGAGTCTGAGGAAGTTCCCCCTTCGGGGGGATCCCTAGAAATTGGAAACGCAGAGCTCGAGGTTAACCCCGAAAGCTTGAAAAACCGGATGTTCCCCCTTCGGGGGGATCCCTAGAAATTGGAAACTGTTCTTGAGCCGGAGCCACCGGCGTTTCAAAAGATGGTTCCCCCTTCGGGGGGATCCCTAGAAATTGGAAACAGATTCAGGATCCCATCGTATCCCTCTGGGATCGTGATGTTCCCCCTTCGGGGGGATCCCTAGAAATTGGAAACAATTATGGTATCACCCTCCTTCTCCTCCAGTACGAGCGTTCCCCCTTCGGGGGGATCCCTAGAAATTGGAAACCCGCGCTTTCTCGAGCTCCAGCCAGCGCCGCATTGCCTCCAGTTCCCCCTTCGGGGGGATCCCTAGAAATTGGAAACAGTAAATCTGCGCGTTTCAATACGTCGACAGGTACAATCACGTTCCCCCTTCGGGGGGATCCCTAGAAATTGGAAACGCGATTTTCGAGGGGCAACTGCCTCCTGACCTTTCATGTTCCCCCTTCGGGGGGATCCCTAGAAATTGGAAACACTGGTGAAAATTGAGGTTATCACAGAAGATTTTGTGTTCCCCCTTCGGGGGGATCCCTAGAAATTGGAAACTAGATGCTCTCCGGTTCATCCGGGCACGTTTGGCATCAACCAGCGTTCCCCCTTCGGGGGGATCCCTAGAAATTGGAAACTTCACCTGGGTGTTGTTTCTTCCCAATGAAGGGAGAGGTAGGTTCCCCCTTCGGGGGGATCCCTAGAAATTGGAAACTAAATGGGTTACTGGCGACGAATTTATTGTCCGGATAGTTCCCCCTTCGGGGGGATCCCTAGAAATTGGAAACTTTTCCAGCCTTCTTGTAGAACTACCCAACGTCCCCTGAAGAAAGTTCCCCCTTCGGGGGGATCCCTAGAAATTGGAAACGCGAAATCGCCTTACCGTCTGCTGCATGGCAGGCGTTATTGTTCCCCCTTCGGGGGGATCCCTAGAAATTGGAAACATATTGACATACCTATATTTCTTACACCTACTTCAAGTTCCCCCTTCGGGGGGATCCCTAGAAATTGGAAACTTGTTGGATTTTGTGTGCGACATTGGCAGATTTCACTGCCTTGGTGTTCCCCCTTCGGGGGGATCCCTAGAAATTGGAAACTACGGTAGAGCTATACGTAGCTCCATATCCGTATTGCAGTTCCCCCTTCGGGGGGATCCCTAGAAATTGGAAACGGCACGGAATGCCCTCGAGGAGTTCAGTCTCTTTCAGGGTTCCCCCTTCGGGGGGATCCCTAGAAATTGGAAACCCTGCAGTATCATCCAGCGATTATGGCGGTAATCAACCAGTTCCCCCTTCGGGGGGATCCCTAGAAATTGGAAACGGAGGTTAGTTGGATCAAATCACTTTAACATCCCAGTTCCCCCTTCGGGGGGATCCCTAGAAATTGGAAACAAGAATATAGCTAAATACTATGACCATAGAAATATCGTTCCCCCTTCGGGGGGATCCCTAGAAATTGGAAACCATGGCTTTGTACTGTATCAAGGCACGCAACGTTTCCCAGTTCCCCCTTCGGGGGGATCCCTAGAAATTGGAAACAACTTGCCGGAGACCAGTCATCGTGAAGAACAATCTCGAACTGTTCCCCCTTCGGGGGGATCCCTAGAAATTGGAAACTGTCGGTGGGTCCAATGACCCAGTAGAACCCGCTTTTTAGTTCCCCCTTCGGGGGGATCCCTAGAAATTGGAAACTTCTTTGGTGTATTTTGCCATAGTAAACTCCTCCCTTCATTAGGGGTTCCCCCTTCAGGGGGATCCCTAGAAATTGGAAACAGGTTAACCTACACAACAGTAATGTCCCACATTTGTTTGTTCCCCCTTCGGGGGGATCCCTAGAAATTGGAAACAAGTAATTCTCGTACTTTTTCGTTGTTAATAGGCACTACTTGTTCCCCCTTCGGGGGGATCCCTAGAAATTGGAAACACTACGAATGTTGGAAAGAGCTCACAACTGAGAGCTATGATGAAGTTCCCCCTTCGGGGGGATCCCTAGAAATTGGAAACTAACTCCCCCGCAATCGTACAGTGAGGGTACTTTATTGGAGGTTCCCCCTTCGGGGGGATCCCTAGAAATTGGAAACTGCCTTGTTCTTGAGCGCGATCTAAACGGTCAAGTGTTCCCCCTTCGGGGGGATCCCTAGAAATTGGAAACAGCGAATAGCTGCACAGTGTTTGTCTTGTAGGATTTGAGTTCCCCCTTCGGGGGGATCCCTAGAAATTGGAAACTAGATATTGTTTTAGAGATATTTAGTATGTTTAATAAGTTCCCCCTTCGGGGGGATCCCTAGAAATTGGAAACAATACTCCAGGTAAACCGATATCATCACTCTCTAAGTTCCCCCTTCGGGGGGATCCCTAGAAATTGGAAACACTTTTGGGGCCGGCACACCCCCTCTCGGGCAGGTGCTTCGACCCCTAAGTGTTCCCCCTTCGGGGGGATCCCTAGAAATTGGAAACTGGTTTTAATTCAGGCTAGGTGTTACACTAGATTCCCAAGTTCCCCCTTCGGGGGGATCCCTAGAAATTGGAAACAATTGGAGGCTTATCTACTGCCAAAGTTGAGCTGCAGTTCCCCCTTCGGGGGGATCCCTAGAAATTGGAAACAAGTGGACGGTATGCGAACACATTAGTAGACATAACTTGTTCCCCCTTCGGGGGGATCCCTAGAAATTGGAAACCGTGAATTTGTTTGGCCAGAGCACGAGCACGCTTCCTGTTCCCCCTTCGGGGGGATCCCTAGAAATTGGAAACCGTATTGCTGACGAGGTGAAAGTCCTCGTCAACGTTGTTCCCCCTTCGGGGGGATCCCTAGAAATTGGAAACGTTCTTTCTCTACCCGAAAGGGAGGTAGTTATGAATCCGATGAAATGTTCCCCCTTCGGGGGGATCCCTAGAAATTGGAAACACTCACCTGCCTAAATCGGAGGTTGATATGTACTTCAAGTGTTCCCCCTTCGGGGGGATCCCTAGAAATTGGAAACAATCCAAGTTAGAAAGCATCCAGTTGATCTCCTCTTGGCTGGTTCCCCCTTCGGGGGGATCCCTAGAAATTGGAAACGATAGAAAGGACACCCAGGAAAAATCCTGGGTGTTTGGTTCCCCCTTCGGGGGGATCCCTAGAAATTGGAAACAAGATCTAACCAATGCTATCGATCAACTATTCTTTTCTGAGGAGGGTTCCCCCTTCGGGGGGATCCCTAGAAATTGGAAACCTCAGATACAAAAAGCAATGAGCCAGGTTTATGCTAAGTTCCCCCTTCGGGGGGATCCCTAGAAATTGGAAACAAAAGAAAAGATGGTGTATTACCCTCTAATAATTGAGATGGTTCCCCCTTCGGGGGGATCCCTAGAAATTGGAAACCTGGCAACTCCACTATAGTGGAGTTGCAATCAAGAAGTTCCCCCTTCGGGGGGATCCCTAGAAATTGGAAACTTCCTGTCTTTGTTCCAGATGATCCTGTTGTTATTGAATTTCAAGTTGTTCCCCCTTCGGGGGGATCCCTAGAAATTGGAAACATTATACGATTACCAGTGAAGAGGGGTTTACCCAAAACCAAGTTCCCCCTTCGGGGGGATCCCTAGAAATTGGAAACAACCCCAAGAGGTAGATGAGGATGAGGAGCTTAAGGAGCTGTTCCCCCTTCGGGGGGATCCCTAGAAATTGGAAACAACAAGCCTACTTAACAAATGGGAAACATTTCTTCGTTCCCCCTTCGGGGGGATCCCTAGAAATTGGAAACTTAAGTAACGGCCGTCAGTTCCGGCGAACTTTATAGCGTGTTCCCCCTTCGGGGGGATCCCTAGAAATTGGAAACAAGATCTCGTCAGCCTCATAGAGGCTGTTTGTTACGAGTTCCCCCTTCGGGGGGATCCCTAGAAATTGGAAACCCCTAGTGAAGGGAGGTAAAATGGAAATCAAACTATTAGTTCCCCCTTCGGGGGGATCCCTAGAAATTGGAAACTTCAAGCAGAGCCTGCCAAGTGTGTTGAATGCCGGATGAAGTTCCCCCTTCGGGGGGATCCCTAGAAATTGGAAACCTGCGTTTGATTCAGCCGAGAGAGCAGAGCCAAGACTTCGTTCCCCCTTCGGGGGGATCCCTAGAAATTGGAAACTAGAGAACAAGCCGGACAACGGTAAACTGTTCATATAGTTCCCCCTTCGGGGGGATCCCTAGAAATTGGAAACTTTTCATCTGTCCCGCTATGACTTTTAATGCCCTTTCGTTCCCCCTTCGGGGGGATCCCTAGAAATTGGAAACAATTCCGCCACCGATCCTGGCTATACTGAGGACACGCTCACCCAAAGTAGGGGTGAGCTTTCACTCGGCAGCGATTCACATGAGTTTTTGGAAGGGCCTGTTCGGGTCAGCAGGAGCTGCTACAACCAAAGAGCCGGCGCAAACAGCTAGGGCCGACCGTCGCCAGGAAACGGTGGTGGTACGAGGGGAGACAATCCTCTTCAGCTTGGATCCCAACTTGGATCTGTACGAGCTAGAGGAGCTCTGCGATGCGGTGGGGTGGTCGCGTCGCCCCATTCACAAGGTGAGAAAAGCCCTGCAGCACAGCTTTTTGGTGGTGTCGATGTGGCAGCAGCGGGGCAGCTACCGTCGCCTCATCGGCTTTGCCCGGGCAACGTCCGACCACGCTTTCAATGCCACCATTTGGGATGTGGTGGTTCATCCCGATTTCCAGGGTAGGGGTCTGGGCAAGCGGCTGATGGAAAAGGTGATCCACGAGCTGCGCGCCCGAGACATCAGCAACATCACCCTTTTTGCCGATCAGGGAGTGGTCAGCTTTTACGAACGGCTGGGCTTCACCGCCGACCCTGAGGGGATCAAAGGCATGTTCTGGTATCCCCGCTAGCGTATGGCCCCTGTGGTGATTTTGCCCGGTTATCTGGCGGGTGCGTCGGAGTATGAGCCCCTGCGCCAAGAGCTGGAAGCCCGCGGCTATGCGGCACGGGTGGTGCCGTTGCAGGTGCGCAGTTGGTTTCCCACGCTGGGGGGAAGGCCTGTCACTCCCATCCTGTGGGCCCTTCGAGAGACCATCCAAAAGACCTGCGCTGAGTTTGGGGTTGACCGAGTTAACCTGGTGGCCCACTCCGCCGGCGGCTGGATTGCCCGCATCTACCTGGGATCCGTGCCCTATGGGGGACAGGTGTGGCAGGGGCGGGAGCAGGTCGCTGCGCTGATTAGCTTGGGATCCCCCCACACCAGCCGGGAGCGCTGGACGAAGCGCAATTTGGACTTTGTCAACACCCACTATCCGGGGGCCTTTTGGCCCGAGGTCAAATATGTGTGCGTGGCGGGCAGGGTCATCCAGGGGCAGAGGTTGAGTCTGGGATCCCTGTGGCGACAGGAGCATTATCTGGCTTGGCTGGCCTACAACAGCTATTGGCTCACGGCTGGACAGGGGGAATTGTGGGGCGATGGCATTACCCCCATCGAGGCTGCCCACCTGCAGGGGGCTGTTAACCTCACTCTGCCCAACTGCTACCATTCCGGTCGGGGTGGACGGCGCTGGTATGGATCCCCCGAGGTGGTGGAAACTTGGGCTCAGTATCTGGCTTAGGGCCGGGGTTTAGCTGCCAGGCTTGCTTGGGTCGCCGAGGGAAGTCTCGGGCAAAGAGGCGGCCGATTGGCGGCGTTCCTGCTGACGCCGGGCGGCTTTTACCATCTCCTCGACCACAGCCCGCGCCTGCTTCATGCGATCCAAACTGCTGCGATAGAGCTCCAGATCTTTTCTCACCCGCTCTGTTGAAAAGGGCAGCTTGCTCACCACATTCTCCAAAAAGCGGCGGGTGCGTTCTTCTGGTTCTTCGTAAAGGGACTTGGCCACAACTTCATAGGCTGTGTAAAGGCCAACAGCTAAGACCCGGCTGTAGGCGTAGGGCGGCTGAGTCATGCGCTCCAAAATGGCTTTCAACCCACCCACATCTTCCGCCTCTGGCTTGAGACAGAGGAGATCAAGTCTTTGACGGGGATCCCCGCTTCCCATCAACTCCAGCAGATCGCGGGCATTCTTGCGCAACACCTCCGGCTTGAGGTGCAGAGCCTTACAGAGGGCGTTGAAAATGGCTTCTCGCTGCTCAGGGGGGTGATAGGCTTCCATCAGCCCGTCGTAGAGGGTGACCAGCCCCAAGGCAAAAAACGGATCGTAGACGAAGGTGCTGTTGACGGTGGTCAGGTGCAGCTCCACCAACAACTCCTCCACCACCCGGCGATAGACGGCGTTGATCGGGCGAGGGTAGGCGCTGAAAAAGGCCGCTTTGGTGGCGGAGAGGGTGCGAACAGGATTCACAGGCAGACAAAAATGAGCTTGAGGATGGCTTCTCTGTTTTTTTATTCTCACCTGTGCTGACCCTGAGGGCAAGCTGTGTTGACATCCTCCCCGGCCTGAAGGCCGGAGATTCCTACCACGCTACGCATGGATGGCTCCTTGCGCAGTCGTCTCGGCGGGTTCCTGCTTCCGAC
>NZ_JBSSDA010000030.1:0-23958 GCF_054060305.1 Thermostichus sp. OS-CIW-31 | reverse complement strand
AGACTTTTGACCAGCAAACCTATATGGAGGAGGGCTTTCCTCCCGACACCAAGCCTGCGGCTATGGTGCGGGCCTCCAGCCCGAAAATTTGGTGATTCTAGAGGGGGGATCCGCCCCCTTTTTTCCTTTAGGGCTGCAGATAGAGGCGGTGCTGACGGATATAGTGCTCCACAGCAGGGGGCACCAGGTAGCGGATAGACCCTCCCTTTTGGATTTGCTGTCGCAGGTAGGTGGAAGAGAGCGTCAGGGTAGGGGCTTCCAGGATTTGGGCTTGGATGGGCAGCTTTGCGGCCACCGCCTGCAGCACCTGGGCGGCATCGCCGGCATCCACCCGTGGGGCAACAATCCAATGGCAGAGGCGGGCCAGTTCTTCCGCTTGATACCACTGGGGCAGGTCCCGCAGAGCATCCACGCCGATGATCCAGTACCACTGGGTATTGGGTTGCTCCTGGATGAGGGTGCGCAGTGTCTCGATGGTGTAGGAGCGCCCCGAACGGCGGATCTCCAGCTCTGAGCAGGCGAAGCGCTCGTGGTCGGCAATGGCCAACTTGACCATGGCCAGGCGGTCGGCTTTGCTGGCGCCAGGGGCCAGAGGCTTGTGGGGGGGATCCCCGGCGGGCATCCACAGCACCTGATCCAGGTCAAACTGCCAAAGAGCTTGTTCTGCCATGATCAAATGGCCATGGTGCACAGGGTTGAAGGTTCCGCCCAGAATGGCAATGCGGCGGTGCTTCATGGCTGCTGGCTCAGGTAGGTGATGGCATCCCGCAGCCAATCTTCTGTTGGGCGGCGGTGGGTGGGCAGAGCTTGCAGGGCAGCTTGAATTTCCTGAGCACTGTAGCCCAGGGCCAGTAAGGCCATTTCCACCTCTTCTCGGATGGGCATGGGCGGCCCTCCGGCCAAGGGTTGATCCGCAACTCCCACCCCCTGTCGCCAGTGGGCCAGCTTGGTTTTCAGCTCCAGGGCCAGCCGTTGGGCCGTTTTATGGCCTACCCCCGGCGTGAGGGAGAGCAGGCGCACGTTTTCGGTCACCACCGCCTGCACCAGCTCCGGCAGGCTGAAGGTATTCAGCAGGGCCAAGCCCAAAGCCGGCCCCACCCCCGAGACTTTGATGAGTTCCACAAACAAATCGCGCTCGGCTGGCGAGCCAAACCCGTACAACACCAGCTCAGTCTCTCGCACCACCAAATGGGTGAACACCCGGACGGGCTCCCCCACTGCAGGCAGTTGCTTGAGAAAACGTCCTGGGGCCTTGACGCGATAGCCGATCCCCTGCACCTCAACAGTGAGGCTACTGCGCTCTCCCCATTCGATGGCCACAAGGTGGCCGCTTAAAAACGCGATCATGCTGCGAGTTTAATCTGGGTTTGGGATGCTCTGCTCGACTGGAGCTCCAAAGTCGGCCAAGCAATCTAAAGTCCTTGCCAAAGGCTGCTTCCCTACAAGGCTATTTCACAGACCATTTCTCTACCTGTAGACTGTTCCCCATCCAGCTCTGTATTCTCCCTCATCCATGCCGATTCGCCCTTTTCCCATCGGCCAATGGCTTTGGATCCTGTTCTCGCTGGGGGTGCTGCTCTTTCTCCATCTTCCTCTGCTGGTGATCGTCCTTTACGCCTTTAGCCCCGATGAGGCGACTTTGCGCTTCCCTTTGCCGGGGCTGACCTGGCGTTGGTTTGCCGTGGCCTGGGGGCGGGCCGATATTTGGCGGGCCTTGTTTTTGTCTTTGCGGGTGGCTGTGCTGGCTACCGGAGTGGCGGTGGTGCTGGGATCCCTGGCGGCAGCAGCAGTCTATCGCAGCCGATTTTTTGGCCGCGAGACGATCTCGTTTTTGGTGTTGCTGCCCATCGCCTTGCCGGGCATTGTCTCCGGGATCGCCTTGCGCTCGGCGATCCATTTGCTGCATATCCCTTTCAGCTTTTGGACAATTGTTATCGGCCATGCCACCTTTTGCCTGGTGGTGGTGTACAACAACGTGCTGGCCCGGTTTCGCCGCATGGGACGCTCTCAACTGGAGGCTTCTGCCGACTTGGGGGCCAATCCTCTGCAAACCTTTCGGTACATCCTTCTGCCCGAACTGGCCTCGGCCCTATTGGCGGGATCCCTGCTGGCGTTTGCCTTGTCTTTCGATGAAATCATCGTCACCACCTTCACCGCTGGCCAGCAGCAAACCCTGCCGATCTGGGTGTTCAGCCAGCTAACCAAGCCTCGGCAGCGCCCGGTGATCAGCGTGGTGGCCCTGGGGGTGATTGGCCTGACGGTGCTCCCCATTTGGCTGATCCATCACTTGACCCAAGAGAAAACCACGACTCGCTGATGGCTCTTTCCAGCCTCATGCAAGGTTTGCACTTGGAGGGATCCCTAAGTATTGGCCGGAGTCGCTGTAACAGCAAGGAAACGCTGGCCCTGGTTGATCGCAGAGTCCTTGTGAGAAAATGTAACAAGCATTTCATTTGTGAAAATTGAGGTATCTATGGCTGTCACTCGTGCCGGACGCGCCCCTCTCGTGCGGGGCAGCAGCGAGGGAAATCCTGCCAAGTTCATGGAAATGGCCAGCGCTTTGCTCAACACCCGCACCCGCCAAGGCAGCGGCAAAAAGGTTCAGGATCGCTCTTCCTACGGCAAGGCGGGCAATCCGCAAGAGTTTATGCAGATGGCCAGTGAATTGCGCCGCTCCCTGGAGCAGCAGGGTCGGTAGCCAATCCTGTCCACCCCCAGGGGATCCCCGTCCAGTTGCCTAAGCTGGACGGTTTTCTTGCTGCTCCTCTCAAGCCAGAGGCGGCCAATCGCTTCTGAGGCCACTCACCGGTGTTGGATCCCGTTACAGGCCCAACTTCGAGTCCAGAGCTCCGCCCTTGAGCTTCTGTGCAATGAGCCGGCAGAAGAGCAGCATGTCAGGATGGGAAAAGTGCTCATCGGGGCGCTCTTGCCGGTGGACGTGATTGAGGCCAAGACGACATGAAAAACAAAGGCTTTTGGCTGGCCGGGATCCTGGGGGTAATCTTGGATCAGGCGACCAAGCACTGGGCAGTGGAACGGCTGCTGCCGGGGCCAGAGATTGAGCTGTGGCCAGGGGTGTTTCACCTCACCTACGTGGAGAATACCGGCGCTGCTTGGAGCCTGTTTGAAGATTCGGCAGAGCTCTTGAAGTGGATCTCGCTGGGGGTGGCGCTGGCGTTGGCGCTGCTGGCCATTCGCGGCGGGATCCTGGGCCGATGGGAACAGGCCGGCTATGGCTTGGTGTGGGCAGGAGCCGTGGGGAACGGCATCGACCGCTTCGTCAACGGCTATGTCGTGGACTTTTTCAATTGGGTCTGGATTCGCTTTCCGGTATTCAACGTGGCGGATGTGGCCATCAACCTTGGGGTGGCCTGTCTGCTGATCGGTTTGCTACAGGACAACTCGAAGAAAACGGGATCGACTTCCGCCTTGCCCTGCCTGGAGAAAAAGCCCAGTCGCGACAGCACCCACTTTAAGGATTGACGAGCCGATGAACAGCCTTCAGGGATCCCTCGGGATGCTCATGTCCTTGGCAAGGGGGATCCCCGGTCAGCTGCAAGGACTCCGTCCGCCTATTGCAAACGGCTGGCTTGCTGAGCCACCTGGCAGAAGCGCTCGACATCTGCGGGCAAAGTGTTAAAAGCTGTCACCAGGCGGATCAAGCGGTGACCTTCCCCCAGCCAGCGGTAAAACCGAAACCCCGCCTGCTCCAGGGCCTGGAGAACCGGCTCCGGCAGCTCGATAAAAACCTCATTGGCCTCGGTAGGATACACCAACTTGGCTCCCGGCAGGGATCCCAGTCCCTGCGCCAACCGTTGGGCCATCGCGTTGGCATGGCGGGCATTGCGCAGCCACACCCCATCCTGGAGATAGGCCTGCAATTGGGCAGACAAAAAGCGCATCTTCGAAACCAGATGGCCACTGCGCTTGCGACGAAACTCAAAATCGCCCACCTGATTTGGATGAAAAAACACCACCGCTTCCGCAGCCCAGGCTCCATTTTTGGTGGCCCCAAAGGACAGCACATCCACCCCCGCTTTCCAGGTCATCTCGGCAGGGGTGCAACCCAAACTAACCAGGGCATTGGCAAAGCGGGCCCCATCCATATGCACCTTAAGGCCAAAGTGATGGGCCAAATCCGCCAGGGATCCAAGCTGCTCCAAGGAGTAGAGGGTGCCGGCCTCAGTGGCTTGCGTCAGGCTGAGGCAGGCAGGCTGCACGTGATGAACCACCCCAAACCCCGCCCGCTCCAGGGCTGCTTTTAAGTTGCCCCAGTCAATACGGCCTTGCTCTCCGGGGATCCCCACCAACTTGGCCCCACCTGTAAACAGCTCTGGCGCTCCACATTCGTCCAGATTGATGTGGGCCTCGGGATGGCAATAAATCGCCCCGTAGGGCGGGGTGAGCACCGAAAGGGCCAGGGCATTGGCAGCAGATCCTGTTGCCACCGGAAACACTGCCACTTCATGCTCGAAGATCTCGGCAAACAGCCTTTGCACCTGCGCTGTGCATTCGTCCCCTCCATAGGGCATGGCGGATCCCCTGAGGGCCAACAGGGCTTCCATCACCTCAGGACAGGCGCCTGTGACATTGTCGCTGCAGAAGTTCATGGCATGGACAACTGGGGGATCTCGCCGAGAAAAGGTTAGGGCCAGTTTATTTCGCGCCAACCCAACCGGGATCCTCCAAAGTATCCCAGGCTTGACCTGCCTCTCCCTCAACCGTTTGCAATAGCGGGACAGAGTCCTTTTGGGGATGGGAAGGCGGCTCAGGCTGGTCGCGATAGCGGGACGGAGTCCTTTCGCAATAGCGGGATGGGGTCTTTGCACTCCACCACAGCCCCAAAGCGGGCCCCAACCCCAACAACAGGCCCAGCCCCGCCGGCGCAACAATGCCGGAGCCCAGGCTCATCAACAGGGCAAAAGCAAAATTAGCTACATAGAGCACCAGCGGCCCCACCAACTGGCGGCGGTCAAGGATGGGTTGATCCTCGCCCCACAGCAGATTGGCCACCGTCATGAAGGCAGCCCCGGTCAGCATCCAACCCCCGAAGTTTTGCAGCGGCATACCGAAGAAGGGCCCCGGCTGAAACCACGTCCAAAACGGGATCAAGCCGCGGGTCATGGCCGGATCCAGCACGAAGTCCCAGGCGGTGAGCAGCAGGGCCCCCAACATGATGGCCTCGAAGTGGATCAACCAGTGGCGCTGGGTTTGCAGAGCCACACGCGCCAACAAATAGGACGACAACCCCACATAAAACCAAGACAGAGGGATGGTAAAAGGCACCAACCCGGCAATCTTATAGCCCAGCCCACTCAGGTAGCCATAGTTGCCAAAGGGGATCCCAGTGCTGGTACCCAACAGCTCACTGCCCAAGGAAATGCCCACCGCCGGGATCAAAAACATCAACAGGCGCCGCATCCCCAACAGCCGGGATCCCATCAGAGCTGCCGCCAGCGCACCGAACACCATGTAGGCCACGCCGCCATTGCCCATGCTCAAGGAGAAAGCTTGAATGCCAATGGGGGGCAAACTGGCCACCCACTCAGGATGGGGTACAACCCAGAGCAACCCTGCCAACCCAAAAAGCAAAGACAGAATGTGCAAACCCAGAGCTAAGGCCTCCAGCCGCTGCCAAATCGAGCCAGACAGGGGCAGAACACTTCGCCCAACAGAAGACTGGAAAGGCAGGCTGACGAGAACACCAGAGGACGAGAACCAACGCATGAGAAACTCCCGAAGAGTGGTTAAGCGAAGCCGCTCTGTCTCCTTGCAACCCATACGGCGGCTGAGGGAAAAAGCGGATGGCCCCAAGAGAGAGCCCGAAGCCAAGAACAAGCCCGCTTGCTTGCAGGCCGGCCTACTTGGGATGGCCCTCTGGGCAGGGATGTCACCACCGCTAACGGTGACACTGCTGATATTTTGCTGTCTATTGTATCAATTCGTAAACATATCGCCCGTTTTTCCTCAGGTCTCCTCCCCGTCTTCGCCGCAGGGATCCCGGGTGGGGGTGTACGCCCAGTTGGCTCGTGCTGTGGAGCGCCAGGACTGGCTTCAGGCCCTGCAGCTGGTGGATCTCTTACGAGAGCACACGGAAGATCCCGCCCAGCGTCAGGATCTGGAAGACTATCGGCTGGAGCTGGAAAAATATCGTTCTGCTTATGGGGATCCGCCGCCGCCCCAGTGGCCGTTTTTGCACAAGCCCTTTGTCGGAGAATTTCCCGTCACCAATCTCTTCGACCATGATCTGCCTTTGGGGGAGAGGGATGGCAACGGACGGTTTGTGAGTGGGCAAGGCCAGGTTTGGATCCCCGACCCGCTGCACCCGTGTGGCAAAAGCGATGGCCATGCCGGTTATGACTGGGAGATGCCGGTGGGCACCCCGATTTTGGCTGCTGCCGCAGGACGGGTCACCGTGGCCCGTGAGGAGCCGGAGTTTTTTTGCCCCGGCTTGGGCCGACCGGTCAGGGGGTTGCGGGTGCGCCTTTTGCACGAGCCAGAACTCTCGGAGGGGGAGAGAACAGACGGGAGAGCACTTCCCCGCTGGGAGACCCTCTACGCCCACCTCAGCCAAGTTGGGGTGCAGGAGGGGCAAGTGGTGGCCGCAGGAGCAGTCATCGGCCTATCGGGAGATAGCGGCTGTGCCAGCGGGCCCCATCTTCATTTCGAGGTACGTCGCTTCGACAACACCAACTCGGGCCAACCGGCTGCCGTCGATCCCTATGGGTGGTTTGGGTCTGGCCTGGATCCCTGGAGCATTCATCCCCTTGGGGCCGAAAGCCTGTTCCTTTGGCAGGTGGGACAAGCCCCCAGTTTGGGAGCTTGCTGGCAAGGGCAGCGATAGCCGAGACGGACATCCGCTCCGCGCGAGACCTCGCTGACAAAGATGGATATTGACAGGCAGATTCACAACAGTCACAACAGATGATGGACTTATAGATCTCGACGGACAAAGCCATCCCCCTCCCATTGGTAGAGGGTAGCCCTCAAGTCACGGCTGGCACCGGGCGGGCTTGAGATGACCAGGATCCCTTGCGGGCTGACCCGCAGGCTGGCATTGCTCAGATCCGTCACGCTCAGCAGTGGCACAAGTCCCTCAGGCCGGTGTTCCAAGACCAAGACAGAGCGCAGCAGGCTGATGCCCCCTCGCTCGGTAAGGAGCACCAACTTGGGCTGTGGGCTGGAGGTAATGTCCGTGCGCAGGTGAGCCTCCACCAACCGTCCTGGGATCGGCTCAGCCGTGTGGAGTAGACGAAAGCTATACCCCCCCTGATGCTCGAAGCTGAGAACGCGCACCACCGGCTCTACGGTGGGCTGCCGCTGAATCTGAAACACAGCCACCACATCCTGGCGAGATGGAGAGGTTAGGCTGGCCGGGAACAGGCGCAGGTTTTCACCGCGATTGCCGCGAATAAAATCCCACCAAATGGATTGATTGAATAAAGCCACAACCCCACCTCGAGCAGCGCCGCCCTCAGAAGGAACCGGCAGCAGCGGAAGCACGGGCTGGGGATAGGCAGGAACAGCAGCAACCGGTAGAGTGGTAGCCAAGGCCACTCCCCAGGCTATTCGACCACAGGAATACAGCAGTTTCCGCATATTTCCTCACTCCTCGCCCCTAAAATTCTAAAGGACTCCAAGGTTCTCCCAGTCAACCAAACAGCCGGGATACAGGGATCCCTTTTATGTCGAACGCAACCTCGATCTCACCTTGATCTCGCCTGGCAATGGGCTACCAAGTTAGGGTGAAAAGCCTGGAGCTTCCTCTGTAGCCAACAAAGTCGGCTTGGAACGACGCCCCGCCAATTTGAAAGGGATCCCCCAGGAGCAAGGGGCAGCCCCCCCCGACGGAGGGCTCTATTTTTCGGCAGCCAAAAACAATTGGGCCCGCCAAAAGCAGGCAATGGACTTGCTGTCCAAATCCATTCCCAAACGGGCCATTTCTGTAAGCTCAGAAGCAGAAAACTCCACTACGGTAATATCTTCATCCTCATCCTTATCGGGAGGGGAATCCAGCACTTCCAGCTCCCGCGCCAAATAGGCATACATAATCTCGCTGGAATAGCCGGGGCACAAATAAAATTGGCCAAGGGGATCCCAGCGATGGGCACGCAGGCCCGTTTCTTCTTCCAGCTCGCGGCGAATGGTGTCGTCGGGATGCTCCCCTGGCTCGACTGTGCCTGCCGGAAATTCATAAAGGTAGGAGGCAACCGCAAAGCGATATTGACGAATGCAGACGAACTTGCCTGCTGCAGTTACAGGCACGGCCACCACCCCCCCGGGATGGATGAGGTACTCCCGCTCCCCCTCTTTGCCGTTGGGAAAACGCAAATGCTGGCTGACGAAGGTGTATTTATGGCCTTGATAGCGGAGGCGCTCGCGAATCACCTGAGATGGGTTTTGCATGGCAAGGGATCCCGAGAGTAGAGCCGCTCTCAGCTTAATGGTTTTCGGCGCTGTTGCAACCGGGCAATCCAGAGGGATCCACACGCCCTTGGGATCCCGTGTCTGGGGTAGAGTCAGGAAAAGCACAAAAGTTGCAGGCCATGATTTACCCTCCCTTGAAGGAGTTTCTTGCCCTCACCAAGCAGGGCAACTTTATCCCGGTGTACCAGGAATGGGTGGCGGATTTGGAAACGCCGGTTTCTGCCTGGTATCGGGTTTGTGCTGGCCAGCCCTACAACTTTCTCCTGGAGTCGGTGGAGGGGGGGGAACAGGTGGCCCGCTACAGCTTCTTGGGCTGCGATCCCCTGTGGGTTTTGGAAATACGCGGGGATCAGGCGCTACAGCGATACCGCGATGGCCGACAGGAGCACCACCAAGGGGATCCCTTTGCCATCTTGGCCCGCTGCTTGCAGCCCTATGAGCCGGTGCATTTGCCGGAATTGCCCAGCAGCATCGGCGGCCTGTTTGGCTACTGGGGCTACGAGCTGATTCGCTGGATTGAGCCCAAGGTGCCCATCCACCCCCTGCAGCCGGGGGATCCCCCTGATGCCGTTTTGATGCAGGTGGACAGCATCCTGCTCTTTGACCAGGTAAAGCGCAAGATCTGGGTGGTGGCCTTCGCCGATACCCGTCACCACGCTCCTGAGGAAGCCTATGCCCAAGCCTGCCGGCGGGTGGAAAAGCTGATGCAGCAGCTCAGCGCTCCTCTTTCCCTGGCCCATCTGCACCTCAACTGGAAGCCTCACCTGTCGGAAAGGACTCCGTCCCGCTGGCGCGAACAAATCCCCCCCAGCACCCTGAGCCGCCCGGCCTACTGCCAAGCGGTGGAACGGGCTAAGGACTACATCCGCGCCGGAGATATCTTCCAGGTGGTGCTCTCGCAGCGGTTTACCATCTCCCTTGCCGGGGATCCCTTTCGCCTCTACCGCTCGTTGCGGCTGATTAACCCCTCCCCTTACATGGCGTTTTTGCAGTTTGGGGATCTCTGCCTCATCGGCTCCAGCCCAGAGGTGATGGTCAAACTCAGCCGGGTGGGAGAAGACCGCATCGCCACCGTGCGCCCCATTGCCGGCACCCGCCCCCGTGGCACCACCCCTCTGGAAGACCGGCAGCTGGAGCAAGAGCTGTTGGCAGATCCCAAAGAACGGGCCGAACATGTGATGTTGGTGGATCTGGCCCGCAATGACCTGGGACGGGTCTGCCAACTGGGATCTGTGCAGGTGGACGACCTGATGCAGATCGAGCGCTACAGCCATGTGATGCACATTGTCAGCAACGTGGTGGGGCGGCTGGATCCCCAGTACAGCGCCTGGGATCTGCTGCGGGCCACCTTCCCTGCCGGCACTGTTACCGGCGCCCCCAAAATCCGCGCCATGCAGATTATTCATGAGCTGGAAGGATGCCGCCGCGGGCCCTATGCCGGCGCCTATGGCTACTACGACTTTTCTGGCCAACTGAACACCGCCATCACCATCCGCACCCTGCTGGTTCATCAGGGCCAGGTGAGCTTGCAGGCCGGGGCAGGTATTGTGGCCGACTCGGATCCGGAGCGGGAATATCAAGAATGTCTGAACAAAGCGCGGGGCATGTTAATGGCTGTGGCCAGTTTGCAGGAGACATAGCCCATGTTGGCCCAGTTGCGCTTCAGCCCTGCGGTTCGCGTCAGCGGGACGGAGTCCTTACAGGAGCTCCAGCAGCCGGATCCAGAGACCGTAGAGCAGGCTTTTGAACTGTTTTCCACAGAGGGCTATCTGGTGTTGCCGGAGATCTTTCCCCCCGAGCTCATCGACAAGTTGCACAGCAGCTTTCTGGCCACCTACAGCCACTACTGCACCCACGAGCACCACGCTGATGCCCTGTTAGTGGGCAATAGACGGGTGATGGTAACGGTTCGCCTGGAGGGCCCCTTCAACGATCCCCTCATCTATGCCCATCCTCTGATCTTGCCCATCCTGAAGCGGATTTTGGGGCCGGAGTTGATCTTGAGCGGGCTGGGGGCGGTGGTCTCTCTGCCGGGATCCGCCGATCAACAAGTTCACCGGGATCTGTCTCATCTGTTTGGCGACGAGACCTTGGATGCGATCATTCCTTGCTATGCCCTGAATTTGCTCATTCCTCTGGTGGATGTCAACGAAGAGAACGGCATGACCCGTCTCTGGCCCGGCAGCCATGCGGTCTTCGATGCCCACTATACCGAGCTGGCCCAGCAGATGCCCTTTGTCGATCCACCCTTGGCCAAGGGATCCTGCCTCCTGTTTGACTACCGCCTGATTCACCTGGGTCGGGCCAATCGCTCGCCCGCTCCCCGTCCTCTTCTCTACAACACCTACAGCCGCGCTTGGTTTCGGGATCCCATCAATTACACTCAGCAACCTCCCCTGGTGATCCCGGCCCAAGAGAAAGAGCGGATCCCAGCGGAGCATCAGCGCCTATTCGTGACGGCACAGATTGTGTAGACGGCCCGGAACTGCGAGCTGACCGAAAACTCGGCGGCTCAGGCCCCGGCATTTATGCCTAGGGATAAGCTACCGTCTCCTGATAGGATGTGAGTATCGCTCCACCCATTTATAGAAAGGTGCAGTGCTGAAGGTGAAGTAGAAGTATCTGGGGTGTTTCCACATCCCAGTAGCTGGTGCGTTCGCCTTGGCGGCGCGAAGCGCTTTGGCGTCCCCCACGGTGCTGCGGTATAAGCCACATGCTCGGTGTAGCTCAGTCAGTGGGAGTTGTTTTGCTGGCTGAGAACGGATCCTCTGGCTTTAGCCGTGGGGAGAACGTCAACCTGATACATTTACGCTGAACACTGCTGAACATCACTGTTCAACTATGCAGCGATAGCATTCTGTTTGTTTCCAACCAGAATGGCGGTATCCCGCAAAGCTTTGAGTAGAATACCCAAAGCGCAGTTTCCGTGTCGTCTTACTACCAATTTTCTGCTTTGCTTTGGCTACCATGTTGGCAGACTCGAAAGTAAACAGAAAGATCAACTGGTAGTAATCCGTACTGAACATATTATACATTATTTTCAGTATAGTTGAGCTTATTATTGACTAGAGTCATGCTCTCCTCTTGTTTGAGGAATCCGGTCAGCTAGACCGCCGAGAAGCGACGCCCTCTATGTATCAGCATGAGGGTCAGGATGAAAGGCGGAAACCCTTGCTATGGTAAACACAGAGCGGTGGGGCATCCCGTTCTTAAAGCTCAGGAAATGTCCTTAACAGGAGTCACTGAGAAGCTCGTACTCTTTCGCTTTAGCGGCGCGGAGCGCTTTGCATCAGCATGAGTGCAGGAGTATGTCACGATGTCTCAGAATGGGGGTGGTTATCCCCGTTATTGCAGTTTGATTGCGCATCCCACCATGAGCGAAAAGATCCCTCAAGATCCCTCCTTGCCGGAAGTGGCGGCTGAGATGGCCTTTGCTGCAGAGCCCAGTTTAGAGGAGGTAGGAGCTACTGCGGAAGAAACCACCCCAGACTCGGATCCCGGCAAGGGATCCCCTGGCACCGGCGGGTCGAATGCGCAGCGTGTCCGTCAACTGCTGGGCATGAAAGGAGCAGAGGTGGAGTCTCGCTCCATTTGGCAGTTGCACTTGCAACTGATGAAGCCTGTCACCTGGATCCCTTTGGTGTGGGGTCTGATTCCGGGGGCGGCATCTTCCGGTCACTTCACCTGGACTTGGGAGAATGTGGCTCTCATTTTGGTGGGCATGATTCTGGCGGGCCCCCTGATGACGGGCTATACCCAAACGGTGAACGAATACTACGACCGCGAGATCGACGCCATCAACGAGCCCTACCGCCCGATCCCTTCGGGGGCCATCTCTCTGCAGCGGGTGGTTATCCAAATCTGGGTGCTGCTGATCTTGGGGTTGGGCTTGGCCTACGCTCTGGACTGGTACACGGGCCATGACTTCCCGGTGATCACCTGCATTGCCTTGGCGGGAGCCCTCATTGCCTACATTTACTCGGCGCCCCCCCTGAAGCTCAAGCGCAACGGCTGGCTGGGCAACTATGCCCTTGGTGCCAGCTACATCGCCCTGCCCTGGTGGACAGGCCACGCCTTGTTCGGCGAGCTAAACTGGACGGTCTGCATCCTGACGCTGATCTACAGCTTGGCCGGGCTGGGGATTGCCGTGGTCAACGATTTCAAAAGCATCGAGGGGGACAGGCAGTTTGGCTTGGCCTCTTTGCCGGTGATGTTTGGGGCGATGGGGGCCGCTTGGATCTCGGTGCTGATGATCGACCTATTTCAGTTCGGCATGGCCTCGTTTTTGCTGGGGGCGGGCCTAAAACTTTACGCGGCCCTTTTGGTGCTGCTGATCATCCCCCAAATAACCTTCCAAGATATGTACCTCCTGCGGGATCCCTTGAACAACGATGTGAAATACCAAGCCAGCGCGCAGCCCTTTTTGGTGTTGGGCATGTTGGTGGTCGGGCTGGCGTTGGGCCGCTCGGGGCTGTGGTAGTCGAGCCGACGGCAAAGTGCCCATCTTGGCAACAGAGGTGACGGCTTCCGCCCTGGGTTCGGCCCGACATCTGGGCCAAGATCAAGTCAAGATCAAGTTAAGTTGAGCCAGGGATCCATCCCCTGCAAGGATCGTTGGCGGATCCCTGGAAGCTGTTATGGCCCTGGGCCAAAGGAGATATCCAATGAAGCTGTTGTTTCCCCTCCAACTCGGCCTAAGCCTGGCTTTGCTCTTGGGGCCGCTGGCCGTCTCTCCCGCCCAAGCGCAGCGGATCGTCATCGACGGGCGGGGGATCGTGGTAGAACCCAGCACAGGTGGCTCGGTGATCCTCAATCCCGACCAGCCGGTCTTTTCTCCAATCTTGCCCTCTGCAGTTCCTTTTTCCATCGATGAAGAAGGCAAGATCGTCTCTGCCCCTGGCTACCGCTGCAGTGCGGCTACTGCTGCCGACAACTCCCCCATCATCTGTCGCTCCCGGTTCAACCGTAACGACGTGGTAGTGTATGAGCGGGACGGCCAATCCAACACCTTCTTCGTAAATGCTGACAACACAGTGATCCGGCCCTCCGGCAGTGGGCTGCGGATTTTGCCCAGCTCTGAACCGGTGACTCCCTCGGGTAGCGGCCTGCGCATCATCCTGGATTGAGGGCAGGGATCCCTTCACCTCTTGTCCAGTTGCAACCGCAGCATCTGCTCTGCCTCCGCAGGCTGGAGAGGTTTGGCGAAGAAATAGCCCTGGCCATACTCGCAGTTCAACAGCCTCATTGGTGCAGTCGCTGTAGGGTTTCGATCCCCTCGGCAGTGACATCCATTCCCAGGCTGCGGGCCAAGGTGATGATCAGGCAATGGTCTCGGCATTTTCTTCATTCGGCCCCCAGCGCGAGATGAAGGAGTGATCGATTTTCAGGCCATTTTTTCAGGCCATTGATGAGGTAATCCTGCAGGCCCCTGAGAGAGGAGTAGCCTGGGCCGAAGATCAAAACCCCCGCAATTGCGCCAGTTGCTCTGCCGCTAGAAACCGTAGCCTATTTTGCGGTCTAAGGAGATCTTTCGGTGCTGGGGTGGTATTGTTGCCGTCTTTCTTCCAATTCCATCAGGATCTGCTGATGACGCTGCCGGGTGATTGGGTAGAACCACACCAGCAAGATCCCGCCGATCAGGGCCACCGCCGGTAAGGGGCCGATGGCAACGCGAATGGCCAACAAAGCCGATTCCGGCTGGATGGGCAGGGCCTCTCCGGCCACCGAAGGCACAAAGCCGGCCCAATCCAGAGCTTGCCCCACGAAAAACAGTCCCAGCGCCAGGCCCACCTTTTGTAAGAAGACCATAAAAGCGTAGAAGATCCCCTCCCGCCGCTCCCCGGTTTGTAGTTCATCCAGATCGATCACATCCGGCAACATGGACCAAGGGCCGAGATAGGCCGTAGCAGAAACCCCAATGCCGGCCAACAGAGCCAGCCCAATCATGATCCCCTGCTGCCCGGGCTGGAGGAAAAACAGGCCCGCCTGCGAGATCAGCCAAAACCCCGCCCCAATGAGGTACATGGTGCGCTTGTCCAGATGGGTGCTCAGTTGGGTCCAACCGAACAGCGTCAGCACTGCGATCCCCTGTACCGCCAGTACCACCAGGGAAATCCACACCTCCGGCAGGCCCATCCAGAAGACGATGAAATAAGGGATGATTGTGGCTGTGAACTGAAACGCTAGCCAAGAACACAGGTAGATGCCGCTGACAAACAGGTAGGGGCGGTTGCTGAAGGCCACCCGCAGTTGTTGAACCAGGGGCATGGGATCCCGTTGGGATGGATACCGTTCTCGCACCCCCCAAAAACAGATCAGCAAGGGCACAGCCGAGATCACTCCAAAACAGGCTCCCGCCAGCAGGTGGCCGGCAGCCCGATCCGGCAGCAAGTTGACCAGCAGGGGAAAGGTAACCACCGCAACCATGCTGCCCCCTACAGAGAAGGAAAAGCGGAATTGGTTGAGCTGGGTGCGCTCGTCGTAATCCTGGGTCAGCTCCGCTGTCAGGGAGGCGTAGGGAATATTGGCCGCAGAGTAGAAGGTATTGAACAAGAGCGACACCGCCAGGTAGTAGGCAAACAGGGGGCCAATCCGACCGGGAAAAGGGATCCACCACTGGGCCAGGAACGTGAGGCCAAAGGGGAGGGCTGCAAACAGCAGCCAGGGGCGGCGACGGCCCCAACGGGTGCGGGTGCGGTCGCTGAGAATGCCGATGATGGGATCGTTGATGGCATCCCAAAAGCGAGTGATGGCGTAGATGCTGCCGGCTAGGCCTGCCGACATGCCAACGGTATTGGTGAGAAAGGGCAGCAGGAAAAAGATGAGGATGTTGGCCGTCATGCCTGTGCCCAGATCCCCCACCCCATAGGCCAGCTTCGTCCACAAACTGAGTCGCTGTCTGGTCATCATGTCCCCCTGGAATGCCAGGATTCCAGTGTAGGGGGTAGGTGGAGATTTCTTTTTTGGGGATCCCTGGAAAAGCTGATCAAAATTCAGGGTCTTCTCCCAGTTCCCGTAGCCGCTGGGCCAGTCGTTCGGCTCGGGAGCGTTCTAGGTCTGCCCGTTGCCGTTCCAATTCAGCCCGCTGCCGTTCTAGTTCAGCTCCCGTAGGCAACAATTGCCCTGCCCTATCGTACCAGCGCACCCAAAAGCGTTCTCGCCCCTCGTAGGATCCCCACCACCGACCGATACTCAAGTCCAAATCGGGCAACAGAATTGGGGGATGTTCTCCAGCGCCTGAGCCGGGGAGCAGCTCATAGTGTCCGCCCTGGAGTTGATAAACATTCAGCTCATCGGTCTCTAGCTCGAAGGTGACGTAGTAGGGGATCCGCAGCCGCCTTTCGTAGAGCTGGAATTTGGCTTGTCCGGGTTTTTCTTCCCCCTGGTCGTTGCAGATGATCTCCAAGATGAGAATAGGCAAGATATTCCCTTCATCCCAAACCACATAACTTTTGCGGGCAGTGCCATCCCGCCAACGGGGAACCCCCAGCACCAGAAACAAATCTGGAACAATGACCTGCCGGGGTAGGGCGTAGTAAAGGCCCATATTGCAAGCCACAAAAAAGTCTTGCCGATCCGACCAGTGCAGCAGCAGCGGTTCCCGGAGGAGGGGGTATTGGCGGCCTTGATCCTCGTTGTCCAAGGGGGTGTCGTCTGTATCGGGCAAGTCGTGCTGGGTGGGCCAGCGATAGGGGGCGATGGTCATGGCCGGGCAGGAGCAGTATGCCTCCACTGTAGCGAATGGGTTAGGACTGCATTTGGCTCATCGCCTCCAGATCCAGCACCTTGGCCACCTGTTCCGGGGTCATCAAGTTGCGCTCTAAGACAATCTGCCGAATGGACTGGCCGGTTTCCAAAGAAGCCTTGGCCACTTCTGCAGCTTGCAAATAGCCGATGTAGGGGTTGAGGGCGGTCACCAAAGCCAGCGTCCCTTCTGCGTAGCTACGGCAGCGCTCCGGTTTGGGGGTGATGCCTTGAATACAGCGCTCGGCAAAGACCCGCAGGCTGCTGTTCAGAATCTGCAGGCTGTGCAGGAGGTCATAGGCAATCAGGGGCATCATCACGTTCAGCTCAAATTGCCCCGCTTGGGCTGCGAGGGTGATGGCGGTATCCAGCCCAATCACCTGGAAACAGACCATGTTCAACATCTCGGCTATCACCGGGTTGTACTTGCCAGGCATGATGGAAGAGCCGGGCTGCACCGGCGGCAGTTGGATCTCCTTCAGGCCGGTCTTGGGGCCAGAATCCATCAGCCGCAGGTCGTTGGCCAGCTTGATGCCATCTTGGGCCAGGTTGCGCAGGGATCCCGACAGATGCACAAAGGGGGCCATGCTCTGCATCGCCGCCATGGGGTGGGGAGCAGGGGTCAGGGGTAGCTGAGTATATTCCGCCAGCCGTTGCACCACCCGCTGCCGATACTGGGGATGAGTGTTGAGGCCGGTGCCGACGGCGCTTCCCCCCAGCCCCAAGCTGCACAGGGCCTGGCTGGCCTCCTCAATCCAGCGACGGTGTTGGGCAAAGATGGCCGCGTAGGCGCCAAAGCTATCCCCCAGCCGCACCGGCACCGCATCCTGCAAATGGGTGCGACCGGCCTTGAGGATGCCGCGAAACTCTTGGGCCTTCTGCTCGAGGGCTGCCACCAAATTGTCTAGAGTGCCCAGCAGATCCCGTCGCACCCGCAGCAGGGCAGCCAGACGAATGGCGGTGGGGATGACATCGTTGGTGGACTGGCCGTAGTTGACATGGTCGTTGGGGCTGACCCGCTCGTAGCGGCCCTTGGGCTCCCCCAGGATCTCCAGAGCGCGGTTGGCCAGCACTTCGTTGACGTTCATGTGGTGGGAGGTGCCCGCCCCCGCCTGGTACACATCCACCACAAACTGATCCCGCAGGGATCCCTGGAGGATCTCATCCGCCGCTTGGACAATCGCCTTGGCCACCTCTGCCGGAATGCACCCCAGCTCGCCGTTGACCTCCGCCGCCGCCTTTTTAATCAGCACGCAGGCCTCCACATACTCCGGCAGGGGCTTGAGGCCGCTGATGGGGAAGTTCTCCAGGGCACGGGCGGTCTGGATGCCGTAGTAAACCGACTGGGGTAGTTGCCGCTCCCCCATTGAGTCTCGTTCGCTGCGCACCTCAGCCAAGGCTTTTCCTCCCCCGTTCGCGGATCCTTGGGCTAGCTTCCGGCAGCCTTCTCTGAGGGTGTCTCGACGGCTGCAGATAAGTTTTGTAAAGTAGCCTGCAACTGCTGGCTGAGGCGCTCGTTGTTCTCTGCCAAGACCAACACCATGGCCGCACAGGCCAGATGCACCCCCGCTCGAAATTCTGCCGAAGACTTGTACTGGATCAGCGCTTCGCTATCCCCTTCCCGCGGGCTGAGGATGAGCTGAACCGACTTTTGGGCCAACTCTGTCAGTTCCCGTTCCGTTAAACCGAGCTGCACCGCTTCTGCCCTCCCTGCTGGCCGACAAACAACCTTTGATCCCATCAGGATCGCCACTTTGGTATCCTACCGCGGTTGTTGCCCCAATCTGGCAGGATCCCCAAGTGAGCGGGCCTTGACAACGCTTGACGGCTCTAGAAAGAGACGGAAAATGCCGGTTAGTATAGGTGCAGCCTGCCTTGGCCTGCGGGCCAGTGGCCGACTTTGATTGGAGAGTCCAAACTCAGGGTTCGGCACTGCTCCGAAGGGGGCTAGTCCTACTTAGCATTTGTCTTGTGTTGTTATTTCGTTGAGAGAGGAAAACTTGACCGTAGAGCATCCACCTGACCGCTTCCCCCGCAAGCAGCGCGCAGAGCTGCCGGCTATCAACGAGCGCATCCGCTTCCCCAAAATCCGCCTTATCGATACCGACGGCACTCAGTTGGGGATCATGAGCCCGCGCGAAGCCCTGCGCCTGGCAGAAGAAAAAGATCTGGACTTGGTCTTGGTGAGCGAAAAGGCCGACCCGCCTGTCTGCCGCATCATGGACTACGGCAAGTTCAAGTTTGAGAAGGAGAAGAAAGAACGGGAGGCCCGCAAGAAGCAACACACTGCCGAGATCAAGGAAGTGAAGTTTCGCTACAACATCGGCGAGCACGACTACAACGTGCGCCTGCGCAGCGCCCAACAGTTCTTGGGGGATGGAGACAAGGTGAAAGCCACGGTGATGTTCCGCGGTCGTGAGGCCCAGCACGCCGAGTTGGGGGAAGAATTGCTGCACCGCTTGTTCAAAGACTTACAAGAAGTGGCGGAAATGCAGCAGCCCCCCCAAAAGGAAGGGCGAAACATCACGATGATTCTCTCTCCCAAAAAATCGGTCTGAGGAGGGATCCCACCCATGCCCCTTGCCGTTGGGGATCCGGCTCCGGAGTTCACCCTGCCCGATGCCGAGGGCAATCCCATCAGCTTGAGCCAGTTGCGGGGACAGCGGGTGGTGCTCTATTTTTACCCGCGAGACAACACCCCCGGCTGCACCCAAGAAGCCTGCGGCTTTCGGGATGCCTACGCTGACTATCAAGCCCACGGCATCGCCATCTTGGGGGTGAGCGCCGACGATGCCCGTTCCCACCAAAAATTTGCCCAGAAGCTGCAACTGCCCTTCCCCCTGTTGGTGGATGAGGGGGCCAAGGTGGCCAGGGCTTACGGGGTCTATGGGCCGAAAAAGTTCATGGGCAAAGAGTACAACGGCATTCACCGCACCACTTTTGTTATTGATCCGGAGGGGAAGATCGAGGCCGTTATCACCAAGGTCAAGGTGGAAACCCACGCAGCGGAGCTGCTCAAGCAGTTGACCGGCTCTTAGGCTTTCCGGTGGGAGTTCGGCAGACCTGCTGCTGGGCTCGTTGTTCTGGAACCTGAGCCAAGACGGGAACGAAAAGAGCAAAAAAAGATGTAAAGTGCCGGTATTGATTCCTGGTGGGCTAGGGCCGTGTCCCGACGCAGCCGTACCCTCAAGTCGATTCACGACAGCTACCAAATGTTGGGTTTGGCCGGCCAAGGGCAGTACGGGCGTGTATTCTGTGCCCGTCCCCGTCAAGGAGGAGACCTGGTGGCCCTGAAGGAGCTGCCGGCGGAGCGCTTTCCCACCCAAAATCTGCTGCGGGAGCTGCGCCATCTGCTCACCCTCAACCACCCCAACATTACCCGCTGCTACGCCCTCGAACATGCCCGCGAAGGTCGCTACCTGGTGTTGGAGTACTGCGAGGGAGGCACGCTGCGGGAGCTGATCGACCAGGTGGAGCAAGGGCTGTGGCTGCCGGTCAAGCAGGTTTTGGGCTTTGTGGATCAGATTTTGGCCGGGTTAGATCATGCCCACCGGCAGGGGGTGATCCACTGCGATGTCAAGCCCGAGAACATCCTGCTCAAGCCCACGCCCCAGGGCTGGCAACTGAAGCTGACAGACTTTGGCATTGCCCGCCACTCCCAGCCTCTTCCCGATGAGATCAGCGCCACCGGATCCCCTGCCTACATGGCTCCCGAGCGCTTCTACGGTCAGTTTAGCCCTGCCTCGGATCTCTACGCGGTGGGGATCATCCTGCTGGAGCTGTTGACAGGCCGGCGGCCTTTTTCCGGATCCCCCGGCCAGTTGATGCACGCCCACCTCAACCAGCCGTTTGTCTGTCCAGAAGGGATCCCTGCCCCGCTGCGGGAGGTGCTGGAGATAGCCCTACGCAAGTTGCCCTCGCGGCGGTTCCGCACTGCTGCCCAAATGCGGTCGGCCTTGGCGGTGTTTGCCCAAGAGTGGCAAGAGCCGGCCAGTTGTTGGGTTGGCCCTCGCCTGCCCAGATGGCCGCCCCCTGGGGTACAGGTTTGGGATCTGCCGGATCTGGGCTCTGTTGACACTGGCGGGATGGAGTTCCTGGCCGAGCAAAAGTTCTGCATCTGCGAGGATCCCAGCGGCTCCAGATCCCCGCTGCTGTTGCGGGTGACCCCCCAGAGGCTGGAATGGCTGGAGCTCCAGAACCTTGCCCTGGGATCCCCTGCTTTGGCCCGTTTTTCCCTGGACGAGCCAATTCGGGCGGTGCTGCCCTTGAACACCTTCCCGGAAGCCCTGGCCTTCTCCCGAAGCAGCCTTTTGCACCTCAGCCCCAGCCGCATCCGCACCTTGCTCAGCTTTGAGGAGGATTGGCAGGCCACCTGGCTGGCAGAGCGACAGGAGCTGGTCTGGGCCACCGCCCAAGAGTTGGGGGCCGTACAATGGCAGCCGGCCACGTCGACAGGAACACAGCCTTTCCCCGATTCCCGCTGCTATTTTCGTTGGCCTTGGCAGGGATCCCTGTCCCGCTTGCTGGCCCTCTCGGAGCATCTGGTTTTGTTGACAGGTGTGGGGCAGCAGTGGGTGGAGATGAGCCTCTTGCCCTATCCCAAGGGACACCATCCCACTGTCGCGACCGGTTGGTCTCTGCAGACGGGATCCCAGCCCATTCGCTATCGCCTGCCCTTGGATCCCCAAGGGGGGGTGATCAGCTTGGGAGAACGGTTGCTCTTTGCGGCAACAGATGAGGGAAGGGAAGGCCAGCAAGGTTGCTGCCCCTATCTCCACTCGGTGCAGGTGAATCCGCTGCGGGTGCGCCGCTGGTTCTTGAAAGGGCAACCTGTCCAGATGGCCAAGGCCCCTTGGGGCGTGCTGCTGCTGTGTCGAGAGGGCGAGCAATCCACTTCCCTCTGGCTGTACAGTGAAAAAGGGGATCCCTTGGCCCAAGTAGCTGTGCCTAACGGCTCACAGGTGTTGCAGGTGGGCCAAAGGGGCAAGATTTGGCTGCAGGTGCCCAAAGCAGAGAAATCTCACCTGTCTCAGCTTTGGCAATTGGATCTGAACTGCTTGCCGGTGAGTGGACAGCCTTCCCAGGTGATGCTGTGCGACCCAGCGATCTAGAGTTTCGCCAAGGACTCCGTCCCGCTGTCGCGACCGGACTCGGCCAGAACCGCTATCAGCCCTAAGATCAAGTTTAAAGATCAAGTTTGGCCAGATGCCCGGCCAGATCTGCTGGGCTGTGGACCAGGGGAGTGGTGATCTGTCCAGCCTGTTGGAGAACAAGCATGAGTCAGTATCTGCCGGAACCTGCTGCTGTGGAGGAGGATCCCAGCCTGTTGGTAGGCCGACTGCGACGCAAAGAGGGCCGTTGGTTGGATTGGGCCAAAGCATGCCAAACCTTGCAACAACAGAAAATGACCCCGCAGGCCATCTTCGAGGCGACGGGGTTTGAGCCCATTCACCAAAACCAGATCCTTGTTGCGGCCCAGGTTTACGAAGGGATGGCCAAAGCAGGAGCCAGCCCAGCAGTTCTGGGGCATTTTGCCCATAAAGGCAGCGATATCCTCTACGAGTTGCGCATTCTCTCCCCACAGGATCGGGTTCGGGTGGCGGAATTTATCTTCAGTCGCCATTTGAATGCCGCTGATGCTCACGAGATCGCCCGCGCGGTGAAAAATTATGCCCAGCTCCAGCAGCTCCCGGAAGGGTTTACGGATCACCCCGGCGATGCGGTAGCCTATCAAGCCTGGCGGACGGCCCAGCAAACCCGCGATCTGCAGGAGCGAACTCGCGCTATCGGTCGAGCGTTTCAGTATGTCCACAGTGATACAGCCCGCCGACAGGTGGAGCAGCTCTTGTCCACGATTGCCACCAGCTCCCGCCCCCAACGCAGCGTTTTGCCCAAGCTGTCCGTGTTTCGCTTGGAAGAAGATCTGCCGCGACTGCTGCCGGTGGCCGGATCCCTGCCTCTTGCAACTGCCGCCTGGGAAGGGATCCCCCCCAGCGATCCGCAAGGGCCCTTTGGCTGGGTCAACAGCCCGGCGGAGCAGACTTGGATGGCCTTGCCTGCTTGGCCGGTGATTCAAAAGGCCGGGGATCCGGTGATCCTTCAGGTGGAAAACCGGCTTTTGGGATCCCTGTTGGGTTTGCCGGTGCCTGCCGGTGAAGAACAGGATCCGGTTTTGCTGGTGGTCGATCGCGCCGCTCGGGTTTGGGAGGGAGATCAGATGGCAGGATTTTTCCTGGTGGATCGGGCCGGATCCCTGGCGGTGGAGTGGATAGAAGACTCGCCCTCCTCTCCCCTGTTGGGCCAGGTGCTGATGGCCGTGCGCCCCCCGCGGGTTTTCGATGAGGTGCTGGCTCAGGATCCCTGGCAGTTGGAAGAATAGGCGTTGGGATCCCGCCGTTGTAGCCATTCGTGCTAGTGGTGCAGAGCACCGCGCCTGGACTCGCCCCCATGGCCTCACCCATGGCCTCAATTGAGCAAGGCCAAGTTATCCCGGTGGACGGCAGTATCAACCCCTTCGTAGCCCAGGATGCGGGGAATCTCGGCGGTTTTTTTGCCCTTAATCTGCCGCAGCTCCTCGGCGCTGTAGTTCACCAGGCCCCGCGCCACCTCCTGGCCGCTGGGATCGCACAGGCGCACGGCAGCCCCCGCCTCAAACTCCCCAGAAATGGCTGTGATCCCTGCCGGCAACAGCGAGCGCCCTTGCTCGCACACCGCTCGTACCGCCCCCTCATCCAAAGTCAAAGATCCCTCGGGGATGAGGCCGTAGGCAATCCATCGCTTGCGGGCGCTGGCGGGCTGAGGAGCCGGATCAAAGCGGGTGCCGATGGCCTCGCCGGCCAGAATTGCCGGGATCTGCTCAGGCCGTTTGCCATTGGTGATCACCACCGTTACCCCTGCAGCTGTAGCAATTTGAGCAGCGGTCAGTTTGGTGGCCATGCCGCCGGTGCCCCAGCCGCTTTTCCCCTGGGCTTCGGCCTTCACCTGTAGCGGGATCCCGGGCAACACCCGCTCAATGGGCTGGGCAGAGGGATCTCGGTTGGGGTCAGCCGAATAGAGCTTGTCCACATCGGTGAGCAGGATAAGCCACTTGGCCTGCACCATGCTGGCCACTAACGCCGAAAGCGAGTCGTTATCGCCGAATTTCAGCTCCTCCACTGCCACCGTGTCGTTTTCATTGACGATGGGAATAACCCCCATCTGCAGCAGTTGGGCAAAAGTGCGATTGGCGTTCACGTAGCGGCTGCGCTCCACCAGATCGCCGCGGGTGAGCAGCACTTGGGCAATTGGCTGGTTCAGAGCCGAGAAGAGGTCATCGTAAAGGCGGATCAACCGCCCCTGTCCCACCGCAGCCACCGCCTGCTTCTCGGCAATAGCCGTCGGTCGTTGCCGCCAGCCAAGGCGAGCACAGCCCACCCCCACCGCCCCAGAGGAGACCAAGATCACCGCATACCCCTGCCTGCGCAGGTGGGTCAGCACCTCCACCAGCGGCCCCAACACCGAAAGACGCAACAAGCCGGTCTGAGTATCTGTCAGGCTGGAGGTGCCGATCTTCACCACCACCGTCACGTCTGTTGTTGCCATCGCCGCTCTCAACCCATCCTCCCACCCCTCTATTCACCATAGCGCCACCATAGCGGAGTCAAGACGCAGCTGTATTGACCAAAAGGCGCGGCAAGCCCCGTCCTTCAGGGCAGGGAAGGATAGCGCCGACCGTAGCCGACGCCCTTTAAAAACGCAGTGCCGGCCATGTGAATATCGTTGTCATCACGCATAGGCCAAGAATACGAT
>NZ_JBSSDA010000029.1:0-25879 GCF_054060305.1 Thermostichus sp. OS-CIW-31 | reverse complement strand
GTAAACCAGCCTAGAGGTTCGTGGTTGGCTTGCCAACTGCAGGGCTGCCGAAAGCCCGCCCTGTACTGCGAAGCAGTCAGGGTCGGGTAGTTTACCCTCACCTGATATGAAAGCTCAGCTTCCGGTGACGATTTTGACAGGTTTTTTGGGCAGTGGCAAAACCACGCTGCTCAAGCGCATCTTGGAAGAGGAGCATGGGTTGCGCATTGGGGTTATCCTCAACGAGTTTGGCGAGATTTCCATCGATGGCGAGTTGGTCAACATGCCCGAGGGGGGGCTGATGCAGCTCAACAATGGTTGCCTCTGCTGCACGGTGCGAGAGGATTTTGAACGGGCGGCCCGCCAGCTGCTCCAGCATGCCCAGGCGCTGGACTATCTGGTAGTGGAAACCAGCGGCGTGGCGGATCCCAGGCAGGTGACCGAGCTATTTGTGCAGAGGGTCTTTCATGAGGAGTTGCGCCTGGATGGCGTGGTGACCTTGGTTGACGGTGCCGAATACTGGCGCAATTTCCAGCGCTCGCAAACCGCCGCCCACCAGATCGGCAGCGCTGACATTTTGTTGCTCAATAAGGTGGATTTGATCGACGAAGCCGAACGAGAGCGGATCCTTCTCGATCTGCGCCGCTACAACCCCGCTGCCCCTTGCCTGCTCACCACCCATGCCCAGGTGCCTCTGGCCCGCATCTTGGATGTGCATGCCTTCCGCCCAGAATTGTGGGATCCCAGGCTCCCCAATGCAGAGACTGAGGCCCACCATAGCCATCACCTCGAGGAAGACGGGATCCAATCGGTGAGCTTTCAACTGCAGCAGCCGCTGGATTTGGCGGCTTTTCGCGATTGGCTACAAGACATGCCCGAGACCCTTTTTCGCGCCAAGGGGGTGCTGTGGGTTGTGGATGAGCCGCAGCGGGTTATCTTTCATCAGGTGGGCCAGCGGCAAACCCTTTTTCTGGAACGGGACTGGGATCCCGATGAGCCCCGCTTGTCCAAAATTGTGTTGATTGGCAAAGGGCTGGAGCCGGAACAGCTGGCTGCCGGCCTCAGCCGGGTGTGCGGGGCAACCGCCGCTGGCTAAGGATCCTCTTCAGTTTTTTCGGTTTTTGGATTGGGTGATCTGGGATGGCTCGCAGCAAACTTTCAGAGCAAGAACAACAGCAAATTGTTAGCGCCTACCGCGGCTCGGCAGCGACCGCCGTCGAATTGGCGGAGCAATTTCAGGTGAGCATCACCACCATCACCCGCGTGTTGAAGGAAAATATCGCTGCCGATGAGTATCAGCGGTTGATCCATCTCAAACGCTCGGCTGCCCGCCGCAAAGACATGGGGGAAAAAGCTGTTGTTGGCGGGATCCCAGCCCCAGAGCAGCAGATTTTGCCGCTGGAGCCGGAGCTGCCTTTTTCATCTCCCTCGCTGCAGCCGAACGCAAACGACGAAGGCGAGGATAACACCGCTGGAACAGAGTCTCTGCCAAAACTGCCCCCAGAAGAACTGCAGTTGGCGGCTGAGCTTCAGGAAGATGTGGAGGATGTCGGGGAAGAGGATGAGGAAGAGACCGAAGAAGACCGTGACCTCGAAGACGAGGATGAGGACGACCCTGACTATCTCCTAGAAGATGAAGATGGGCCAGAAGAGGATCCCCTCACCGATCCCAGCTATCAAATTCAGGTATTACCCCTGGAAGAGCTCACCCTGCCGGAAACCTGCTACGTCGTTGTTGACCGCTACCAAGAACTGACCACCCGCCCTCTCAAAGAATTCTTTGGCTCGGGATCCCTGCCCATCGAAGGGATGGATAACGCCAATACGCTGCCCATTTTCGACAACCACAAGGTGGCCCGTCGCTTTTCCGAAATGAGCCGTCGGGGCAGCAACACCTACCCGCCCTACCGGGTGATCCAGTTTCCCGGCTACATCCTGGAGATTGTGCGCACCCAACTGCAAAAGAAAGGCATCACCCATCTGCTCATGGATGGGCAGATCTACAGTCTTTGACCATCTCCTCAAGCTCAGGAGCGGGGGATTCCCGTTACTGGCGCAGGTTTGCAGCCCTGCGTGAGCGCCGTCGGCCTACTTCGCCACAGCAGCAGTACCCGTCTCTTCGGACATTTGGACTGCCCCCGCCCCCACGGGCTTATGGATCGCTCCTCAGCTCCCCACTCACACTGATGGAACCAAAGGCTCATGCCGTGACATACTTCCGCACTCATGCTGATGCAAAGCGCTCCGCGCCGCTAAAGCGAGAGAGGGCCGGGCTTCTCGGCGGCCTAGCTAAGCCTTGTAGCAGGCAGAAATACGCAAAGTTTGTGATCATTCCACAGCCGTCGCCGCGTATTCCAGCTCCTCTTCCACCACTTCCGGTGGGGCCTCTGCCGCTTGTCCTTGCTTAGCGGCCAGCAGTTGCTCACGGTACTTGGCTGCCATCTCCTCGGCCTTCTCGTAAACCAGCTTGGGATCCCGAATCATGTCGCCGGGATTGGGCTCCAGTTGCTTGGTGGACAGCGAGATCCGCGCCCGCTCCGCATTTAGCTCGATGATCATCACCTTCACTTCGTCGTTGACGTTGAAGACGCTGTGGGGCGTGTCAACATGATCGTGGGAGATCTCGGAAATGTGCAGCAGGCCGGAGACGCCGCCAATATCGATGAAGGCACCATAGGGCTTGATGCCCCGCACCGTGCCAACCACCACCTCGCCCACTTCCAGATTGTTCATCTTCCGCTCCACCAAGGCGCGGCGATGGCTCAACACCAAGCGGTTGCGGTCTTCGTCCACCTCTAAAAACTTCAGGGGCAGCTCTTCGCCCACCAGCTCTTCTTTTGGCTTGCGGGTGCTGATGTGGGATCCGGGGATAAAGCCCCGCAGCCCCTCAATCCGCACCAGGGCTCCACCTCGGTTGGTAGCAAAAATGGTTGAGCGAACGGTGGCATCTTCTTTCTGGAGCTGCCGTACCCGTTCCCAGGCCCGCATGTACTCGATGCGGCGGATGGAGAGGGTCAGCTGTCCCTCTTCGTTTTCTTCGGTGAGGATAAAAAACTCGCGGGTTTCTCCCGGCTGCAGCATCTCGTGCGGGTCTTCCAGGCGGCTAATCGACATCTCCTGGAGCGGCAGAAAGGCAGCCGTTTTGGCCCCAATATCGATCAAAGCACCGCGTGGCTCCACCGAGAATACTGTACCCGCCACAATTTCGCCAGGGCTGAAGTGATAGTCGTACTTATCCAGAAGGGCGGCAAAGTCTTCAGTGGTAAAACCTACATCGGCAGCAGTGAATCGACTCATAGGGGTGCAGTAACAGATCAGTTGCGCGGGATAAAGGGTAGAAGGCCAATCGAGTTTGGCAGGATCCCACTTCCACTTTCCCACCTGGGGAGGATGTGGCTGGGAAATACCATCGTAGCTTAGAGGAGCGTCTTTTGTGGCAAGTTTCCCGGCATCTTGCCAAGCTGGAAGATAGAAGATTTGGGAGAAGAACGATTGCACTTTATCGACCAAGCCGAAATTGAAGTGCAAGGGGGGAATGGCGGAGATGGCATCGTTGCCTTCCGCCGTGAAAAGTATGTGCCGGCTGGGGGGCCATCCGGCGGCAATGGCGGGCGGGGCGGCTCAGTGATCTTGGTGGCCGATCCCGGCCTGCAAACTCTGTTGGATTTTCGCTTTCAACCGGTGATCAAGGCGGAACACGGGGCCAAAGGGGGGCCCAACCATCGCAGCGGGGCCAGTGGTGCGGATCGGCTGGTGCGGGTGCCCTGCGGTACTGTGGTGTTCAATGCGGAGACGGGGGAATTGTTGGGCGATCTGGTGGGCAAAGGGGATCAATTGCTGGTAGCCCGTGGGGGCAAAGGCGGCTTAGGCAATGCCCATTTTTTGAGCAACCACAATCGCGCCCCCCGCCAATTCACCAAGGGCGAAGCGGGAGAACGGGTGCGCCTGCGCCTGGAGCTGAAGTTGATTGCCGAGGTGGGCATTGTCGGCCTGCCCAATGCGGGCAAGTCCACTCTGATTTCGGTGGTCTCCTCTGCCCGGCCCAAGATTGCTGACTACCCCTTCACCACGCTGCAGCCCAATTTGGGGGTGGTGCCCCATCCATCGGGAGATGGGGTGGTGTTTGCCGATATTCCGGGGTTGATCGAGGGGGCGCACTTGGGGGTGGGGCTGGGCCACGAGTTTTTGCGCCATGTGGAGCGTACCAGGGTACTGATTCATTTGGTGGATGGCACGGCGGCGGATCCCGTCAAGGATTACCAGATCATTCAGCAGGAGCTGCGCGCCTACGGCCACGGGTTAATCGATAAGCCACAAATCCTAGTTTTGAACAAGATCGATGTTCTGGATCCCCAGCAGGTTGCCGAGCGCGCCCAGAGGCTGTCTGCTGCTGCCGGCACTTCGGTGGTGACCATTTCTGCGATTGCCAAGCAGGGGCTGGATGCCCTCTTGCAGCGGGTGTGGCAGTGCCTGGGTCGGGGATCCCAACAGTCTGCGCAGTTGGATCTTGTGGGAGCCATCCAGTCCCACGGCGGAAGAATCTTAGAATAGGAAAGCCCCTGCCTTCCCAGAACCCAGAGACGAGTGGCTATGTATATCTCGGCGGAGGATCTGCCACCGGATTTGCGTCAGATCATGTTGGCCGTTGAACAGGCGGCTCAGGCGAGGGCGGGAGCGTGTGTGGAGCTGCTGATGCTCCTGCGGCTGCTGGAGGAGTTGCACCGCGCGATCCTGGAAGGTGCCTTTCGGGAGTCTTTGCCCAATACCCGTCAAGCTCTGTATCGGGTGCTTCAAGATTTGGAAGAAGCGGGCGACTGGCCCTATCTGCCCCGTCTGCACATCCAAGCCCTGATGCAACAACTGAAGGACTGGCCCGAATCTCAGGGATCCCTGCCGGTGTCGGTGCCACCGACCCCCCGCCCTCTTGTGGAAAACCCTTTGGGGGGGAGCTGCTCCGAGTCTTGACCTCTTTCCACCTGCCCGATGGCCGAGTATTTTAAGCTGCATCCTCAACAGCCCCAGACCCGTTCCATCCGGCGGATTGCGGCGGCTTTGCGGGAGGGGGCAGTGATGCTTTACCCCACCGATACAGTCTATGCCATTGGCTGCGATGTGACCCACAAACAAGCAGTGGAGCGGGTACGCCGTATCAAGCAGCTCTCCAACGACAAGCCTCTTACCTTTTTGTGCCCTTCTCTCTCACGCATTGCCCACTATGCCCAGGTAACCGATTCGGCCTATCGGCTGATGCGGCGGCTGATCCCCGGCCCGTTTACGTTTCTGTTGCCGGCCACCAAGCTGGTGCCCAAGTTGGTGATGGAGCCCAAACGGAAAACCACCGGCATCCGCGTGCCCGACTCGGCCATTTGTCAGGCTTTGCTGGAAGAGTTGGGCAATCCAATTGTCTCCACCTCTGCCAAGCTGGGGGGGGATCCCGTCGGATCCCTGGACTTAAGTTCTGGGCAAGCCTGGGAGTGGGAGAGCGACCCCTGGGATGAGGGTGGGATCTTTGCGGCTGAAGAGATGCGGCAGTTGGAAAAACAGGTGGATCTGGTGCTGGATGACGATGCCCCCCGCCGGGCCAAGGTCTCTACGGTAATCAATTTGACCGGATCCGAGCCGCTGGTGGTGCGGGCCGGGCTGGGGTATGAGCAGGTGGCAGATCTGAACCTGAAACTGGTGGGAGAAGACGGTTAAGGGCAGAGGGATCCCGCGTTCTCTAAAATAGGGTCAGTGCCTTCGGAGTGTGCCCATGTCTGAGGCCCTGGCTCAGCAAAAATCGGCTCTGCTGCACCTACTGGAGGCGACCGACCGGGGCCGGAAAGTTTCCCCTGAGCAGCAAGCCCAGATCCTGTCTCAGATTGCCGCCCTAGAAGCGCTCAACCCCACCCCCAAGCCAACATCGGCTCCTGAAGGGTTGGAGGGGAACTGGCTCACCCTATTTACCACGAGCACAGCTCTGCTGCGGCTGGCACAGTTGCCTTTTTTGACCACCGGCGAGATCTACCAGTGTATTCGGGCCAAGGCTGGACGGGTCTTCAACGTGGCGGAGATCCAGGGATCCGGCTGGCTGGGGGCTTGGGTGCCACGGGGAATCTTGGCGGTATCGGCACGCTTTTACCCCGAATCTGAGCGCCGGGTGAGGGTGATTTTCGAGCGATTGGTGCTCGGATCCCAAGCTTTGATGAGCTACGAGATCGAGAGTTTTCTCTATTTGCTCGAGCGGGCTCCGGAGCGGATCCCGGCTATTCAAATCGATATTCGCCGCCGCGAGCCAACGGGCTGGCTGGATATCACCTATTTGGATGAAGATTTGCGGATGGGCCGGGGCAGCGAGGGGAGTGTATTTGTCCTGAAACGGGTGAGTTGAGACTTCGGCTAGCCGGAGGGCTTAGAGGGTTCCGTTTCGGCTATTTTGTGAGATAGGTTTTGGGTTAGGGTGAAGCCTATTTCCTGTAGAACTTGCAAGGCGCGGTAGGACTCCCGCAAAGCTTGCAGCTCCTGTTGAGTTTGCTCCAGTTGCCGGGCTTTTTGCTCCTGTAAGAAGCGCAGCCTTTGATTTTCGGACGCCGTGCGACGCAGAACGTGCTTGAGTTTCTGCTTCTGCTGCTGAAGCCGAGTCCGCCTCACCTCCAACTGCTGCAGTTGGATTTCTTGGAGTTCCAGTTCTATTTTCAGAGTGGCGACCTGCATCTGGAGTTGGCGAAGTTTTTGGTTGAGCTCTGGCTCTGGTGTGGGTTTTGCCGACTCAGGGCTTGGGGAAGAAGGTGATGACAATTCTTGTAGGGGCTGCAACTGTTGGGCCTTGGCCTGCGAAGCTTGATCCTGGTGCTGCTTGCCCTGCAGTCTTACTTGAGTGTGTTCGCTTACTTCGGTTTCAGTTTCCGTCTGCTGCTCAGCTTGATCAAGAATTTGTCGATCGCGGATCTGGGTTTGAGGATCCTCGTCAACCGACTGCAAAGGGAGAGAATCCTCCTCGGGTTGCCGAGGGTTGCCGCCATAATCGGCGGGATCAAAGGGAGACAGAGCCGCTACCAGCGAGGCCCGAAAATCAGTCCAGGAGCCCGACTGCAGACCCATCTGAACCACCCGCCAGGCCCCATAGGAGGCCCCAGCGGCAGCCAGGATCCCAGGGATCCCGGCCAGGGAGAGGGAAACCTTGGGCAGGGTGGGCAGGATCTGATCCAGCAGCCCCACCACCAGAGCGAAGACGAAAATCCCGCTCCCCGCAGCAGCGGCACCCGAGACCCAAGAGGAGCGGGAAAACATCGTCATTGGCTTTTCGTTATCACAATCGCTAGAGCGGGAAAACCAGGTTCAAAAATGGCCTGTCTGCACTCAGTTTATCCCGCCAGCAGCCTCTGTTTCCCTCTCAGGGCACCTGCCATGCCCGTTGGTGGTAGCCCTCTAATTGGGCCCAGGGATCCCCAGCCGCTGCGTGGGTATGGCCGTGGTCGTGGTGAGGGTGGGAATGAGGATGGTGATGGGATCCGTGCCCGTGATGGTGGTGATGATGCTCGTGAGGATGGTGATGGGTATGCCCAGCTCTGACCTCTGCGCTCACGGCCAGGCGAAACTTGCACAGGTGGCAGTTCATTTGGGTTTGGCCCTGCAGGGCTTCCTGCTCCAGTTGCTGCAGGCTGTGCAGCACCGTATCCACAAGGCCCAATTCCGGCAGCATGAGCCAGTCGATTTCCGACTGTCGTTGTCGTTGTTGTTCCACTGCCGCCTCGATTTTTTTCACCAACACCCCCGTAAACAGAAAGTAGGGCAGCACGATCACCCGACGCGGATGCCAGGACGAGGCCCGCTCCAACCCCACAGGCAGGCGGGGATGGGTAATGCCGATAAAGCAGGTCTCCACAGCGGCAAACCCGGATCCTTCCCAAAGCAGCCGAGCCAGTTTACAGGCTTCGGCATTGGCCTCAGGATCGCTGGAGCCGCGACCCACAAATAGGAGCACGGTTTCTGCCTCTGGGATCCGCCGCGGTTGGGCAGCTATCAGAGCAGCCAATCGGTCTCGCAGCAGTTGCAGGATCTCGATGCGGATCCCCAGCGGCCCACCGTAACGAATGCGCAACTGGGGATAGAGGGCCTGCAGGCGATCCAGTTCCATCGTCACATCGAACTTGTTGTGGCGGGCCCCAAACAACAGCAGCGGCAGGACCACAATCTCTTGCCACCCTTGGGCAATACACTGCTGGATCCCTTGGGCGATACTCGGCTCCGTCAGCTCCAGAAAACAAGGGATCACCGGTCGATGGGGAGTGAGGGATTGGTAGACTTGGGCCAACTCCAGAAAGGCTTGCCGCCCTTCAGGGTCGCGGGATCCGTGGCCGATGAGCAACAGGGGCAGGGGGACAACAGGAGACTGCCCAACCGCAAGCGGAGGGGAAACACTGAGGGTATTCAACACAAAAAACTCCGTTCCTTGTGAATCGCAAGGGGTACAGGACAACGGCAGGTGGGTGTTCTGGCTGAGGGAGGGATCCCATCACAGTTGCGTCACAGTGGCGGACTTGCACCGCGCTTTCCCCAGTCTGCCTGAGCTTTTTAAGTTAGCTTGCCTCTTGCCATTCACCAAGCTCCCGGGGGGGATGTTCTTGTCTGCCAGAAGATAGCCCCGAGACATGAGCGGTACGGCAGACTCATGCTCAAAGGGCAGCAAAACTGTTGCCGCGCTAATCCCCCTTGCCCCTGGGAGAGGGCCTAACGCCGGCCCGCTGGTTTGGGGGGCTGAAAGTGTCGCAGGCGCAGGGCATTGGCGACCACCGAAATGGAACTCAGGGCCATTGCCGCCCCGGCCAGCATGGGGTTGAGCAGCCAGCCTGTGAAGGGATAGAGCGCCCCAGCAGCAATCGGGATCCCGAGCGTGTTGTAGATAAAGGCGAAGAAGAGGTTTTGGCGGATGTTGTTGAGGGTAGCCCGGCTGAGTTGAATGGCTGTGGCGACTCCCCGCAGATCCCCCGACATGAGGGTTATATCGCTGGCGGCCATCGCCACATCCGTACCCGTACCGATGGCGATCCCCACATCGGCTTCTGCCAGAGCCGGAGCATCGTTAATGCCATCTCCCACCATCGCCACCCGGTGTCGAGGTTGTCTTAGGCTGCGTATGTAAGCTGCCTTCTGATCCGGACGGACTTGGGCAATTACCCGCTGAATGCCTGCTTGCCGAGCAACCGCTTGGGCCGTGGTGGGGTTATCCCCGGTTAGCAGGATCACCTCTAGGCCCATCTGTTGCAGGTGTTGCACTGCCTCAGGAGAGGTGGGTTTGAGCGGATCGGCAATGGCCAACAGCCCCGCCAGGCTCTGGGATTGGGCTACGCCGATCACCGTTTTGCCCTGGCTTTCCCAGGTCTGAACCCGCTCTGACCAAGAGGGATCACAAGGGATCCCCATCTCCTGTAGCCAGCTCAGCCGACCGATGCGAATCCACTGATCTTCCACCCAAGCCTCTGCCCCACTGCCTACCCTTGCCTGAAAGTGCCAGGCAGGAGGGATCACAATTTTTTCGGCTTCGGCTTTCTGCACCACCGCCTGGGCCAAAGGGTGTTCCGAGTGCCGCTCCACTGCCGCTGCCAGGCGCAACACCGTCAGGGGAGAGGAGCCATTAGCCCAAATATCGGTGACGGTAGGGCGACCTTCAGTCAGGGTGCCAGTTTTGTCCAAGACCACCGTGCGCAAGTGGTGGGCCAATTCCAGGCTGTCGGCACTTTTCACCAGGATCCCCAATTCTGCCCCTCGTCCCGTGGCCACCAGGATCGAGGTGGGGGTCGCCAACCCCAGCGCGCAAGGGCAGGCGATGATCAGCACCCCAATTGTGTTCACCAAGGCCAGTGTCGGGTTATCGGCCAGCACCCACCAGAGCACAAAAGTTAGAACTGCCACCCCAATCACCGCCGGCACAAACCAGGAGGTGACCCGATCCGCCAACTGTTGAATCGGAGCTTTGGATCCCTGGGCTTCCTGCACCAGGCGCACGATCTGGGCCAGAACCGTGTCTTTGCCCACCCGCCGCGCCTCCATCACAAAGCTGCCCGTCTGATTCAGCGTTGCCCCAATCACCTCATCCCCCGCCGACTTGAGTACAGGCAGGCTCTCGCCGGTCACCATGGACTCGTCGAGGGTGGAGGATCCCTCTAGAATGACCCCATCCACCGGCACCTTCTCTCCGGGGCGCACTCGGATCCGATCCCCCACCTGCACTTCCCGAATCGGAATATCCTGCTCCACCCCATGGCGAATTACCCTTGCCGTTTTCGGTTGCAGCCCGATCAGCTTGCGAATGGCTTCGGAGGTTTGCCCCTTAGCCCGTTGCTCCATCCACTTGCCCACCAGAATCAGGGTGGTGACCACCGCCGACACCTCATAATAGACATCCGGGTGCAGTCCTTGCCGGTGAAAATAGTCGGGGAAAACCGTTGGGAAAACAGAATAGAAAAAAGCCGCGCTCGTCCCCAAGGCCACCAGCGTGTTCATATCCGCTGAACGCCGTTGCCAAGCAGCCCAGGCTCCCCGGTAAAAATGCCTGCCCACCCAAAACTGCACCGGAGCCGTCAGCAGCAACTGCAACCCAGGATTGTGCAGCCACATGGGAAAGCCCGGGATTTCCATTCCCAGCATCATCGGCAGGGATCCGATCACCAGCACCGTGCTGATGCCCACCCCCATCGCCACCTTCAGCTTCAATTCCCGTTCTGCGGCCCGTTGGGCGATCCGCTCTGGGTCTGTCGGATCGTCCAGCTGCCAATCCTCCTGGATAAGGCGCGCCCGATACCCCGCCCGCTCCACCGCCCGAATCAGCGCCTGCGGATCCACCAGCCGGGGATCCCCTTTGACGGTGGCCTGCTCACTGGCAAAATTCACGGATCCGGAGGATACTCCCTGCACCTGAGTGAGGGCCTGTTCGATGCTGCGGGCGCAGGAGGCACAGCTCATCCCTTGCAGGGCCAACTGCCAAGTGCCCTCAGGAGAAGGCGCAGAGGCCGATAGTGCACCCGATGACCCTTTATGGGCAGACATGGCAACACCTTGTTGATGAAACGACAGCTACTCTCCACCCTGGGCAGGGCGAAGGCAGCCATCTGTACAGAAATTCAAAACAGACGCCCGACCGTTCCCGGCCCAAAATTGACTAGGCCGGGGGATATCCCACCTGGGTGAGGGCCTGCCGCAAATCGCTCACAGACCGCCCAGAAGTAATCCGCACCTGTTTGGTTTTGGGATCCCCTTCCACCTGGGCCTGGGGATCCAGTTGCCGCACCGCTTGCGCAATGGTGTCCACGCAAGCCGCACAGGCCAGCTTGGGCACTGTCAAAACAACCTGCATCTTGGAAAACCCCCCCAATGCCACTGAAAGGATGCTAAACCTTACAGTGGGCTGGAAGGTCAAGAGGGAGGCTGAGGCTCGTCCATATTCCAGCGGTAGTCCACCTGATAGCCCCGCTGTCGCCACTCTTCCTCCAGTTGCACCTGTTGGGTGAGGGCTTTGCGCAGGGAGTTGATCAGCTCTTGCGTGCGGCCTCGGTTGCCAAAATCCTGTTCTTCCACTGCCGGAAAGGTTTGCCGCTCCAACACCCGCAGCAGAAATTCGTAGTGGATATGAGCCGGCACAGGAATACGTTTCATCGGTCTGAGCAATCCTTAGAGATCCATTGTTCTTAACAGAGATCCATATGATGGAGGGTTCTCATTCACTGAGATGACAACAGGTGGCGCACAGCTTGGCCGGGATCCGGCTGGGTCACCAGCGCTTCCCCCACCAGCACAGAGCGCACCCCCCAGGCCCGCAACTGCTGCAAATCGGCAGGGGTATGGATGCCGGACTCGCTGACCACAGGCAGATCGCCAAGGAGCTCCGAGTGGGCGGCCAACAGGTTGCGCGTTGTGTTTAAGTCCACCGCAAAGGTTCTCAGATCGCGATTGTTGATGCCAATGAGCACCTGCCCCCTGGAGTCTTGCAGTTGGGGCAAACGCAACACCCGCTGCAACTCTTGGGAAGTGTGCACCTCCAGCAGAGCTGCCATGCCCAATTGCCGAACCAGCTTGAGAAAATAGCCCAAGTCCGCATCCGAGAGAATGGCGGCAATCAAGAGCACCGCATCTGCCCCCAGGCTGCGGGCCCAGAGGATTTGGTAGGGGTAGAGGATGAACTCCTTGCAGAGGATGGGGATCCCTACTGCCTGACGGATCCGGCGCAGATACTCGCCGCTGCCCTGAAAGAACCGCTCATCCGTCAGCACCGAGAGGCAACTGGCCCCACCGGCTTCATAGCTCTGGGCAATGGCTACCGGGTCAAAGGGATCCCGCAGAACGCCGCGGCTGGGAGAGGCTTTTTTGACCTCGGCAATAAGGGAAACAGGGTGAGGCGACTGGGTGAGGGCCGCCACAAAATCCCGCACCGGCGGAGCCTGATCCAGTTGCCGTTGCAATTCCTTGAGGGGAAGCTGCTCCCGTTGCCGCTCCACCTCCTGCTCTTTATGCCAGACGATCGCTTCCAAAATGTGGCGCGGTTTGGCTTCCGGCGCTGTTGTCTGGTACACCTGAGAGGCTACGACCACCGGCGGGGCAGGAGAACGCCGACGAATAGAAAGCGGCTCACCTTGCAGCTCCATACAACCCCCGAACACAACTCTACACCACACCCTAGACTACTTTAGTGCTCGGCCAGCGGTTTGAATAGCTACCCCAGGCATCCCCAAAACTCATCTGGCGAAGGCGTTTTTTTTACCCTATGGTTGAGTCTAGAAAGGTGGTGTAGTCTTTATGCGCCTCGGCGAGCCATGTTCTGGCGGCCGTCCATTTTTCCCCGGCCAGGGGCAGTGGCTCGGTGGGGTCAAGGCTGGTGCTGTCCATGCTGTTTTAGAGGAGTTCAGGCGTGCTGTACCTAGCAGAGCTATCCAAGCCGATTGGATTTGCCAAGTCGTCTCTGCAATTGCTGGCCAAGCAGCAGCAGGACAATACCTGGGTGGCCGTGAACGAAGAATCCATTACTTTGGAAGGCCGCATCGCCCAGGAGGCTGGGCGCTTCAAGGATGGGTCATTGGTGCTGGCGGAAATCTCCGGCAACCGTCAGGTCGCCCGCATCAGCGAAGCCGCTCGCCAACTGGTGACCTATCTGCAAAACTTCAGCCAACTTCAGCTCAGAGCCCGCAGCCAGGAGGAGGAGATCGAGGTTTGGAAACAGTCCCTCACCTTTCAGGCCCATGAGCTTAAACGCCGCGAGATGGATCTGGCAGCCCAAGAAGAAGAGGTGCAGCGGCTGTATGAGCAATACAAGAGTGTGGAGGAAGATCGCAAACTTCTGGACAGCCTCAAAGAGGAACTGGCAGCCCAGCAAGCTTACTTAGCTGAACAACAGCGCCTGATCGGAGAGCAGCGGGAAGCTCTGAATCGGCAGCGGCAAGAGTTGGAAGCCCAGTTGCAAGAAGCTCGCTCCAGCCGCTTGGGGGAGGCAGAAGCAGCGCAGCTACAGGCTTTGATGCAACAGCTCCAGGAGAGTCTGCATCCGGCTGGGGATCCCTTGGCGCTTCTGCAAAGCTTGAAAAGCCACATTCAGCAGCAGCAGGAGCACTTGAATCAACAGATTGCCCAACTGGAAGCAGAACGTCAGCAGGCCCAGATCCGGCAAGACGAGCTGGATCGGGACTACCGCGCTTGGCAAGAACGCCACACCGCTTGGTGGGGATCCCGACAATCCCTGGAGCACAGCCAAGCAGAATGGCAAACTCGGCAGGGATCCCTGCGAGCCCATCAAGAGCACCTGCAGAGGATTCTCCAGCAGCTGCAATCTCAAGAGAGCCTATACCAGAAAGCCTCTCGTCTGGTGCAGGAGTACGACTTTATCGTCGATGGCAGCAGCAACGGCAGGGCTGGGGAGCCGGCGATCTCGGTCGAGGAGCTGGCGGCTTTGGTCAGCCAACTGCGCCGAGATTACGAGCAGCGGGCGGCCCAGGTCAGCCAGCAGCGGGCCGAACTGGAGCAAAACCGGCAAACCCTGCGGGAGCTGCAAGAGCGGCTGGCCAGCGCCTCTCCAGAGGAGCGGTTTGACATCGAGATGGATATCGACTATGCCCAGTCTGCCTGCAGTGCTTTGGAAGAAGCCCTGCTGCCTCAGGAAAAAAACCTGCAGCGAGAGTATGAAGAGTTGACCCGCCAGGAAGCCCGCCTTAGACAGCTGCAAAATCAAGCTGCTGCCCCGGTTCAGGTCGATATTGGGCCGCTCCTGGAACAGATCGGCAGCCAGAAGCAGGATCTTCTCCAAGAAAAAGGTCGTCTGCAAACCCTCATTCAACAACTGGAATCGTCCTTGCCTTCTCAGCAGGAGCAGCTCGCCCGCCAACGGCAGGAATTGGAGCAGCAGTGGCAACACCTGGAGCAAGAGGAGGGATCCCTGCGGGCGCGCGCCCAGGCCATGGCAGAAACCTGGGGTCGCCTCAATCACCTGCAGGCCACCCTCTACCCAGAGCGGGATCGGTGGGCAGCGTTGGCGGGAGAATTGGCGCAGTTGGAGACGGAGCTGAGCCAACACCAAGCCAGAAACTCCGCCGCATGCGACCACGTCCAACAGGTACACTTTCTCCTGGCTACCCTCGCGCAGGCGTGAGGAAGTTCACGTTTCCTGTGGGGGGTGGGGAGAACCGGCGCAAGCGGAACTGCGGCCTTAATTGAGGAAAACAAATCTGGTAAAATTCGCTAGCACCCTGCAGCCACTGGGGCTCCTAATTCTCGGGCGAGGGGACTGCAGAGGTTAGTGCGTTTTGCCCCGCTTCTTGCTTGCAGTTGCCAAGGATATTCCAGTGTGAGGTCAGCTTGTGCGAATTGCGGTCGATGCGATGGGGGGTGACTACGCTCCCGAAGAGATCATCAAGGGCGCCCTGCTGGCCCATCGGCATCTGCGGGTCGGGATTGCGCTGGTCGGTCGTCCAGAGTCCCTCAAGCCCTTTTTGCCTCAGCCCTTGCCTGCTGGGATCACCATCGTGCCTGCCGAGGACGATGTGGGCATGGCGGAAGAGCCGCTGATGGTGCGCAAAAAGCCCAAAGCCTCCATCAACATCTCGATGCAACAGGTGCGCTCCAACCAAGCGGATGCCGTGGTGGCCGCCGGGAATACCGGAGCAGCGATGGCTGCGGCCTACCTGAATTTGGGCCGGCTGGCAGGGATCGATCGCCCGGCCATTGGCGCTCTTTTGCCCACTTTGAAAGGCAAGCCGGTGCTGCTGCTGGATGTGGGGGCCAATGTGGATTGCCGGCCCCGCTTTTTGGAGCAGTTTGCCCGCATGGGATCCCTCTACTGCCAGTGCGTGCTGGGGGTCGAGCGTCCGCGGGTGGGCCTGCTCAACATCGGCGAGGAGCCCAACAAGGGCAATGATTTGGCTCTGGCCACCCACCAGCGTCTGGCCCAGTTGCCAGGGATCCATTTTGCCGGCAATGCCGAGGGGCGGGATGTGCTGACCGGGGAGTTTGATGTGGTGGTGTGTGACGGCTTTGTGGGCAATGCCCTCCTCAAGTTTGCCGAAAGTGTTGGCCAGGTGATCACCCAGGTGCTGCGGGAGGAGCTGCCCCGCGGCTGGCGCGGCAAGTTGGGCTGCTGGCTGCTCCGGCCCAACCTCAAGCAGGTAAAGCGGCGGATGGACTACGTGGAGTATGGCGGTGCTTTGCTGCTCGGCGTCAACGGCATCTGCGTGATTACCCACGGCAGCTCCAAGGCGCCGATGGTCTACCACGCCATTCGCCTGGCCAAAGAGGCGGCAGAACAGAAAATCCTACAGCGGCTGCAGGCGGAAATGGTTGACCCTCGCGAACCTGAATCCAACCCCAGGCGGCGCACCCGGCCCCTTCAGGTCTACTCTGGCTCTGGCCCGGAAGTGTTGCCGTTGGGATCCCTGGAAAGGACTTCCTCCCGCTGTCCCGAACCCGTGGAAGATGCCCAGCCATAGCCTCCCGACCGTGCGGCTGGTGGGGGCAGGGGCTGCCCTGCCGGATCCCTGCCTGAGCAACGACGATCTCGGCCAGATCGTCGAAACTTCCGACGAATGGATCTGGCCCCGCACCGGCATTCGTCAGCGGCGCATTCTGCCCCCTGAGCTGAGCTTGGTGGATTTGGCGGTCCAGGCAGCCAAGGCCGCTTTGGCTCAGGCCGGGATCTTGCCTCAAGACCTGGATTTGATCCTGCTGGCCACTTCCACCGGTGTCGATCGGTTTGGCTCGGCCCCTCAGGTGCAGGCAGCTCTGGGAGCAACGCGGGCGGTGGCTTTTGATCTGACGGCAGCCTGCACGGGCTTTGTCTTTGCAGTGGCCACGGCAGCGCAGTTTTTGCAAACCGGGCTGTACCGGCGGGCCTTGGTGGTGGCGGCGGATGTGCTCTCCCGTACGGTGGACTGGGCGGATCGCACCACCTGTGTCTTGTTTGGAGATGGGGCCGGGGCGGTGGTTCTGGAGGCGGGGGAAACCGGCGGGATCCTCAGCATTGAGCTGCGCAGCGATGGCAGTGGCAGCCAGCTGCTCAGCTTGTCCATGGCTACAGAGGCCAAGCCCCTGGTGGGATCCCTGCAGGTGGGGCAGTATCGCTGCTGCCCCATCACCATGAATGGCCGCGAGGTGTACAAGTTTGCCGTCCAGGCGGTGCCGGAGATCATCGAGAAGGCTCTCTTTCGGGCTGGGATCCCGGCGGAAGCAGTACAGGGATATTTTATTCATCAGGCCAACCAGCGCATTCTCGATGCGGTAGCCAAGCGCCTGCAGCTGGATCCGCAGCGGGTGGCCAGCGTCTTAGAGCATTACGGCAACACCTCGGGCGCTTCGGTGCCAATTGCCTTGGCCACTTGGATCGAGCAGGGACGCTTTGGCGCCGGCGATCTGGGGGTGATGGCGGGCTTTGGTGCCGGCCTCACCTGGGGGGCGATTGTGTTTCGTTGGGGGAAGTGAATTGATGACCGTTGCCTGGATCTATCCCGGCCAGGGATCCCAAGCGGTGGGCATGGGAAGGGACTTGCGGAACTGGCAGGGAGCAGCCCAGAAGTTGGCTTTGGCCCGTGAGATGTTGGGATGGGATCCCTTAGCTCTGTCGGAAGACCAGATCCACCAGACCGGCTACACACAACCGGCTTTGTTCACCGTATCGGCCCTGTTGACGGACTATCTCTACGCCCAGGGACAGGCTCCTGCCTGCACTGCTGGCCACAGTCTGGGCGAATACAGCGCCCTCTACGCTGCCGGCGTGTTTGACTTCGAAACCGGCCTACGGCTGGTGGCGCTGCGGGGCCAACTGATGGAAGCCGCAGGGGATCCCCCGGGCAGCATGGCGGCAGTGATGGGGTTTGACCGCGACAAGCTGGAGCACCTGTGCCAGATGATCCCCGACGTCACTCTTGCCAACGACAACAGCCCGGATCAGGTGGTGATCAGCGGCTCAGTGGAGGGGGTGCGGGCCGTCTGTGAGCAGTTGCAGGCCAAGCGCACCGTTCCCCTCAAGGTAAGTGGCGCCTTTCACTCGCCCTTTATGCAGGCTGCTGCCGAGGAGTTTGCCCACACCTTGCGCGCTGTTGACTTTCAGCCGCCGCGAGTGCCCGTCTACAGCAACTGCACTGCCACCGCCAGCCGGGATCCGCAAGCCCTTAAGCAGGCGCTGCTGGCCCAGATGACTGCCCCTGTCCGCTGGCGAGAAACCGTGTTGCAGATGGCCGCCGACGGCATCCAAGAGGTGTGGGAAATCGGCCCCGGAAATGTTCTGACGGGCTTGGTGAGGCGAACGGTGCCGACCCTGACGCGGTGCAATTTCAGCAACCTCAGCAGCTAGGGGATCTGCTATGGAGCATGACTCTAGTCAATAATAAGCTCAACTATACTGAAAATAATGTATAATATGTTCAGTACGGATTACTACCAGTTGATCTTTCTGTTTACTTTCGAGTCTGCCAACATGGTAGCCAAAGCAAAGCAGAAAATTGGTAGTAAGACGACACGGAAACTGCGCTTTGGGTATTCTACTCAAAGCTTTGCGGGATACCGCCATTCTGTTTGGAAACAAACAGAATGCCATCGCTGCATAGTTGAACAGTGATGTTCAGCAGTGTTCAGCGTAAATGTATCAGCTCCGCTAACGCGACCAGGATCCCTCCAAGTGGGATCCAACCGGCAAGCGACCCTGGGCCGGGATCTGTCCCAACAACACCTGCAGCAACGCCTGTAGAGAGACGGGGGTAGTGCCGTAGCAGGCCAAATAGACCGGGATCTGGGGCAGGGCAAAGGCGTCGTAGGGGGATCCCAAGGCCAACCCAATCACCTTTTCCGGCGGAAGGGATCCCAGCAGCAACCTCTGCGCCGGATGCCGCCACGTCTCCAGGGATCCCACCAGCACCTGCGCAGCCCTTTGAGCCCCTTCTTGGGCAATCCGCTGCTGTTCGGGGGTGGGATCCAGAGGGATGGAGAACACTTGGGCAGCGGGACAGGCTTTTTGCAGCAGCTCCCCCAACAAAGGTACAGGGGTGATAAGCAGCGGGTCAGGGGCCAAGGGAGGCAGGGATCCCCGTACTAGGGTGATGCTGTCTTGGGCGATTTGGCGGGCCAGTGCCCGGTGGTTTTCCAAGCCGGCAGGGGGGAAAGGGGGGCAGGGGGATCCCAATCCGTAGCGCCGCTTCAAGGTCAAAATTCGCTCCACTGACCGATCCAACTGCTCAACCGACAAACGACCGGCACGGAACTCCCGCAGCAGATGGGCATAGGCTTCTTTTTGGATGGCCGGGCTAAAGCCGGGATCTGCCCCAAACACCAGCACATCGGCTCCTGCCCTAAAGGCCAGTTCTGCCGCTTCGGGAATGCCGTAGGTGCGGGCAATGGCCCCCATGGTCAGGGAATCCGTCAGGACAAGACCCTTGAAACCCAGCTTCTGCCGCAGCCAGCCGGACACCACCTCAGGGGCCAGCGTTGCCGGTTGCAAGGACTTCGTCCCGCTGTCGCCGACGGATCCCAGAGCCGGCATCACCACATGCGCCGTCATCATCGCCTCTGCCCCTGCCCGGATCAAAGCCTGAAACGGGCGCAATTCCGTGGTCTGTAGCGCCTCCAGAGGGCGATCCACCCGCGGCAACCCCAGGTGGGAATCCATATCGGTGTCCCCATGGCCGGGAAAATGTTTGGGCGTACAGAGGATCCCGGCTTGCCGATAGCCGCGCCACAGGGCGAGGCCGTAATCTGTCACCTGTTTCGGGTCTGACCCAAAGGCTCGGATGCCGATGATGGGGTTGTGGGGGTTGCTGTTCACGTCCACAACAGGGGCGAAGTTGAGGTTAAACCCCAAACTTTTCAGCTCCGTTCCCACCGCACGGGCCATAGCTTCCGCCTTTGCCAGGGATCCCGCTGCTGCCACTGCCATGGCGCTGGGGAACACCGTCACCCCCTCGGTAAGGCGCACCACCGGCCCCCCCTCTTGATCAATGGCTATCCACAGGGGGACAAGGGCTTGTGCCTGAGCCGCGGCAATAAGCTGGGCCACCTGAGGCAACGTTTGAATGTTGCCGGCAATCGAATAGAAGATCAGCCCGCCCACGTGGTAGTCCTGGATCATCTCCTCGAGAGCGGAGGAAAACTCAGCTCCCTCAAAATAAACCAGAAACAGTTGCCCCACTTTCTCCTCAAGGCTCCAAGCCCTGGGATCCACTGCGGCAGCGGGACGGGGTCCTTTCGCGTCAGCGGGACGGAGTCCTATCGAGCATGTCAAAGCAGATGTCCTTGGGCGTCGCTGCCAAGAAAGCCGGTCAGGATGAGCGTAAACTACCCGACATCAACCGCTAGGCGGTACGAAGCGGGCTTTTAGTAGCCCTGCAGTTAGCAAGCCAACCACGAGCCTCTGGGGTGGTTTACAGCACCCCCAATCGACCGTTACCAGTGCCTTAAACAACCGTTTCTGGTGTCCGCAGTATTATTATAGCATTCCTCCCGACACCGACCCTACGGGTACAGTGCGGGGCTCCTGCGATTTCTAGCTGAAGTGGCTCTTGCAGGTTTAGAGTGGCGATTGACTTGTAGTTGTGGCCATACTGGAGGGATGGCGTAAAGAACTGTAACCTCAGCAGTACACCAGAGTCATCTTGAAGTGCAGTGATGAAGTGCAGTGAAATAGTGCAGTAAAATTGTCTCTAAGGCGTTCTTTGTTCTTTGTGTTGGTTCTAGCTCCCCTTTCTCCTTAAAAAAAGAGGAGTTGTGAGTGAGAGAAAACCTACCCAAACATTACCTATGGTCAAAACAATCTTCAAGACAATCTCCTCCTCCACCCTGGGGTCGATGATGTTGCCTTTCTCCTGCCGCCAGCTTTGGATAACTGCCTTTCCCGCGTTGGCTGGAGTTACGGTGGCTATTGGCGGCCTTGGGGCGGGAGGATCCCTGTGGCAGGCGGGAGCAGCAGGTTTGGCTACGGGGATGACGGGCTATGTGGCTTCTGCTCTATCTGGAAGCGAGGCCAAAGCCAAAATCCAGCTTCTGCAGCACCTCGAAAATCGACAGAAGCAAAACGAAATCACTCCTTCAGACCTACAGCAACTGCAAAGCGAACTGGCCAACCTGCGTGCTGCCCTTGAAGATTGGGCAAAAGTCCAGCAGAAGGGGGTGGCTGCTGCCCAACCTTATGATGAGGCTCGTTCGCAAGCTCAAACTCCTCAGCTTCATTTTGAAACAGAGATCCAGATCCAATCTCAAGAAGAACGACTTCCTCAGTTACGCGCAGAAGAGCAAAGCCTGAAAGCCTCGATTGGAGATTTACAAGCCAAGAAACAGAAACTCATTCAGTCCCATAAGGAGGGCATAGCCAAGGTAGAACAACTCCAATTAAAACAGAATCTCCTGAAGCAGGATACTGCCCGCTTAACCCAGGCTTGTCGGTCAACAGGCTCTAGTAACTCCATTAAACGGTCACCTATGCCCGCGAAAGGGTCTTCAGACGTATCTCTTGGCTCGGCCCGCATGACCAAAACTGCCGCCGGCGTCGCATGGGCCGACAAATATGACGAAGTCTTTGCAACCCTCGAGGAGCGAATCGACAACCTGGAAGATAGCGCCAGAGCAATGGCAGAACTGGCATCGATGGAAGGCAACGGTAGCCGATAGGGGCAGACATCCCATCCCAATAGCACCGAAACGGTTCACAGCTCTGGCTCGCCAAAGCCCCGTAGAGGGTGAGCGTGTTCTGAGGGGATCAAGCCCTTGGCCTGCACCAATACCCCAAAGCCCCCCAACCCCATGGGATCCAGCAGCGCGTGAAGAGCATGTCGCCGCCGCAAAACCTGGCCCACATCCACAGCTTCGCCGCCAACCGAGCTCCCCATTTGGCTGAGGGCAGCCAGCCGCTCGGTCAATCCCAGGTTCACCAAAAAGCTGCTCTGCCGGGTGAACCCCAGACATTTTAGCCCCAGAGATTCTCCCACCTGCTCTAGGGTGGTAAAGTCCACATGAGCGGTGAGATCCTGGGATCCCACCCGAACATAGGGATCCGTGTAGCTGCCGTGCTGTCGATAGGCCAGGAGCGTACCTTGGGCGCGGTGGGGGCTGTAGTAGCGCTGGGCGGTGTGGCCGTAATCGATGGTGAGCACGTAGCCTCGCCGGAGCTTGCGGGCCAGGAGCTGCAGCCACTCCAAGGCTTTTAGGTTCACCTCGGTTTGGTAGCCCGACGGATAGGTTTCTACAGGGATCCCCAAGCGGGCAAAATACTCCCTCAGCTCAGGAGTGGACAGATCCCCCAGCACTTCGCGGAAGTCGGCTTCTGCAGCCTCGCTGCAATCGACATAGATTTCTCGCAAAGCCCCATCCTGCACCTGCACCCGATGCACCGGAAAAGCATCCACCAGCTCATTGGAGAAAAAGCAGCCTGTAACTGAGTTATCCGGGATCCCGTCCCAATCCAACCAGCGCACCTTCTCCCCAAAAGGGGCCAACCGCTCCTGCTGGAGCTGCCGCAGATGGGCAGAACGCTCCAAAATCCCATAGTCCAGCGCCTGCCAAAAAGAGGGCTGTTCGCGTAAGCGGGCCGCAGGCCTTGCAGAGCGCACGTAGGTCAGCCAATCCTGGGCCAAGCGACCGCTGCCTGCCCCCATCTCGATGACCGTGAAGGCAGAGGGGGATCCCAAAATGTGCCAGAACTGGTGGATTTGCTCCGCCAACAGTTGGGCAAAGTCCGCCGCCAGGTGGGGAGAGGTGAGGTAGTCGGGGCCAATCGGGGATCCCTGCTCGTAATAGCCCAACCCTGGCTCGTAGAGAGCCCACTCCATAAACTGGGCAAAGGTCACCGGTCCCTGAGCGCGAATGCGGCTGACAATCAACTCCCGCAACTTCTGCGTGGCCTGAGGTGTCGATAGAGAAAGACTCGGGTCGCGTAGGTGTTGCTCAGGAGCGATCACAGGTGAGGATTCCAGGGATCCAGACTTACTCAACTCAAACTTACTTGTTCAGGGGACGACGCCAATTTTGGCGAAACTGACGGTTCGAGACCAACAACACAGGCCAAAGGGCCGATACCACCCACTTCCCGGAGCCCGAATAGATGCGATCCGCCTTGCGGGCCGAGTACCAAACTCCACCTGCATAGATTGCCAAGAGCAAAAAAGGCCACATCTCAACCCATCCTGTTCAACGCTGCTCACCAGGTCAGGGATCCCCAATCAGTAGGCATCCTGCAGCTCATAGAAGTCAGGCGTGATGTAGTCCTTGCGCAGGGGCCACCCTATCCAGTCTTCCGGCATTAAAATCCGCTTCAGGTTCGGGTGTCCCTCGAAAACAATGCCGTACATGTCGTAGGTTTCCCGTTCCTGCCAATCCGCCGACTTCCAAATCCAGTATACGGAAGGCAGCCGTGGATCGTGGCGAGGCAACTTCACCTGGAGCCGCACCTCCTGAGGGCGATCCGCCCCCTCCGACAGCTGGATCAGGTGGTAAAGGCTGACCAGGGGCTGCCCTGCCCCCAGGTCATATCCGCACTGACACTCCAGGTAGTTAAAGCCGTAGGCATAGAGGGCGGTACACAAGGGCAGAAGAAAGTCCCGCTCCACCTCCAACAGCTCTACCCCCGCTGCGTCTCTCCCCAAATACTGGTGCTCGAAGCCGTTGTCGGCCAGAAACTGGGAAACCGGGCCCCGCTCCAACGTCACCAAGGGTTCCGACTGCTCGCCTGCGGATGGCGGCGCTTGTTTTTCCTGGGCATTCTCCTCTGCCATCTCACACTCCTCCCTGCAAGGCTTTGAGCTGCTGTTCCGCCCGCTTAAAGTCGGCAGTTTGCAAAGCCGGGGGCACCGGCAGGCCGATGGCCGCAGCCAGCTCTGGCGGGGGAGCTTGGCGGGTCTCGCTCTCCAGATACTTGCCGGTGATGATCTCCGGCACAGGCTTGAGGTTGTGCTTAACCGTGTAGTAGCGGTGGGTTTGCTGCAGACGGCCCCGCTCCCGCATGTCCTCGGCGGCGATCTTCTTGCGCAGCTTGACAATGGCATCCATGATCGCCTCTGGACGAGGGGGGCAGCCAGGAATGTACACATCCACCGGGATCAGCTTGTCCACCCCCCGCACTGCCGTGTAGGAATCGGAGCTGAACATGCCACCGCTGATGGTGCAGGCCCCCATGGCGATCACGTACTTCGGCTCAGCCATTTGCTGGTAGAGCTTGACCAACGCCGGCGCCATTTTCATGGTGACCGTACCTGCCGTGATGATCAAATCAGCCGTGCGCGGCGAAGAACGAGGCAGCAGGCCAAAGCGGTCGAAGTCGAAGCGGGATCCCAGCATGGCGGCAAACTCGATGAAGCAGCAGGCGGTGCCGTAGAGCAGCGGCCAGAGGCTGGACATCTTAGCCCAGTTGTACAGGTCGTTCACCGTCGTCAGAACGACGTTGTTGGAGAGGTCGGTAGTCACCTGGGGGGCAGCCCCCGGAAACAAGACTTGCGATTTCTCAGACGTCATGACCATTCCAATGCTCCTTTTCTCCAGGCGTACACAAGACCCACCACAAGGATGGCGATGAAAATCAGGGCCTCCACAAAGGCCAACAGCCCCAAGCGGTGAAACGCCACTGCCCAGGGATAGAGGAACACCGTCTCTACATCGAAAATGACGAAGACCAGTGCGAACATGTAGTAGCGAATGTTGAACTGGATCCAGGCTTGCCCAAACGGCTCCATGCCCGACTCGTAAGTGCTGCGCCGCAGGGATCCCCGCCGCTTTGGCGCTAAGAGCGCGGAAGCCCCCAGAGCCAAAATCGGCAGCAGAGAGCAGACGATTAGAAAAACCAGCAAATACTCGTAGCCGGACAGAACAAACACGACGCCAGACTGCCTCAGGTGCTCAACATTTAGATACGTTTCCAGTATAGAGCCAGTCTGGGGCTCCCCTGCGCCACCGGATCTTCAGTTCTATTGATGATCATGATTGTTGGGAGCGGCGTTTTTCCAGCCAGCCCCACACTCCGCTCACCACCGCCCCGGCCATCAGGATCCCCAAAGCCGGCTGAAACAAAGGCAGCCAGAGCCGCATCCAAAGTTTGTAGCCCAGTGGGATCCCAAGAAAAGCCCCGGTTACGGAAAAGACAAACCAGACAAACCCGGCGAACACCAGAAAGACAACGGCAATCAGGAAGTTATCCAGCCAGCGCTTAAAGTCAGAGGAAGTCATGGGGATTGAGGTAGAGCAGCTTGAAGGAGACCTAGAGGCAATATGAGAACCGAACTTTTTGGCTACCCAATGCCAATCATCTCAGCAGCACTTGGGAAGATCCCACGTGCGCCTTTTGTGAGGGTGAGCCATGCCGACTCGGTTCTTGCCCGCTGTGAGCACAACTCAAAACCACGGTAGCGCCAGTAGGATTCCACGGCCAGCCTACCAGCAACATTAAGCGCGAGTCCCATTCTGCCGTTTGAGCCGCTCAGCTTGGAGATGACTCCCAAGTTGGCTGGCTGCCGTTGGCCCTTCACCAGTTGTTGACTTGTCAAGATATAGTGGTAAAAATCTGTTTATACACAATATGTAGCGTTAAGCCGATGTCCATCTCCTCTGGCTCTTCTTTTGCAGACCGCTTGCGATGGGTGATTGGCGATGAAGCCGTCTATGCGTTTGGGCGACGGGCCGGAATTAGCGATACGGCCTTGCGCAGCTACCTGAAGGGATCCGTGCCCAGCATTGACAAGGCCGTGAAAATTGCCCAAGTGGGCCAGGTCAACCTCAATTGGCTGATTACAGGGGAGGGATCCCCGCAGTTGCATCCCGACGCGAAAGCAGAGTATGTGTATGTGCCTTTTGTCGATGTGGCCGCCTCTGCCGGAGCGGGGGTGTTGGTGCGGGAAGAATCGATCGAATCGGTGATTGCTTTTGAGCGAAACTGGCTGCGGACGCACTTGAAGGGAAACCCTGCCGATCTAAGTCTGATTCGGGTGCAGGGGGATAGCATGTCTCCCACGTTGGAGGATGGCGACTGGATCTTTGTGGAGCGGCAAGAGGGTGGAGACCTGGGCTGTGAAGGCATTTACGTCTTTCAGATGGATGGAGATCTGTTGGTCAAACGGCTGCAGCGCCTGCCTGGGTCCCAGGTGAAGGTGATCAGCGACAACCCCCGCTTTCCTCCCTTTGTGGCGGATTTGGCGGATCCCATCAACGGCCTAACCCTCATAGGGCGTTATCGAGGTCGCATCAGTTTTGATTAGCCTCCCACAGCAGATGGCGGGAAGTGGCAGTTGGACCGACCGAGAATCCCCTTGGCGAGATCGGGTCGCCGGTTAGGATGGGTCTTGAGGGTTGAGCTGAGAGGAGTTCCTGCTCCTTGCCTGCGCCCATCCAGCCGGAGCATGACTCTAGTCAATAATAAGCTCAACTATACTGAAAATAATGTATAATATGTTCAGTACGGATTACTACCAGTTGATCTTTCTGTTTA
>NZ_JBSSDA010000028.1:0-26992 GCF_054060305.1 Thermostichus sp. OS-CIW-31 | reverse complement strand
CTTGCAGGAGACGGTCAGGACTTGGGTCATGGTTCTATCATAACTTCCGCATTCCTCCCGACACTGACCCTACGGGTACAGTGCGGGGCTCCTGCAATTTCTAGCTGAGTGTAGTGGAGGGTGGGTGCTGAAGGGGATCCCTGGGCTTCAGCTCTCCAAATCGGGATCCTCACCCAAAGCCCGCAATCTTGCCGCCAGACGCTCCGCCCGTTGACGTTCCTGTTCCGCCCGTTGGCGTTCTTGTTCGGCTCTTTGGCGTTCTTGTTCCGCCCGTTGACGTTCCTGCTCCGCCCGTTCCCGCTCCAACTCAGCCCGTTCATCGCCGGTCAGCAGCAACTGCCCTTGGGCATCACACCAGCGCAGCCAGCGAGCTTGTTTCCCCTCAAAAACGCCTTCCCACACCGTCAGGCCCAGCCCCACCTGTTCTAGCCAGGTCTCGGTCATTTCCGCGTAGTGGCGGCCCCGCAGTTCGAAAATGCGCAACTCCTCTGGCCCCAGCTCATGATTGGGATCGAAGACCGCGTAGTAGCTAACTCGCATCTGCTCATAACGGCTCAGCTTGCCTTCCAGCTCGTCGCCTTCGCGGTTGGAGACGATCTCGATCACCACATCCGGCGGCTTGTCAAATTGCCAGAGCAGGTAGCAACGGTTTTGCTTCTCCCACCATTGCTCCGGCACCGTGACGTCCAGGCTGAGAAAAACATCCGGCACAATCGGGGGCCGACCGATGGCGGTGTAGATGCCTACATTTGCCGCTGCTAAAAAGGTTTTGCCGCGCAAAGCGCTGTAGAGAGCTCCAGTCAGGAGGCGCTGCTGTTTTTCCGAGGCAAAGTTATCCACCGGGGTATCATCCTCTGTTACGAGATCGGCGACGTCGGGAACCAGCAGTTCAGTATCCATGGGCAGATGGGGTTGGGGATGCTAGCGATCTTAGCCGCTCACCTCAGGGATCCTCTGCTCCCTGAGAAACAGAGAAAACAGAGTCCTCGAGCAAGCCCAGGTACAATCGAGAAAGCTTTACTTAACGATGATTTCTTTTTCTTCGCTGCTCGATGCAGATCGACATCCGTCTCGACATCCGTCCTGCGGAAAACTCGGACAGTGCGGCTCTGCTCCACATTTTGCAAGTGGTCTTTGCGGAGTATCCAGGCTGTGTATTGGACATCGAAGAGGTGCCGGAGTTGCTTCAGCCTGCCACAGCTTTCGCGGAGATGGGGGGATCCCTTTGGGTGGCGCAGCATCAGGATCAAGTGGTCGGCTGTGTCGGCCTTGTGCCCGATGGGATCCCTGGGCGCATGGAGCTGAAAAAACTCTACACTCTGCCCGCAGTGCGCGGTCGGGGTTTGGGTCGGCGTTTGATTGAACAGGCCGAATTTGCGGCTCGGCAGCAGCAGGCGGACTCTCTGCATCTGTGGACAGATACTCGCTTCACGACAGCTCATCGGGTCTATGAACGGCTCGGCTATGTACGTCTGCCGGAAATTCGTGAATTGCACGATCGCAGCAACTCTGTGGAGTATCACTACGAAAAGCGTCTCCGTTGAGGGTCGGGCTGTTGAACTGTGATGCGTTGGTGATTGGCTGTGGGGTGGTGGGCTGTGCCATTGCCTACGAATTGGCCACAGCTGGGCTGTCGGTCATTGGAGTGGATGCCGGGGAGCCGGCCTCAGGCGCCGCGGGCGCGTCGCTGGGGGTGTTGATGGGGATCTGCAGCCGCCAGCCTAGCGGGGAGGTGGTGCAGTTGCGTCTAAAAAGCCTGGAGCTGTTCGATCCCCTAATCGCGCGGCTGGAGGAAGACCTGGGCCGGAGTTTGCCCGTCAATCGGCGCGGCATTCTCAAACTCCTCAGGGAGGAGGAAGTGGAAGCTTGGCAAGAAACCCTGGTGGCCCGCCGACAAGCAGGTTACCGCCTAGATCTGCTCAGCCTTGCCGAAGTGGGATCCCTGCAGCCCGGCCTGCGCAGCGACCTGGCGGCGGCCATCTACTCTCCCCAGGATCGACAAGTCCAACCCAAGCTCCTAACCCAGGCTCTCTTGGAAGCAGCCCAACGCAAGGGATCCCGCTTTTTCTTCCACCAGCCTGTCCAGAAGATTCAGCGCAGCTCGGATCCCCCCTTTCGCCTGCAAACGGTTTACACGCCCGCTCTCACCCTCTCGGCAGGTCACGTCATCCTGGCGGCAGGTCTGGGCAGCTCCCCTCTGGCCAAAGAGCTGGGGTTGCAGGTGCCCCTGCAAGCGGTCAAAGGTCAGGCCCTGCGGGTCAGAGCTCCCGGGATCCCCCTGGGGCCCGTGGTCACCGACGCGGATCTGCATCTGGTTCCCCTGGGGGATGGATCCCTGTGGGTGGGGGCAACAGTGGAATTTCAGGCCCCTCATCCCGAGCCGACGCTGCTGGCGCTACAAGATCTGCTGGCCCGCGCCATCCGACTCTGCCCGGCTTTGGCCGAAGCAACTTTGTTGGATCATTGGGCCGGCCATCGGCCTCGACCAGTGGGACAGCGCGCCCCCATCCTGGGTTGGGCTCCTGGCTACGCCAATCTGCTCATTGCCACCGGCCATTATCGCAATGGAGTGTTGCTGGCCCCGATCAGCGCCGCCATCCTGCGGGACTTGGTACTGAAAGGGGAAACAGCCCTCTGTGATCTAGGGCCCTTTGCCCCCAGACAGGGCTGAGCCCGTATCCATCTTCCGGCTCTCGGCCCGCCGATGGACAGGACATATGTCAGAATGAAAGGCTGCCTGGTTAGGATCGGATCGTCCGTTGAGTAGCCCAAAGGAGAAGAGAGCCTTGCCGAAGTTCGCCCTAAAAGCCCTCTGGTTGGAAAACGATTTGGCTATTGCCGTCGATCAGGTGGTGGCCAAAAACCGCAGCCCCCTCACCCACTACTTTTTCTGGCCGCGGGATGACGCTTGGGAGCAGCTTAAGGCTGAGCTGGAAAGCAAAACTTGGATCAGCGAAGTGGATCGCATCGAGCTGCTTAACCGAGCCACCGAACTCATCAACTACTGGCAAAACGGCGGGCGCAACCGCCCCATCAGCGAAGCCCAGGCCCAGTTTCCCGACATCCTGATCGGCGGCAACTCCTAGCCCTCTCCCCCCTGTCAGCCAAAACGTGACTCCGGAGCTGCCCATCTTGCTCAGGCTCCCGTCTTTGAGCTAGATTGGCACTCGGGAGTTTAGAGTGCTAACTCCCTGCTAGCCGAGCCGGAGGATTCCTGGGAACCCCACTCCGCCTGGCAGTACCCAAAGTAGGAGCCCAGTCAGACTTACGAGGATCGCGGATTCTATGGCAAAGCGGATTCTGTTTAGAGAAGAGGCCCGCAAGGCATTGGAGCAGGGCATCAACCAACTGGCGGATGCAATCAAGGTTACGATTGGCCCCAAAGGACGCAACGTGGTCTTGGAGAAGAAGTTTGGTGCCCCCCAAATCGTCAACGACGGGGTCACGATTGCCAAGGAAATTGAGTTGGCCGATCCTTTGGAGAACACAGGCGCCCAGTTGATGCGGGAAGTGGCCTCTAAGACCAACGATGTGGCCGGAGATGGTACCACCACAGCCACCATCCTGGCCCAAAGCATGGTGCGGGAAGGGCTCAAAAACATCTCGGCGGGCGCCAACCCTGTGGCTCTGCGGCGCGGCATTGAAAAGACCACTGCCTACTTGGTGGAGCAAATTGCAGCTCATGCCAAGCCTGTGGAAGGCCGTAAAACCATCGCCGAAGTAGCCACTATCTCTGCCGGCAATGACAGCGAAGTGGGAGAGATGATCGCCAAGGCCATGGATGCTGTAGGGCGAGATGGGGTGATCACGGTCGAAGAATCCAAGTCGCTGGAAACCGAGTTGGACGTGGTGGAGGGGATGCAGTTTGACCGCGGCTACATTTCCCCCTATTTCGTCACAGACTCGGAGCGGATGGTGGCCGAGTATGAGAATGCTTATCTGCTGATTACCAGCAACAAGATCTCCAGCCTGCAAGATCTGGTGCCCATCCTAGAGCGGGTGGCCCGCGAGGGTCGGCCTCTTCTGGTCATTGCGGAGGATGTGGAGGGAGAGGCTCTGGCCACATTGGTGGTGAACCGCCTGCGGGGGGTACTCAATGCGGTGGCGGTCAAGGCTCCGGCTTTTGGGGATCGGCGCAAAGCCATGCTGGAAGATATCGCCATTCTCACCGGCGGGCAGCTCATCTCTGAGGATGTGGGCATCAAGTTGGATAAGGTCACTCTGGACATGATGGGGGTAGCCCGCAAGATCACCGTCACCAAAGACAAGACCACCATCGTGACCGATGGCAGCACCAAAGCGGCGGTGGAAAAGCGAGTGGCTCAAATTCGCAAGCAACTGGAAACCACCGATTCCGAGTACGACCGCGAAAAATTGCAAGAACGCATCGCCAAGTTAGCCGGGGGAGTGGCGGTGATCAAAGTGGGGGCTGCCACTGAAACCGAACTCAAAGATCGCAAGCTGCGCATTGAGGATGCCCTAAATGCCACCCGAGCTGCGGTGGAAGAAGGGATCGTCCCTGGCGGCGGGGCGACGCTATTGCACCTCTCCAAAGGGATCCCGGCTTTCAAGGCCAAGTTGAATGCCGAAGAACAGGTGGGGGCAGAAATTGTTTACCGAGCCTTGCAGGCCCCTCTCTTTCAGATTGCCCACAATGCCGGTCTGGAAGGGTCAGTGGTGGTGGAAAAGGTTTTGGAGAAGGAGATGCCCTTTGGCTTCGATGCCCTGACCGGAACCTATGTGGATATGTTTGCCCAGGGGATCGTGGATCCGGCCAAAGTGGTGCGCTCAGCGCTGCAAAACGCGGCTTCCATAGCCGGAATGTACCTCACAACCGAAGCGATTGTGGTGGAAAAGCCTGAGCCCAAGCCGGCGGCTGGCTCTGCACCTAAGGGGATGATGTAGTCTTGCGAAAGTGAGCTTTCTGGGAAGGGATCAGTCTTGGATGTACTCCTCGCCGGAGATCAGGGCAGCTTCAGCTTTTTGAAACTCCCTGCCCAAGTAGGCCGCATGGCTGAGCTGGGAGACCACTTTCTCCTGCTCTTTTTCAAAGATCTGCACACACAGTTCTTTGGCCGTGCGCCCAACGTACACCCGTTCAGGGGATCGGTTGACGGAGCCCTTTGCCGGGATCACAGCTCCTGTTTCCGGATCGGTGGCCAGCCCCCGCTCATTGATGACGGTGCTGTAGTACTTGGCGCAAATGAGGTTCTGCTCCCGATCCAAGTAGATGACGAAATAGCCCGCCGGATCCAGATCCAGGGGGCGGCGGGAGAGATGGTCGTCAATGCTGCGAATCTGCTCGCTCAGGGGCTTGGAGGAAGGGGACATAGAACGGCTGACCCAGAACCACACAGGAGAAACGTAGCCGGGACTACTTTTGGCTGCTCTCATTGTGGCAGATGAACCCAATCTTTGGGCAGCCTTTGGGGTGGTTGACTTCCTTCCCAGCTTGAACGGTGGGGCTGGTCATATACCCGATGAAGGGGATCCTGTGCGGGCCATCCACCTGAGGTCTCAGAGCTTGGATTAGCGCGGGGCAACCCGATAGAACCGAGTGGCCGTCACCCACTGGTCCGAAGGGATCCCCTCGACGATGATGGCGCGGGCAATGGCATTGCCCAGTTGGGATCCCCGCACCCGCACGTCGGCAAAGGAGCCACTCTGCTCAAAAGAGGCAATCTCCTGGAAGTTCAGCGGACGGGGAGAGGCCACCGCCAACACCTGGGCTTGGCCGAAGGGTGGAGCGATGGTCAACCGATAGCTGGCCCCTGGCGGCGGGAAGGTGCGCACTTCTCCGGCCCGCAGAAACTCGTTGCCACCGGAAAAGCGGTTGGGCAAAATCAGATGGGTACGGCCATCGGCTTGGATGCTGAACAGGTAAACGTAGGCATCGCGGTTGGTGCTCAGGGTAATGGCAATCGGCTCGCCAGGCCGGTAGATGGGGTTAGACCCGTGCCGATCCAGCTCCAGATTCACCCGCAGGTCGGAAGGAACGGGGTTGACAATGATGGAGCGAGTGCCAGCATCCAACTGACGGGTATCGGCCAGTTGCAGCCTCTGTAAAGGAGGGTAGATGCCCAGGGTTTGCGGAAAAACGGCGGTGGCCGGAGCTACAGACAGCCCCAAAGCCAGCGGTAGGAAAAGCAGTTTGGCATTCATGGTTCACACCCAATCAATGGCTATGTTCATCCTAGGAAGGGGCGCAGGTTATGCAGGTCAGGCTTTGCGCAATCTCCAATCTCTTGCCGCGGCAGTTTCTCCTGCTGCAGATGGCACCCCCAAGAGGGAAAAGACGGTAAACCAGCGGGGGCACGGCTCTGTTCTCGGTACCTGGGATGGGAATTGGGGGCAACACGTTTGGCAAGGGTTAATCTACAGGTAAGGGATCCCTTCCTCATGCCAGCTTCCCAGTCAACCCCCAACTTGCTCATGGCTCACGACAGCTACCAAGAAGGCATCGCAGCGGTACAAGCGGGCGATTTCCAGGCTGCCATCCAAGCGTTTCGCCAGGCGGTTGCTGCCGATCCAACCCATACCGAAGCTCGTTACAAGCTGGCCTGGGTACTGGGCATGAGCGGCTATCTGGATCCGGCCCTGACAGAGCTGGAAGCCGTTTTGGCGGCAGATCCCAACCATGTGGCAGCCCATTACAATCGAGGGGCTCTCCTCTTGCAAAAGGCCCAACTGGAAGCCGATGAGGACGGACAAATCGATCTGGCCGTTCTGCAACAGGCGGAAGCAGCCTTTCAAGCGGTGATGCGCTTGGATCCCACCGACCAACGGGCCTTTGCCTTCCTCAATTTGGTCAAGCGGGCCATTCGCAACCATCAGGCGTCCACTCAGGTCTCCGGCGGCAGTGGCGGGTAAATCTGTGGGGGTTGTGGTCGGCAGCGATTGCAAAGCCAGAAACCCATTGCGTAACATAAGTAAAGCCTGGGGATCCCGGCAATTTGGAGAGGTGTCCGAGCGGTTTAAGGAAGCAGTCTTGAAAACTGCCGTGGTTGACGCCACCGTGGGTTCGAATCCCACCCTCTCCGTTTATCTTGAGGTAAAGCCCAACGGGTCGAAGCTACAGAGATTCACTGGCCCAGAGGGGGAGCTATCCACATGACCATCCTTGATTTATCGACCTTGACCACTCAACAGCTCAAAGACATAGCTTGGCAGTTGCGGGGCACTCCCGCAGTGGAGCCCATCTATCGGGAACTGGGATCCCGACCCAAGAGCATAGTGATTGCACCTGAAGATCCCCAGTGGACAGAAAAGGTTAACCAAATCCTCACAGAGGGATCCCCATCCTGACCGTCGCATCCCAAACAAGGCGGGACATGAATATCGAACAGCCGCCCTTGCCTGCCTGTGTCAGCTAGAAATCGCAGGAGCCCCGCACTGTACCCGTAGGGTCAGTGCCGGGAGGAATGCGGAAGTCACAATAGAACCATGACCCAAGTCCTGACCGTATCCTGCAAGCTCAAGGTGTCCCAGTCGCAAGCCGCCAAATTGGACGCGACTTTGGAGGCTTTTGGCCAAGCCTTGAACTGGGTCAACCAAAACACACCCGAGAAAGTCGCCAACGCCGTTAAGCTTCAGTCTCTGTGCTACCGCGAAATCCGTGCCCGGTTCGGCTTGTCCAGTAACTTGGCTCAGCAGGTCTGCAGACGGCTGGCCGGCGCCCGTAAAGTTGCCCGACAGAAAAACCGCCCCGTCAAAGCGTTCAAGGGTGGCTTCGCTACCTACGACGCTCGTATCTTTTCGTTCCGCGAGAAAGACTGGTCGGTGTCGCTGACCACGGTGGAGGGTCGGGAGCGCTTTGAGCTGGCGATTGGCCGCTACCAGAGAGAACGGCTGGCGGGCTCCAATCCCAAATCTGCCACTCTGGTCAAGCGTAAAGACGGCTCCTACTCTATTCAGATCTGTGTGGAAACGGAGCCATCCCCACCGCAACGCACGGGTAGAGTGCTGGGGGTGGACTTGGGGAGGACAGATATTGCCCATACGTCAGAGGGTGATAACTGGAATGGACAGCAGTTGAGCAGAGTCCGAGACCACTACTCCCGGTTGAGGGCGGTACTCCAACGTAAAGCCAGTAAGGGCACACGCAGTTCGCGGCGCAGATGCAGAGAACTGTTGCAACGGCTGTCTGGCAAGGAGAGACGCTTTCAGTCGCGTCAGCGTTGCGTAGCAAAAACGTGGGTCAATCATCGCATCTCCAAAGCTATTGTCTCTAGGGCAAAAGCTACCAACAGCGCTATCGCCCTGGAAGACCTGACAGGGATCCGGGAAAGGGTCAATCAACAGCCACGCAGCAAAGCCGAGCGGCGCAGGGCCAACAGTTGGGCGTTCTACCAACTACGTCAGTTTCTGGAATACAAGGCGAGGGTTGCAGGGGTTTCTCTGGTTCTTGTGCCGCCTGCTTACACGTCGCAGACCTGTCACAAGTGTTTACACATCCATCCCGATCCTGCGCAATCCTACCGCAGTGGTAAGTCGTTCAAGTGTGGGCACTGTGGATGGGAAGGGGATGCGGATTTGAATGGTGCGAATGTGATTGCGCTCTTGGGGGCTGCCGTAAACCAGCCTAGAGGTTCGGGCCTGTTTTGTTCTCTGGTAGAGCAGAGCAGGCTCAGGGCTACTGAAAGCCCGCTCCGTACCGCTTAGCGGTCGGAGCCGGGTAGTTTACCTCTGCTAAATACTGAACACCCCCCACAGTTCCTTTAGTTGAAGAGAGGGTCACCATCTTGAGTAGCAGGAGCTAGCCGCAATGATTCCCACCGTCAAAGACGTTTGTCAAATTCATCCTATGGCCTTGAACTACGCCATAGTTGAGCAAATTGAAAATCTGTCGAATGTTATCGAGCATACAGCAGAGGATGCCCGGGCATTCTTCGCCAAAAACCACATTACCCGCGGGATGGATCTGTTGCTGCGTCAGGGGCTCAAACGGCTGGCAGGTCGCTCCGACCAAGCGGTGTTTGAACTCAAACAGGCGATGGGGGGTGGTAAAACCCACTCCATGATTGCCCTAGGGTTGCTGGCGCGGGATGCCGCTTTGCGTGCCGAGGTTGTGCCAGACATCACTCAAGATGCTCCTTTTGCCGACGCTAAACTGGTTGCCATCAATGGACGCCTCAAGTTCGAGCAACGGTTTATTTGGGGAGAGATTGCCCGGCAACTGGGGAAAGAAGAGGCTTTTGTCAAATTTTGGCAGCACGGAGCAGATGCCCCCAGTGAGCAGGATTGGATTGATTTAATTGGAGATGAACCCACCCTCATTCTATTGGACGAGCTGCCGCCCTACTTCGACTACGCCATTACCCGCATGGTGGGCGGAGGTACATTGGCGCAAGTGACAACCTACGCCCTATCGAACCTGCTGAGTGCCGCCTTGAAGTTAAAGCGCTGCTGCATTGTCATTTCCAACCTATCCGGCAGCTACGAAGGAGCCTCACGGGAACTGCAAAAAGCAATCGGTAACTTCGCTCAAGAAACCAACCGCCAAGCGCGATCCATCACACCGGTAGACCTGGGCACATCGGAAATTTACGACATTCTCCGCAAGCGGCTATTTAGCTCCCTGCCCAATGTACAAACCATTGATGCAGTTGCTTCTGCCTACGCAAAAGTGCTGGGAGATGCAGCCAGAGCCAAATCAATTGCCAAAACTGCCGAACAAATTGCCGCCGAAATTCATGCTTCTTACCCTTTCCATCCTTCGGTTAAGCACATCATTGCCCTATTTAAGGAAAACGAAAGCTACCGTCAAACTCGCGGCTTGATGCAGTTTGTTTCAAAAATAATCCAGTCGGTATGGGAGCGTCCCAGCAACGATGTCTACCTGATCGGTTGCCAGCATCTGAACCTCAACATCCCAGATGTGCGGGAAGAGATCAACAAAATCAGCAATCTACAGGGAGCGATTGCCCACGATATTGCGGCCAATGGCACTGCTGTCGCTGAACTGGTGGATCAAAAACTGGGCCATGATGCTGCCAGTCAGATTGCTGCCCTGCTGTTGACTGCCTCTCTGTCTGAATCAGTTGATGCCGTGAAAGGCTTTACCGAGGGGCAATTTTTGGAATACCTAGTAGCTCCTCAGCGGAATGTCAGCGAATTTCAGGATGCTTTTCAAGCGTTCCGTGCCAACGCCTGGTACCTGCACCGCAAAGAAAACGATGCTTGGTACTTTTCCAACATCGAGAACCTGCGTAAGCGCATTGATAGCCGTGCCCGCAACGCTCCCCAGCCGAAAATTGATGCGGAAATGAAGCGGCGGCTGGAAGAAATTTTCCGACCCCAACGGCGGATTGCCTATCAAGAGGTGCAAGCCCTGCCCAAAATTGATGAGATTCGCCTCAATGGCCCGCGGGTGTGCCTGGTACTCAGCCCAGACAGCAAAACACCCCCAGAAGAGGCCCAGCAGTTTTGGGAAAGTGTTCCCGAGAAGAACAACTTTTGTGTGGTTACCGGAGATGGCTCCAATCTGGCCAGCCTAGAAGACAAAACCCGTCGTTTGTGGGCCGTTGCCCGAGTACTGGAAGAAACCGGTGGAGACAAATCCCCCCACAAAGCAGAACTGGAGGAAGAGGCCGAACAAGCCGCCTACGACTTTAACGCCACTGTGGTCAGCCTGTTCAATCGGGTCTATTACCCCATCAAGGGCAAACTGACTCCTACCAAGCTCTCCATGACCTTTACGGGCAATACCTTCCATGCTGAAGAGCAGATCGAAAAAGCCCTATCCGATGTCGGTGCATCCAAGCTGTATGTCGATGTGGAAGCCAATGCCGAGGCGTTGCTGTCGCGAGCAGAAGACCTGTTGTGGCCGGCAGGGGGAGAGCGGCGTATCCCTTGGCGAGACGTGGTTTCCCGCACCATCACCAACGAGCGCTGGCCCTGGTTGCCCCCCAAAGGAATGGATACCCTGCGGCAGATAGCCGTCAGCCAAGGTCGCTGGCGGTACACCGAAGATGGATACATCGAAAAGGGGCCCTTTCCGCCCCCCCGCACATCCGTAGCCATCACCCAGCGAGAATACGATGACCGCACCGGTACGGCTACCTTGGAAATTCTGCCTCGAGATGCGGGCAAAAATGGCCGTGTTCACTACGACTACACGCCCAATGTGGATGCCAACAGCCCTGTGGTGCCCGATACGATCTGGACAACCGATGACACTGCCCTGTGGTTTGTCGCCATTGACCCGGATGGCCGGCACGAGACAGGGGATGTCTATGCTTGGAAGAATACGCTGACCCTCACCCACCAGCCTCGTATTGGCGGCGGCAAGCGCACCGTAGAGCTAACCGTGAAACCCCGTGGTCAAATTCGCTGGAACACCACGGGCATTAACCCACGGGAAGGCACCCTCTACACTGGCCCCATCGAACTAGAGGGATCAGAAGCCGTTACCATCTATGCCTACGCCGAAGATCAAGGGGTGAGCACCACTCGCAACTTCACGATCCCGGCGCTCGACCAAAAAGGGCCGGTGATTGACAAAAACAAACCGGCTAAGCTGCACAAGCGCCTCAACCTGCAAGGAAATAAGGCGAGTTATACGGCCATCAATCAGAGCAAGGCTTTGGGTGTGCAACTGGCGGGTGGGATCTCCCTAACCGTGGGGGAAGGGAACCGAGCCATCACCACCCGGTTTGGAAGCGATATGGTGGTAAAAGCGGAAGACATTGAGCAGTTTATTGCGATAGCACGTCAGGCTTTGGGCAATGAGACGGCAGAGGTGAGTCTGCGCTTGGACGACCTACACTTCAGCAGCGGCCACGATTTGGAAGTCTTTTTGCATCGGTTGGAAATCAATCCTGAGCCGGGAGAGGTAGAGCAGTGAGCGATAAAAAATGGGAGACGGTGGGGTTCGGCTGTCCCAAAACCGTTGATCCCCACCACTTTGTGGTCGAAATACCTGCCGGCAGAACCGCTCCTGTGCTGATTTACGAAGTCTATGGCATCAAGGCGGGCATCAACGGACAGCCGGACATTGCGGAGCGCTGTGTTCTCAGCCGGTCTATCTGGAGCCAGATTGCTGAGGATCTCAAACAAGAGTTTAATGACCGCCTGCGGGCGAAAAAAATGAATCCGAGCCGTTGGACAACTGGCCGCAACCTCGTAGAACGTCTGCTGGGGAAGGAATTGCTGGTGCTGGCTTGGGCAGTAGAACGGGCCAAACCGGAGGCGATCCCCAATGCCATTCGCAACTGGAGAGGGCTGCGTCCAGAAGAGCGCTGGTGGCTTTACACCATGACAGCAGCGGCGACAGGGGGTGTCGATCACGGGAATATCGGTTGGCGCAAAGCCCTGCGCTATGCCCTCACAGAAAATCCCTTGACGGAACTGAGTGTGCCCACTCCGGTCAAGCGCCCATACCAGCCAGCTTGTTCCGATAGCTTGCGTAGCGAAGCCGTAGAAGCCGATCAACTCAGCCTGTTATCCTGCTTGCAAGAAGATCCCTCGCCCTTTTGGGATAGTGAAGCAACCATTGGCACGACAAAGCTAAGAGATTAAGTTATATAGATAAAACCGCCTATTTGGGAGAATGCAAATGATGACAGAACTGCTGGAGAAAGCGATTAGCAAGTTAAAAGCTCTACCCACAGAGGAGCAAAATGCAATTGCCAGCCTGATTCTTGATGAGCTAGAAGACGATCAGCGATGGGAAGAATCCTTTGCTTCTTCAGCGGATATGTTAGCAAAACTCGGTGCCGAGGCAATAGCCGAGTATCAAGCAGGCAAGACGGAAGAATTAAACCCCGAAACGCTGTGAAATCTCGCACCACTGCCCAGTTTCGCAAGTTGTTTAACGCTCTTCCAGAGTCCATTCCAGATTTGGACAAGCTAGACTTACAAAGGACGCTAATCCCGATCAAAAGTCAATATAATCCGCTTCTCTTGTGCAGCTCTAGCCAAGACCTCGAAATCTTTAGTACCTGGAGCTTCCTCTGAGAGCGATGCCACATCTAAGCCAGCATCTCGCAATAGACAGATACTTAAGCGTGGAAAATTTTCATTGACGAGAAATTGCATCAACTAACTTTATCTGAAAAACTGTAGAAGTTCATTTCACGCATACATTCTTGGATATAGCTAAACATAGCCCTAAGTGCTTCTGGAGTCAGCGTAGGGTAGTTTTCCAAAATCTGCTTTTCCGTCCAGCCTGCCGAAAATAGCCCCAAAATAAATTCCATCGATAGGCGACTTCCTCTGAAAACTGGTTTACCCAGGAGAATATCGGGATCCGAATGAATATAGTCTTCCCAGTTCACGGCTTAGGGCCCTAAGAGCTACCATGATCGATGGTATCGCCGGAGATCTCCCCTGTCCATCATCCCCCTTGCTTGGAAAGATAAGCCGAGTTTGATCGAGCGGCTCTTGCCTGCCCAAAAAATCAGCGCCGAAGCGCAAAAGGAACGCAAAGCTGGGGCTGGCCAAACCCTCACGGCGTTGGGGAGCTACTGGAAAGGGCGCAAACCCCTGATCCTTGCCAAAGCCTGTGTGTTGGGGGCATTGCTACCTGCCACAGATAACCCCGAAGGCGATCTGGAAGTGTTTGAGTTGCTGATGGGCATTGCTGACAGCAGTTTGGAACGCCGTCTGAAATCGCAACGGGATAAACCCAAATTGGCACAAGGCTCTTACCTCGAAAAACTGGAACTCTGCAAACGCCCGGAAGAATGCGACGATGCCACCCTCTACGGCCCCATTTGGGATCGGGTGAACCAACATTTGGGGACAAATGCCCACAGTTTCCCGGAATTGGTGGAGCAACTGGGGATCTTGCGGTTTGGCCATCGCCCACGAGTAGGGGATACCTTTTGCGGGAGCGGTCAAATCCCCTTTGAGGCGGCAAGGCTGGGATGCGATGTCTATGCCAGCGACCTCAATCCCATTGCCTGTATGCTCACTTGGGGAGCGCTGAATATCGTGGGAGCCGATGAAGCCACCCGTCGGGAAATTGAAGCAGCCCAAAAAGCAGTGGCTGAGGCGGTGGATCGGGAAATTACTGCTCTAGGCATTGAGCATGATGAGCACGGCAACCGCGCCAAAGCCTACCTATACTGCCTAGAAACCCGTTGCCCCCACACCGGCTGGATGGTGCCAATGGCTCCCAGTTGGGTGATCAGCAAAACCCGCAATGTGGTGGCCAAGTTAATCCCCAATTACGACCAAAAACGTTTTGAAATTGAAATTGTATCCGGGGTCAGCGAAGCGGAAATGAAAGCCGCTGCCAAGGGCACCGTTCAGGATGGCGATTTGGTTTACGTTCTGGATGGAGAAGAGTACCGCACGCCTATTAAAACCATCCGAGGCGATTACCGCCTTCCCGATGGCACGACTGGCAATAAACTGCGCCGTTGGGAAAAGCACGATTTTATGCCCCGCCCCGACGACATTTTTCAGGAACGGCTGTATTGCATTCAGTGGATCACCGCCGAAACATTGGGCAAGAGCCGTCAAGAAACCTTTTTCGCCAGCGTCACCCCCGCCGACCTAGAACGAGAGCGCAAAGTAGAGCAAATCGTTAGAGAAAACCTCGCCGCTTGGCAAGAAGCTGGTCTGGTTCCCGATATGCCGATTGAACCTGGATACAATACAAGTCAGCCAATTTGGGAGCGGGGCTGGACTTATTGGCATCATTTGTTTAATGCACGACAGCTTTTTGTGAATGCGCTTTATTCTAAGAACATCAAATATCAAAAAAGAGCCTCAGAACTTGCCTTGATTTTCTCAAAGTCATTGGATTGGTCAGGACGTTTAACTGTATGGGATCCAAATCAAGGGTGTGACAAGGTATGTCATGTTTTCACAAATCAGGCTCTCAATACATTTTTTGATTGGGGAATACGAGGTGTCAAATACTACGAGAATCATACGCTTAGTACAGATTGGAACAAGGGTAAAGTTCAAATCCTGTCCTCAAGCTCTATAGTTGCTTCACCTGCCAGGGAAGTTCTTGAGTCCAGTGACATTTTCATCACTGATCCACCGTATGCGGATGCAGTGCATTACCACGAGATCACGGAATTTTTCATCGCGTGGTTGCGCAAGAATCCCCCCAAGGAGTTTGCCGATTGGGTATGGGACAGTCGCAGAGCTTTAGCCATTCAGGGCAAGGGGGAAAAGTTCCGTCAGGATATGATTGCTGCCTACACTGCCTTAGCAAAGCATATGCCCGACAACGGCTTGCAAATTGTGATGTTCACCCATCAGGATGCCGAAGTGTGGTCGGATATGGCCAGCATCATGTGGGGGGCGGGCTTGCAAGTTACAGCCGCTTGGTACATTGCCACCGAAACCACTTCTGAACTCAAAAAGGGCGGTTATGTGCAAGGCACGGTGTTGCTGGTGGCGCGTAAGCGGTTGCAAGATACTTCTGCCTATCGGGATGAGCTGGTGGAAGAGGTGCGGCAAGAAGTTGCCCATCAGATTGAAACCATGGTGGGGCTAAATCAAAGCACCCAAGGCAAGGGGCGCACCGAAAACCTGTTTGAAGATGCCGATTTGCAAATGGCAGGTTATGCGGCAGCATTGCGGGTATTGACGGGCTACCGGCGCATTGATGGACAGGATATGGTGGCAGCAGCCCTGCGCCCCCGACCCAAAGGCGAAAGAGATATCGTTCGGGAAATTATTGATTATGCCGTGCAGGTTGCCAATGAGCATCTTGTACCTGAAGACATCGCGCAGGGGGTGTGGGAGGGGTGCTGTGGTGCAGAGCGCTTTTATCTGAAAATGATGGAACTGGAAGCGGTAGGGCTGAAGAAGCTGGACAACTACCAGAACTTTGCCAAGGCATTTCGAGTTGGCGACTATGGCAAATTGATGGCCTCTCAGCAGCCCAACAATGCCCGACTCAAAAATGCTCTAGACTTCAAGAAGAGCAGCTTTGAGGGCGAATTTGGCCGCTCAGCACTGCGAGCCGTTTTGTTTGCTCTCTACGAACTGCAGAAAGAGGCGGATAGCGATGAGGTGATGGAACACCTGCGGTCTTTGGTGCCCAACTACCACATGCGCCGGGATGATTTGGTGGCTTTTTGTCAATACATTGCCCGCAAGCGAGAACACCGCTATCCAGAAGAGTCCTCAGCCGCCGGGATCTTGCTCGCCCTTATCAGAAATGAACGCTTGGGTTGAAGAAGAAGTTATAGGATTAACTCACTCACAAGTTGTATTGTCAGGGCTTCCTTCAAGCTCAGCATCTGAGTTAAAGTATTTCTCGACAATCGACTTTATTTGGTTAACATAAGCTATAGCCTTGTCCGCATTTTTTTGTTTGTAGTATTCCAAGGGGACAATATCTACAGCTCCATAAAAAGCCAACTCCCTATCTTTGCGCATCTCAAATGATATGTTTTCCAGCAAGGCTATTTCCTCGTCAGAAAGCTCTGGGAACCGTTCTCTATTTTCTGCTACTTGGCCACCAGGGTCATGGGTTTTGCCGTAGTTTATTCCCTTAATGATTAGGCAAGCTTTGATGAATAACTCAATGATTTCTTGGCACATCCGAACTACATCAGCGTAATCGCCAACCTCATAGAAGAATGACAACGCTTGGATGCGATAATTAGCCCTTTGATAGTAGTCTCTTGCTAATTTCTTTCTCATCGTTATTCACCCAATAGGGGATCCCCCGGCATACTTTATACGTAATTAAACTGTCACAGATGAGTTGATTGACTATATCCCTGATCTGCGTGATGCAGTTCTGCTTTTCATAGATGATGTGGTGGTTGGTAGCCACTTCATAAGTCAAGCTGGCTGGCCTGCATAGCTCTGTGGGCTTTAGCAAGATAAAGTTTATCTCCAAGCCAAGAAGTTTTTCTAGATCCCTGCAGGTAGGAAGCAGTAAGTCATCTCTGCTTCTGCAATCGGGTATATTCTCTGCAATTACTAATAAATCGAGGTCAGAGCCGTGAACCCATGAATTATTGGCGCGGGATCCATAGACAACAATAGCCCACAGATCCGAGCCAAAGACGGATTGAATTTTCTCTTGAATAAGCCGCGCTTGTGCTTCGGATACTCCTATGCTGCGCTTCTCTCTGCCCTGAAAGCCTGCAGACTCTTGTACGGTTGACATGGCTACCTTGCGCTGATCAGCTTATTCTGCAAAGACGCTGCTTGCGCCTTCGGCTGCTCATTTTAAGGCTAGAGTATTGTTACAATTTTACCCCAGCCCGCCATGTCCAGCACTTCTTTCCTACGCCGTTTCAGTTCCCGCCAGCAGCGGCTCAGCCATGTCTTTCTCAAAGATCGCCTGGCAAAGGCACGCACCTACAAGCGCATTGCTGGGTACTTTCGCTCTTCTATTTTTGAATTGGTGACTGAAGAGATTACACACATCGAGCAGGTGCAGATCGTCTGTAACAGCGACTTGGATCCCTGGGATATTGCCATCGGCAAAGCTTCCCGCCAGGCCAGAGAAATGGCGCTCAAAGAAAAATGGAACGAAGAGAAAGGAGAATCGATCACCAGCCTATTACAGCGCCCCCGCTACCGTCAACTTTACGAAATCCTCAAAAGCGGCAAAGTGGAAGTGCGAGTGGTGTCAGCCGCAGATGCCCCCTTTCTCCACGGCAAAGCAGGTGTTATTGAGGCAAGAGATGGCACCAAATCTGCTTTTATCGGCAGCCTCAACGAAACGCGGCAGGGATGGCAAGAGCATTACGAAATTGTCTGGGAAGACCAGTCGCCAGAAGGGGTTGCTTGGGTCGAAGCGGAGTTTCAGTACCTGTGGGAACGGAGTGTTCCTCTGCCAGAAGCGATTGTGGAAGAGGTGGGGCGATTATCTCGCAAGGTAGAGGTATTTCTTCAAGACTTGCAACCTGTCGATGTTCCTGGAGCCGCATTGGTGGAAGCCCCTCTCTATCGCCGGGGTGAGGTTCTCAAACCATGGCAGCAGTCGTTTGTGGAAATGTTCCTGGAACACCGAGAGCTGTATGGCGCAGTGCGACTCATTCTGGCAGATGAAGTGGGGCTGGGTAAAACCTTGTCTTTGGCGGTTGCGGCGATGGTGGCGTGCCTTTTGGAAGATGGGCCAGCCTTAATTCTTTGTCCGGCTACCCTCTGCCAGCAGTGGCAAGTGGAACTCAAAGATAAACTGGGCATTCCCTCTGCTGTGTGGCTCTCCAACCGCAAGGTATGGCAAGATGCCAATGGGCACATCATCAAAACCAAGGGTGCTGAAGGTATTGGCCGTTGCCCCTATCAAATTGGTATTGTTTCTACGGGTCTCATCTTTCACAATGCCCCCGAAGCCCAATGCCTTTTGGAACGACGCTTTGGCACGATTGTCCTGGATGAGGCTCACCGCGCCCGCTGTACCCGTGGTGTCACGGTAAGGGATCCCAAACCCAACAATCTCTTGGACTTTATGGGCAAGGCGGCCACCCAGTCCAAGCACGTCCTTTTGGGCACAGCCACCCCCATCCAAACCCATGTTGAGGAACTGTGGGATCTGCTGGGAGTGCTCAACAGCGGTGCCGAGCATGTGTTGGGACGACGGCATCAGCAGTTGTGGCAGCAGACGCAAAGGATCCTGCCCATCTTGACAGGACAACAAGCAGTGACCGACGAGCATTTTGCCTGGAATTTGCTCCGCAATCCTCTGCCGCCATCTGTTGAGGATCCCTTGTTTGACCACATCCGCAGCGATCTGAAGCTCTTCAAAGGTCAACACTTCACAGATAAGCCCCTGACGGAATTGGAGGACTTCACCCGCCAAGAACTGCGAGATGCCCTGGAAGAGCGCCAACAGGGGCTGACTTTTTTCCAGCGACACAACCCAATTCTGCGCCATACCGTATTGCGAAAACGCTCTACCTTGGAAGAATTGGGCTTGCTTGAGCGGATTGCCGTCGATATTTGGCCGAGCGAGGGAGAGCAATTGCCCATGTTCTGTGGGCTGGGTTTGCTCACTTCTCCCGAATTTGATGTGGCCTATGAAGCTGCCCAAGATTTTGCTAGGGCTTTGAGACAGCGTACCCAATCCGCTGGGTTTATGAAAAGCATCATGCAAAGCCGGATCTGCTCCAGTATTGCCAGCGGCCTATCTACGGCTCAGAAACTACTGGAAAAGCGGCGTTTTTTTGAGGAGGACGGAGAAGAAGATTGGCTGTTAGACAACCTTCCAGAGATTTTAGAGGCAGAATATGCCCATTTGGAGCGCATTGTTAGCGTCTTGAGCCAAAAGAGCACGGATCCCAAACTCGATGCCGTCCTCTATTTCCTACAGGAACGACACTGGCTGGACTTGGGATGCATCATTTTCAGCCAGTATTTTGATACCGCCCATTGGGTGGCCAACAACCTGAGCCAACGTCTGCCTCAAGAAAGTGTGGCTCTCTATGCAGGCGCCCACAAGTCGGGTTTGTTTTTTGCCGGAGAATGGCGGAGCGCAGAGCGGGAAGATATCAAGAGAGCCGTGCGAGAGCGTACCATTCGGCTGGTGGTGGCCACCGATGCTGCTTGTGAAGGTCTGAATCTCCAAACTTTGGGCACGCTGATCAACATTGATCTCCCTTGGAATCCTTCCCGCCTAGAGCAGCGCATTGGGCGGATCAAGCGCTTTGGTCAGACCCGCGACCGTGTGGACATGCTCAACCTGGTGTACCACGGTACCCACGACGAAAAGGTATACGAGGTGCTTTCTCAGCGGATGAAAGATCGCTACGACTTGTTCGGTTCTTTGCCCGATACTATCGAAGATGAGTGGATTGAGAATATCGAAACTCTGGAGGCCAAATTGCAGGAGTTTACAGAGCGCAAGAAACAGGCCAACGCTTTTGAGCTGCGCTACGCAAGCACAGTTGAACCCAAAGGCCCAAGATGGGAGACCTGCGAAAAGGTGTTGTCCCGTCGGGATATTGTGGAACGTCTTTCAGAAGGGTGGTAGCCATATATCAGCCAATTCGATATGCTTCTGCCAATGGGCTGGAAAAAGTTGCCTCTGACCACGAGTTAATACGGGCGGAAGTGCCTTGACCATGCTAGGCTCCAGCCCGAAAAATCTGCTCAGCCGTGAGGTTTAATTCAGGGAAAACTTTAGAGCGAATCCGGTCATTGCCCCGAAATAATTGCGCCTGATATTCCTCATTGACCAGTTGGAAAACCGAGATTGTGGGAACCTTCGGCTCGCCAATGTACCGACGACCCCCCAACGCTTGGTAGTCAACGATCCAGTATTCGGCAATACCTAACGTCTCGTAGTCACTCAGCTTATGCCAGTAGTCATCTCGCCAGTTGTTGCTGGTAATTTCAATGACAAGAGGAATAGAGGTTCCGTGGATGAGCGTCGAGGATTTCTGCCACAGGGGTTCTCTGGCCAAGGCGGTACGGTCAATCACCACCCCATCAGGAGCGTAGGCAGTATCGCCTTCCGGCGCCTTGATCAAGGTGTCCCGACCTAGAAAATAGTTGAGGTTGCACCTGCGGATTTCTAATGCCAATTCGATGGCAAGAAAACCACTGATTTCATCATGTTTCCCTGTGGGTTGCATCTCAACCGCAACTCCGTTGTGTAGTTCGTATCGTCTGTTAGGTTTCCACTCCAGAAACTCAGCAAAAGTCATTGGCTTAGAAGACACAGCATAGGTAGCAGTCATAGTTTTTCCTCCCTTGAATGAGTTAAAACGCCCTAGATACTTCTGCAAACATTGTCGCCCATCTCATCCTTTAATAGTCTTTTATGGCATAGCCGTGTAACCCTAGCCAGAGCCGGATGTAGATATCTAGCAGAATCACTTCAGGCATTCCCAACTTGCCTCATCTACGTTTCAAGTGGGGGAGTAGGTTCTTGTCAGGAGCGTGTTGCATTTGAATCTTGCTCTAATTCAATATCACCGTAAATGTCTGCCAGGGAAAAAGTGATGTTGACAGATGGCAGCGTAACAACATCATCCAGGGCATGGTAGTCCCTGAAGATCCACTCGACATTTCCCTGGCGGCGGTAGTGTTCTACACTGATTCGAGCTTGGTCAATTAGCAGATACTCCTGTAAAGTTGGGAGAGAGCGATAGGCAGCAAACTTCGCTCCTCTATCGTAGCTTTCAGTGGCAGGTGAGAGCACTTCCACAATCAAGATGGGGTTAGTGACGGTATCCTTGCGCCCTTCTTTGAGCTGAACTGGGTTTTGGATCACCATACCATCGGGATAGACATATTGTTCGAAGGCAGGTATGTAAAGTCTGAGATCACTAGAAAAAACGGAAAAACCCTTGCCTCTTAGCTTAAGCCAAAGTAGGGCATTGACACTGGTAATCAGTTGGCTATGAATGGGTGTGCCGCCAGTTATCTCAATAATTTCCCCATTGCAAAATTCACGGCGGATCCCGCCTGTGGCCTCTGATTCAGCTTCCAGGGCAAAGTATTCCTCTGAAGTGTGGGTTTTACGGGGGGCGAGGGCAGTGGTCATGGCATCTCCTCAGGCAGCGGCAGAATGGCTCAAACGGTCAGTCGGGTGTCGAGAAGCTCGACGCGGTAGCCTTTGAGTTCTCTCGGTTGCGAAGCGGTGCATAGCACTCACACAAGCGCGGTCAACCCCTCTGCGTCCTTCGTCGGCCTCTCTACACTGAGAAGCATCCTGCGATTCTAGGGTAAAGACCGGTGGTGGGGAGCTGACGCTTTTGTTATCCTGTCGCATAAGCTCCCCCTCTGGGATCCCAGGGGAAAGTGGGCCAACCTTGCCTGACGCTAGATTAGATGCCAGCACAGGCCACATGATGTCGTGTCAGCAGGACTTGGTTCTCGATGGCAGGTTTGCAGAGAGGACGTGACCTGATGTTTACTTGGCTCTGGACGAAACAATTTTCTCGCTTGAATCAAAGGCTACAGAGCCTAGAGGTAGCCCGCGAGGAAAACCTTCTGTCTACCGATCTGAGCGCTCAAACTCTGCAGGTGGCCCCCGACTTTTGGGAACGGCAGCACCAAGCCTTTGTCTATGTGGATAAGCAAATGCGAAGGCTCAGCCGTCGCAGCAAGATTTGGGGAGGAATGGCGCTGCTGGCCATTCTGGCCGATGCGGCTTTGATAGTGGCAGGTCTGGCAGCGTTCCAGTCTTGGCAGCAGGTGCAGGCGGATCGCCAACTAACTCGCATTGCCCAACAGGTTGCGGCTGTCGATCCTGTGCAGCAAGCTTTTGATGATCTGGTGGCTCAATTGCCCCAGATGAGCGGGGCAGAGCGATCTCGTGCCCTAGAGGCGTTGCAGGCTCTCTCGGCTATCTCGATGGCGCACGGCGGCTATTCCTACGACGGTTCTGCGGGTATTTCTGTGTACAGCTCTGCTCTCCCAGCAACCCCTCTGGAGGTTCAACTGCAAACCATCTACCAGTTGGGGCAAATGCGGGTGGTGGAGGCGGTGCCGGCTTTGCTGACCAAGCTTGCGGACGATGAGCCGGTGGTGCGGGAGGCGGCGGCCCGTGCCCTCGGCCAAATTGGGGATCCGCGCGCCTTGGATCCCTTGCACGATCTTCTGGCCTATGAGCCCAATGAGTTGGTTCAAGATGCCGCTATTGCTTCGATTGCCCAACTGCTGCGCTGAAGAGAGGGTTAGATGGGGGTGGGAGTTGAGGCACTGGGGATGAGTATCGGCAAAATGAGCAGGCTGGGCAAACTGCTGGGGGTGATTTGTTGGGTGTGGGGATCCGCTCTGCCGGTTTGGGCGCAGGATCCCTTCCGCAGCGGGGACAATGCCCGCCCCATCAGGCCGGAGGTGGCGGCAGCTTTTGAAGAGTTCTTCTGTGCAGGCCGCTACAGCCAGAGCCGGGAAAAGCTGGAAATGGCCAAGAAAGCCTCCCCCGAAGAGCCGATGGTCTATGCCCTGTTGGCGGCGCTGGCTTATCAGGAGGGAGACCTGGAAGCATTTGCCCAGTTGGCCACTCAAACCCGACAGGTGGCTGCCGAGCTGAAAAAGACGGATCCCTTGCGGGGCAACCTTTATGAGGGCGTGGGCTATGGGCTGGAGGCAGCCAACATTGTGGTGCGAGATGGGGTGGTCATCGGTTTGCCCAAAGCTCTGCCCACCCTCAATCAATTGTTTGCTTCCATTCGGGCCGCCCAGGCAGTGGACAGCAGCGATCCGGAGCTAAATCTGCTCAACGGCTACATGGATTTGCTGCTGACCTACCGGGAGAAGGCTCTAAATCAGTTTCGGATGGCAGCTCCTGACTATCTGTCCTACCGCGGCCAAGCTCTGGCCTACCGGGATATGCAGCGCTTTGACGAGGCGCTGGAGGCGGTGGATCGAGCCATTGCTGCTTCTTGCAGCAACCCGGAGCTCTATTACCTCAAGGCGCAAATTCTGGTCTCCAAAGGGCAAGACCGAGAGGCCGTCCCCCTTTTCGATCAGGCCCTGCAAGCTTCCGCCCAACTGCCCCAACCTTTGGTGGAGCAAATCCAGATGGAGCGGGATCGCGCTGCCCAACGCAGTGGGTTGACCGGCCAGTTGCCGGCTGCACCTAACCCCTGAAGGGATCCCATGAGCCTGCGCATCAGCGGCAAACGAGCGCTGCAAACTCCCGCTGGCTTGGGCACTCGACCCACACCTGGCCGGGTGAGGCAGGCCTTGTTCAACATCTTGCAAGGGCAGGTGGAAGGCTGTCGCTGGCTGGATCTGTGCTGTGGGGCCGGTACGGTGGGAGCAGAAGCTCTGTGTCAGGGGGCCGCTTTTGTGGCCGGGATCGAGATTGCCGCCCCTGCCTGCCGCATCATCCGAGCCAACTGGGCCAAGGTGGCGCAGCCGGGGCAATCTTTCCAGGTCATTCAGGGAGATGCCCGCAAGCTGCTCAGCCGCGGCCTGAACTTGGAGCCATTTGATTACGTGTACTTTGCTCCTCCCTACGAGGCCGGTCTGTACGCCCCGCTCCTGCCCCTGATCCCGCCCTTGCTCAAGCCAGGCGGAACCTTGATCGTCGAGCATCGCAGCGGCCAGAAGCTACCAGACCAGGTGGGATCCCTGCTGCGCTTTGACCAACGAACCTATGGGCAAACGGCCCTCGCCTTCTATCGCCATCTGGAAGAGCAGCTCTAGCTGGGGAAGGGAGTGCTGACGAAGCCGATTTCCAAGAGCTGCTGATAGGCTTGGGTGCCCAGCTCGCGGGTTGGGCCCTGGCTGTTGATGACCTGGATCAGCCAGCCCACAGCCTCTTCCGGTCGCCCGGCGGCGCGATAGACCACGGCCAAATCGTAGGCGGCTTGATCCCGGGCTTGGGCGGCAACACGGGCCAGCTCCCGCTGTTCTTCGGAGATGCGGTTTTGGATCCCGGCGAAGGCGCGGGAGAGATCTTGGTGGTAGTTGGAGCGCTGGTTGTAGGCGTTGAACACCTGCTGCAGCAGCTCGACAGCCTGGTCGTAGTTTTGCGCTTGGATGGCGGCATTGGCTTCGGCGGCCAGTTGTTCGGCTCGCAATGCGCTGAGGGCGCTGCTGGGCTGCTCTAGGGCGCGAAACTGCTGCGGATTGGGAATAAGCTGTTGCCCGGTGGGGAGCTGCTGAGCGGTGGCCCAGAAGGTGGAGCCCATGCCCAGGACAAGGCCGAGCAGTACGCCGAAAACCAACCGCGCCCAAGAACGGCGCAGAAGGCTGAGCCCCTGTGCGATGGCGTCCTGGCGACAGCCTTGGGAAGCAACAGTAGGACGTCGTCCAATCATGTGCGGGTAACCCCCAAAACCTTTTTTGACCCGTTCCACTCTACCCTACTCCTCGTGCCTTTGCTGCAGCTCAGGGATCCCTTTGGAGCGAGGCTGGGAGGAGATGGGCTTCTTGAGCTTGGGCGGAGAGGAGCTGGGCGAGTTGGGTGGCTCTGGAGGCTTTTCCGGCAGCAGCGGTAGGTTGAGAATCAGCTCATACATGCGCAGGTATTCCAGCGCCGAGCGGTGCCAACTGAAATCGCTGGCCATGCCCCGCTTCTGCAGCGCTTGCCAAGTTTCTTTGTGCTGGAAGGCTTCCCAAGCCCGCGCCAGACAGGTGTAGAAGTCCAGGGCTTCGTAGCGGTCAAAGCAGTAGCCGGTGCCGATCCCCTTGCTGGGGATGTGGTGGCTGACGGTATCCACCAGCCCTCCCGTGCGGCGGACAATGGGCACACACCCATAGCGCATGGCGATCATTTGGCTGATGCCGCAGGGCTCAAAGCGGCTGGGCATCAAAAACGCATCTGCCCCCCCGTAGATCAACTGGGCCAGCTTGGGTTGGTAGCCTTTTTGGTAGGCCATTTTGCCCGGGTGCCGCTCGGCCATCTCCCGGATCCGCCCTTCGTAGTAGGCTTCGCCGCTGCCTCCCAGCAAAACGAATTGCGCGTCGCTGTAGGCCAAAAAGCGATCCAAGGCTTGGATGAGCAAGTCGATCCCTTTTTGCTCCACCAAACGGGCCACCATGCCCATCAGGAAGGTATCTGGGTTAACGGTCAAGCCCAACTTGGCCTGTAGCGTGGCTTTGTTGGTCGCCCGCCCGCTGAGATCATCGATGCTGAAATTGGCCTCTAGGTCTGGGTCGGTGCGGGGATCAAACCTATCGATGTCGATCCCATTCAAAATTCCTCGCAACCGTTCCCCTTTCCAGGCCAACAAGTCCTGCAGTCCTTCCCCATGTAGAGGGGTGCGAATCTCCATCGCGTAGGTGGGCGAGACGGTGTTCACTTGGTCGGCATAGAGGATCCCGGCAGCCATGGTGTTGTGGGCAGAAAAATACCAGGGCAGCCAGGTCATGCGCTCCAGTTGCCAGCGCCAGGGCCCTTGGTAGGCCAGGTTGTGGATGGTGAACACCGTGCCAATATCGGGAGCTTGGTGCATCCAGGCCGGGATCATGCCGGTGTGCCAATCGTGGCAGTGGATGATGTTGGGTTTCCAGGGGTAGTAAGTCCAGGCAAATTCGGCTACGGCGTTGGCAAAAAAGGTGAAGCGCCAGAACTCGTCCTCGCCGTAGTAGATGCGGTGGGGAGCAAAGCAGTAGTGGCTGACCAAGTAGAGGGGCACATCGGTGCCGGGCAAAACGCTTTCGTAAATATCGGCCACCTGACCCATGACCTGTTTAGACCAGATGGGATCTTTCGAGCGGGGGTATTGCCCCGGTTCCTGGCCGAACTTGTCCCAGAGAAAGCCATACAGAGGCATGATGATGCGGACATCCTGACCCAGCTTGCGCAAAACGACAGGCAGGGATCCCACCACATCCGCCATGCCCCCCACCTTGGCCAGAGGTGCTGCCTCTGCCGCTGCGAACAAAATCCTGGCTTGAACCACGCTGCCCTCCCTGTTGTTGTGGGCTCCGCTCCACCGCCGTGAACGGATCCCGGCTCAGTTGCCCTCAGCCAAAACCCTTCCCATCCTAAAACACAAGGGATCCCTGCGCCGGATGAGCTGATGCAGCGCCTCATCTTGAGGTTATGTTGCAACTTATTGATTTTTCGTAAGATGGAAGGACAGTGCTGCTCAGAACTGTTGTGGGCGCTGCTGTATTGCACTTTATTCGTCGTCATTGTTCTGGAGAGACGTCCTATGACCATAGCGGTAGGGCGCGTGCGTCAGGAGCGAGGATGGTTCGACATCGTCGATGACTGGCTCAAGCGCGACAGATTCGTGTTTATCGGCTGGTCCGGGCTGCTGCTGTTCCCCTGCGCTTACCTAGCCCTGGGCGGCTGGCTCACCGGCACCACCTTTGTAACTTCCTGGTACACCCACGGGTTGGCCAGCTCCTACCTGGAAGGGTGCAACTTTTTGACCGTAGCCGTCTCCACCCCCGCCGACAGCATGGGGCACAGCCTGCTGCTGCTGTGGGGCCCCGAAGCCCAGGGGGACTTCACCCGCTGGTGCCAGATTGGGGGGCTGTGGACCTTTGTGGCCCTGCACGGAGCGCTGGGGCTGATTGGCTTTATGCTGCGGCAATTTGAGATTGCTCGGCTGGTGGGGGTGCGGCCCTACAACGCCATTGCGTTTAGCGCGCCGATAGCGGTGTTTGTGAGCGTGTTTTTGATTTACCCGCTGGGGCAGAG
>NZ_JBSSDA010000027.1:0-31299 GCF_054060305.1 Thermostichus sp. OS-CIW-31 | reverse complement strand
GTCAGCGGGACGTAGTCCTCAAGCGCAGGAAACGTCCTTTTCGCGCTAGCGGCGCGGAGCGCTTTGCGTCAGCATGAGTGCGGGAGTATGTCACACTCCAAAATAAGCCCTATTTCTCAACCTGGACAAGCAACGGGATCCCTCGCCTGCCCTAGCGCCGCCTGGGGATTTCCCCCTTCCACTGGCAGGGATCCTCACCAACATCATTGTTGAATTGAATAATGTTGAATGGTCTGGGCGGGTGCAGGTTCATATCCGCGCTCCTGACGGATGGTCTTCAAAGAAAGGAGATCCAATGCTGTTGGCGGTTCGGTTCCCCAGTCCTTTGGCGGGACGGAGTCCTCAAGCAGGCTGGTCTGGGATGGTGAGGGATCGTTTCTGGGGCTTCATCTTAAGATCCTTCAAGCCCCTGGCAGTTTGTCTGGGTTTCCTCTGGGTGGGTCTGCTGGTTTGGACGGGATCCCCGGTTGCCCACGGCCAAAGCGCTGTCCACGGTGCGGAGCACCTTCTGACGGTGGTACGCTTGCCAGGGCAGAACTGGGCCAATATCGAGCGGCAACTGCAGCAGAGCGGCCTCAGCTACCAGGTGATCGACGGGATCGAGCCAGCAGGTTTGCGGGGGCGCAGCACAGTCTTTTTGCCAAACGTGAATCGCCTAACCGTTGCTCAAGCCCATGCTCTCGCCGAATGGATGCAACAGGAAGGGGGTCAGTTGATCGTCAGCGGCCCGCTGGAAATCCCTGCTGAGGCACGGGATCCCTTACGCAGCCTGATTGGCGCCTACTGGAGCGGAGATATTCCTCTGGCCAGTACGGTGCGCCTGACAGAGTTTGCTGAAGCATGGGCCCGCAGCGTTCAGGCGGCCGATCGCGCCAGCGGTGCGGAGCACTTTGTGGTTGCCGGGGGAGCCCTCTTGCCCACCGGCCCGGAAAGTCGTCTGGTGGCCGTCTGGGAAGAGGTGGACATGGGGGACAATGCCTATGCGGTGATTGCCAGCCGCCAGAGTGTGTACCTGGGTTGGCGTTGGGGGGAGTTTCCCGAGGAGACGGCGCAGTTGGATCGGGAGTGGTTGCAAGCGGCTCTGCGCCGGGCCCAAGGCCGTTTCGCTGCCCTCAGACAGGCTGCTGCCACCCCATCCCCTTTGCCAGCGGTGCGGAGCACCATCAACACCCTGGAGTTGCTGGCCATGCGCCAAGAGCTGGGGAGCTTGCTGGGTCGGGTAGAGGGATCCCTGTTGCTGGCTCGGGCCACTCAAGGGGGGGTAGAAGCAGCCGAGTACAAGCCCATTTTGGAGCAAGCCCGCAGCGTGTTGCAACAGCTACCGGCCTGGGTGGAGGCAGGGCAATACGAGCAGGCGCGGCAGGCTTTTGAACAGGCACGGGCGGATCTGTGGGCCCACTACCCGGTGGATCGGTTGACGGCTTTGTCTGAGGTACGGGCCATTTGGCTGGATCGGAGCACCATTGTCGAGGCAGGCTCTGAGGCAGGGCTGGCTCAGATTTTCGATCGCCTGGCTCAGGCTGGCCTCAACACCGTCTTTTTCGAGACGATGAATGCTGGCTTTGCCATTCATCCCAGCCGCGTCGCCCCCCAACAGAACCCCCTCACCCGTGGCTGGGATCCCTTGCGGGCGGCGGTGCGCTTGGCTCATGAGCGGGGCCTCGAATTGCACGCTTGGATTTGGACTCTTGCGGTGGGCAACACCCGCCACAATCTGCTGCCGGAGATCAACTTGCCCCAAGACTACATCGGCCCGGTGCTGACGGCTCACCCCGATTGGGCCAATCTGGACAATCGTGGCCGTCTGTTCCCGCGCGGGCAGCCGGAAACCTGGCTAGACCCAGCCAATCCGCAGGTGCGCAGCTATCTCCTGGCTCTTACCCGCGAGCTAGTGCAAGACTACCAGGTAGACGGGATCCACCTGGACTACATCCGCTATCCCTTCCAAAACGCTGCCAGCCGCCAGGTGTTTGGCTTCGGTCGGGCCGCTCGTCAGGGGTTTCAGCAGTTGTCCGGCGTCGATCCGCTGGAGTTGGATCCCTTGAGGGATCGCTCCCTCTGGCAGTTGTGGACCCGCTACCGCACCCAGCAGGTGAACGAGGTGGTGGAGGCCATTGCCCGCACCGCCCGCTCCCTCAACCCGCGCGTGATCCTCTCGGCAGCTGTCTATGCTCTGCCCAAGCAGGAGCGCCTGCAAAGGCTGCAGCAGAACTGGGAAGAGTGGATCCAGGCAGGGGAGCTGGATCTGTTGATCCCCCTCACCTATGCGGGCAATACACGGCGTTTGGCGCAACTGGTGCAGCCCAATTTGGAAATTGTCAGCCGCTTCTCCACCCTCTTCGTCCCCAGCCTTAATTTGTTGAACTTGCCGCCCGTCGAGTTCTTGGATCAACTGCAGGTGGTGCGGGATTTGCCCACCGGGGGGTTTGCTTTATTCTCGGTGCGGCAGCTTACCCCAGAGCTGGAAGCCATCCTCAGGTCCTCCGCCATTGCCTCGACTCGCATTCCCTATCGGGATCCCTTTGGGGCTGTTCGGGATCGCTTCCAGGCGCTGCGGCAGGAGTGGATGTTTTTGCTCGAGCAGAAACGGTTGGGGTTGTGGGAGCATGACTCTAGTCAATAATAAGCTCAACTATACTGAAAATAATGTATAATATGTTCAGTACGGATTACTACCAGTTGATCTTTCTGTTTACTTTCGAGTCTGCCAACATGGTAGCCAGAGCAAAGCAGAAAATTGGTAGTAAGACGACACGGAAACTGCGCTTTGGGTATTCTACTCAAAGCTTTGCGGGATACCGCCATTCTGGTTGGAAACAAACAGAATGCTATCGCTGCATAGTTGAACAGTGATGTTCAGCAGTGTTCAGCGTAAATGTATCAGCACAGCCAATGGATGGAGCAAATAGAGCGGGTGCAGGGATCCCTGGCGGCCTTGGCAGCGGATCCCACCCCGGAAGCCCTGGAACAAGCCCGTCAGCAACTGGGCAACTTGAAAACCAATCTTGCCACTTGGATGCGGCTGGAATCTCTGCGCAACCCCTATCGAGTTCAAGTTTGGGGCAACCGTCTCGCGGCTTTGGAGATGATGCTGCGCTACGGAGAGCAAACCCTGATGAGGGCATGAAGCTCCCCTCTTGCGGGATGGGGATCCCATCTATCCCCAGAACTTCCCCAGAACCGAAAAAAACTGTTATGGGGTATCTTTCGGCATTTCCTCTGCGGGGTCAGGCCCTGTATCCGGCTCCTTGGGGAGAGCAGAGTCCTCAGGGCTGGGCAAGGACTCTGTCCTGCTGGCGCGAACCGCTTCCGGGGAGGTTTCTGGCTCCTCGTCATCGCTACGCGACGCTTCTGGGAACCCGTCAGCAGTGTGTGGCGCTGAAGCGGGCTGAGCAGCAACAGGTTGAGGAGCAGAAGGAGGAGGTGCAGCTGGGATCCCGGCTTCTTCTGCAGGAACAACCGCAGGTGGCTGAGCAGCTTCTTTTTCCTTTTGCTGTTCGTAGCGGCGACGTTTGTTGCCCTCATCCACCAGCACGTACACCAAACTGAGGAGAGAGAGCCCCGCTGTTCCAACCAAAACCCAGAGTAAGTTGTTGTCTATGGTCATGGGTTGAGCTCCGTCAAACGCTGCTGGCGATGGAGGGATATTGCTCCTTAAGGCTTGATCTTACCGTTGAAGCCGCTCTGCCAAATCTTTCTGCCAAATCTTAAAGATTGGAAAGGTTGGGTTCACAGTTTTGTTGTTTTGTGTGTCATGCGCTATCTCAAGTTCTACAAGCCCTATGGCGTGCTCACCCAATTCACCGACCGAGAGGGACGGCCCACCCTCCAGTCTTTTATCCCGGTGCCCAGGGTTTATCCGGTGGGGCGACTGGATCGCGACAGCGAAGGGCTGCTCCTGCTGACCGATGATGGTCGCCTCAATGCCCGCTTGATCGATCCCAAGTTCGGCCATGAGCGCATCTACTGGGTTCAGGTGGAAGGGATCCCCACCCCCCAAGCTCTGCAACAGTTGCAACAGGGGCTGATCATCCAAGGGCGAAAAACGCGCCCGGCCCAGGTTAAGGTCTTGGCTGAGGAACCCACCCTGCCGCCACGGGATCCCCCCATCCGCTTTCGCCGCTCCATCCCCACCACCTGGCTGGAACTGACGCTGCGGGAGGGTCGCAATCGCCAGGTGCGCCGCATGACTGCCGCCGTTGGGATCCCAACTTTGCGGTTGGTTCGGGTTGGACTGGGGCCTCTTTCTCTGGTGGGGCTTGCTCCCGGCCAGTGGCAAGATCTCAGCGAGGCAGAACTGGCCCAGCTACGGCAATATTGTTTTCCGTGACGTACTCCCGACTCCGACTGCTAGGTAGTACGGAGCAGGCTTCTCGCCTCAACGGGTAGCTATCGCAAGAACCCTCAGCGAGCAGACACAGGATGTCCCACCGCGTAGCTGCACCAGATTCCAACAAAGCTGTTCTGTACAGCTAGGTTGACCACAGCACAAAGACCGCCTTTCATCCCGACCCTCATGCTGATGCATGGAGGGCGAGGCTTCCCAGCGGACTAGCTAAACCATTGATTTTCTGACCCATTGCAGTTATTTCAAGTTAGATTAAGACGCTTTCAAAATGCTCCACGCTGCTTCTGCAACCACCCTCGGGCGGAAGACTTTCTCAGTGGCTCAGGCGTCTCACCCTAAACTGAAATGACTATAACTTACTGATCACTACAGTATTGTCCTTGTTCCCAATTGTGCTTGAGGCCCACTCAGTCGGGCATGAGGGCGTGGACGCGCTTGCCACCATTGGGATAGAGAAGGGCACGTTTGGGGCCGTGGATGGGATCCTCGACGATAATCGTCTGGTCGCGGCTGGCCCCTAAAGAAACAATGGCAATCGGCACCTGCATCAACTGCGCCAAAAACTTCAGGTAATCGTGGGCTTCGGGGGGCAAGTCTTGGATGGAGCGGCAATCTTTGGTGGAACATTTCCAGCCCGGCAGGGTTTCGTAGATAGGTTTGCACTGGGCGAAAACACGGGCATCGCTGGGAAAGTGACGAATTTCCCGACCCTGGTACTCGTAGGCAACGCACACCTTGATCTCATCCAAGCCATCCAGCACATCCAGCTTGGTGATGGCCAGGCAGTCTAGGCCATTGATCCGCACCGCGTAGCGCCCGATCACCCCGTCAAACCAGCCGCAGCGCCGTTGTCGTCCGGTGGTGGTGCCAAATTCAGCACCGGTTGCCCCTAGGTACGCCCCGATCTCATCTTTGAGCTCGGTGGGGAAAGGGCCTTCCCCAACGCGGGTGGTATAGGCTTTAGCCACCCCGATCACCCGGTCAATGCTGGTGGGGCCGATCCCAGCGCCAATACAAGCGCCACCGGCAATGGGATGGGAGGAGGTGACGTAGGGGTAGGTGCCGTAGTCGAGATCCAACAGGGTGCCCTGAGCCCCTTCAAACAGGATGTTCTCCCGGTCTTCGATGGCTTGGGTCAGAAGCAGGGCAGCGTCGGTAACATAGGGGCGCAGCCGCTCGGCATAGGCCAGGTATTGCTCGATGATCGGCTCGGGATCCAAGGGCGGCAAGTTATAGATCTTTTCCAGCAAGACATTTTTGTAGGGAATGGCCCAACTGAGGCGCTCCCGCAGCTGGTCAGGGTACATCAAGTCCACAACGCGAATGCCCATGCGCTCTGCCTTGTCGGCATAGGTGGGGCCAATACCCCGTCCGGTGGTGCCCAGCTTGTAGATGCCGCGCCGCTCCTCTTCTGCGATGTCGATGACCCGGTGGTAGGGCAGGGTAACGTGGGCCGTTTCGGCAATGAACAGGTTGTCGGTGGAAATGCCCAATTGATGCAGTTGGTCGATCTCGGCCAGCAGAACCTCGGGATCGATCACCGTGCCGCTGGCGATGATGCAGCGTTTGTCGGGGTAGAGAATGCCAGAGGGGATCAAGTGTAGCTTGAAGGTTTGGCCCCCCACCACCAGGGTATGCCCTGCATTCACCCCACCTTGATAGCGGACGACCACATGGGCCTTTTCACTGAGGAGGTCGGTGATCTTCCCTTTTCCTTCATCGCCCCACTGGGCACCGACAACCACGACGTTTGCCAAGAGCTTCTCCTACAGTCCGTAGATGGCACAAAAAATCCCCTTTGCGGGGGTTGCTGCACTAATCTACCGCATCGCTCCGGGCGATGTTGAGAGATCAGGACAAAAAGATTAACAATCGATTAACTTTTCTCCGGCAGGGGACAACGTGGAGATGGGCGGGATCCCCGAACCCTCTGGCAAGCCAACAGAGATTCCCCAGTTGCCCTCGCCTTCAGCTCCCCGGCTTGAACAGGCCAATGGCCGTGACCTGGTTGGATCCCACCTCAAAGGCAAAGGCCAGGCCCAGGGCATCGTAGTTGACGTAGTAGCGGTCGTCGCGCAGATATTCTCGGCTTCCCTTGGGATAGGGTACCACCTCGTTGTAGCCGTTCTCGCCGGGCCCGCCGTAAACGGCGATCACTTCCGAATAGGTGGAGCCGATGCGGATCCCTTCGCCGGTCATGGCTTCCGGGTGGGTGGTGTAGATGCGGTTGGCGAAAAAGCTATCCACAATGCCCGGATGACGGTAGGTGAAGAGGATGTAGTCTTGTAGGTAAAAGATCTTCAAGTCGCTGTTGGGCTGAAATACATTGGCTCCAGAGGCCGCTGGGATCTGATCGACATTGCCCAGCAGGTGGGTATCCACGTTGCGGGTATCCATGCCCAGCTCAAAGCGACCGACTCGACCCTCTTGCACCAGCACGGTAGGCCGTGGGGGCAGGGCAGGTCGCCGGGGGGGCAAGGCCAGCGCTTGCAGGCCGGCATTCAGCCAAGCATTGTCATCTCCTTCCACCGTCTGCAAAGGCACCAGACCCCGCTCCAAAGAGCGACCATCCCCTGTTTTCCAGGTGGCCACGGCCAGTTCCACCGCCGCGCCGGAGGGGAGAGCAAAGAAGCGGGTTTGTCGCTCGCTGCCCTGGGTGGGCTGCCCCAAAATGAGGGTGCTGCCGCTGGCTCCCAACTGGGCAGCCAAGAGGGTGGCCCCCTGGCGGGTGTTGCCATCCACCAGAACGGCCAACGGGATCCCGGCGGCAATGGGCAGATTTTCGCTGTTCCAGAGGGTGGGCTGCCCGAATCGGTCTTCGGTAATCAGCAGCGGCTGGACGGAGCGGGGCAAAAATAGGCGCGCCACATCGGCCACCACTTGGGGGTCGTAGCCCACCGAGCCGCGCAGGTCGAGGACAATGCCCTGGCTGTAGTCTTGGGTGTAGAGGGTTTGGCGGATTTGCTGAGCTGTGGCCGGGGTGAGATCCGGCACTGCCAAATAAACCTGGCGCGGGCCGATCCCGCGGGCTTGTACGGGAGGACGGGGACGGTTGAGCAAGTCCTTGAAAGCTTGCGGATCCCAGAAACGATCGGCGGGATCCCCATACTCCCGCAGGATCTCTTGAATGAACTCGTACTCCACCTCAATGGGGGGGCGGGGATCCCCGTAGCTTCGGGCCAACAGGCGGGTGTAGAGGTCGTTGTAACTAACCGCAGCAGCTTGGTTGCCTGCACCCAAGGACTCGTTGATGAACAATTCCACCAGATGGCGGAGATCCAGCCCGACCGGCTCACGGGGAGGGGAAGGGGCTGCCGGGATCCCTGGATCGGGAAACGAACCTTGGGGATCCGAGGGCATGATGGGCACAGGAGGCAAGGCCAATTGGCCCACAGCGCTGCCGGGCGAGATCCCGGCGATCAGGGTGAGGATCCCCCAAGCCCCAAGCACGCGCGCAAATCCCTTCATGGCAGCCTGCCCTCTTGCAGATGTTGCGAATAGGATAAACCCTAAACGCTCCCCTTTGCCACTGCCAGCAGTGGTAGATATCTATTTTTTGCGACTTGGAACACTAGGGGCTGCGCCCCCTTGCTTTTGAAGGAAATGCCCTCAGCCAGAAAATCCCCAGCGCATTCACTTGCCTTTTTTGTCCTTTTTGCTCGGCTTGGGCTTTTCTGCTGCCGGGATCTCTGTAGCGGTCTCTGCCGCTTTCTCCTCAACTGGGAGCGTTGCCTCTGCCGCAGAGGCTGAGACGGTTTCAGCAGGGGATACTTCTACAGCCTCTTCTGGGGCCGGTTCGGCTTCCACGACTGCAGCTTCTCCATCCGTTTCCGCCCCCGTAGCCGTCTCTGATGAGGATTCAATTGCCTCAGGGATCCCAGATACCTCTGCTTCTGGCTCATCGGCCTCAAACTCGGCCTCTGGCACTTCAACCTTCTCCTCCGAGCCTGCCAAAGAAGTGGGCGCCTGGGTTGGATTCCCCTCGCTATCGACCCAGTTGACTGTGGTCTGAGACTTCAGCCAAGCCATCACCTTGTTGGTCAGCAAGCTTTCATAGACGGCTTGGCGTACTCGGCGTACTCGTTCCCGATCCAGCTTTTGGCCTTGCTGGGCATAGGCCGCCATCACCTCTTCCACCTCCACGTCCAACTCCGTGGAACCTACGGCAATTTGCTCTTGCCGAACGATGGCACTCAGGGCCAAGGTGCGCCGCAGCCGGTTGATGGCTTCGGGTCGGTGGCGCTCCATCAACTGGTTGAGGGTTTCAGGCGGCAGTTGGGACAGGAGCTTGCGGATCTCGCCTGGCGTGACCCCTCGCTGCTGTTGCAGCGAGTGAAGGCTTTGGGATAGCAGTTGCGTCGTTTCCTGCTCGACTAGGGTCTCGGGCAGATCCACCTCGGTGGTTTCCAGGATGGCGTTGAGGATGGCGGTTTCGAGGTTCTCCTCAGATTGTGTCAGGGCATCCTGTTCAAGGCGCTTTTGCAAGTGCTCCCGCAGTTCGGCCACCGTTTGAAAGCTGCTGATCTCTTGCACAAAGGCATCGTCCAATTCGGGCAGCTCTTTGGCCTTGATCTCCCTCAGGCAGACAGTGAAGGTAACCGTTTTCCCGGCCAACTCTTTTCTGAAGTAGTCGTCGGGGAAGGTGACTGCGATCTCCTTGGTTTCGTCGAGCTGCATGCCGACGATGCCCGCCACAAAACCGGGGATGAAGTTGTCTTCCTTGAGTTCCAACTGGAAGTCCTGGGTGGTCATCTCGTCGAGGGGATTGCCTTCTGCATCGCGGGCTGCAAAATCGATCACCACCACATCCCCCAACTGAGCAGGCCGATCTTCTACCGGCAAGAGGGTGGCCCGCTGATCCCGCCATCGGTCGATGAGCTGGTCAATTTGTTCAGGCTTGACGTCAACACGGGTTGCCGTAACGGTCAGCCCTTTGTATTGGCCAACGCGGGCTTCGGGGTACACCTCAACATATCCTGAGAAGCTGAAGTCTGCTTCGGGGTTGAACTGAGCCAAGAGCTGCCCCACCTCATCATCCAGCTCGAACCGACTGATGGGGGTGAGCCGAGCTTCCTTGAAAGCCTGTTGAATGGCCTCGCTGATCAGGTCATCCACAGCACTGGCCAGAATGCGCTCGCGGCCCACCTGACGCACAACAAGATTGCGGGGGGCCTTGCCCTTGCGGAATCCCGGAATCTGGATATTCTGCTCCAGTTGACGCAAGGTTTTTTCGTAGGAGCGCTTCACCCGGTCGGCTTCTACCACGATTTTGAGGCCAACCCGGCTGCCAGGGCGTTTTTCTTGGATAACCTGCATAGGAAGTATGAGCTAGGGAGAGGGGCAAGTAGAAGTTCAATTCTACCTCAACGGCCTGTGAGTCAACCTGGGGATTTTAGGCAGGGGATCCCTCGGTGGCCACTTCTTTCACATCCTGGATGTCCTCTTGGGGTTCGGCACGCTTGCTGGGAGGCAGTTGCTTCACTTTGGCTTCCAGCTCCACCACCATTTCCTTGAGTTCGGTGATGGTGACCTCCTTCTCCTGCAGTTGCCGATTTTTTTCCCGGGCTTCGATGCTGAACTGTACGCGCATCCAGAGGCTATACAGCCAGGCGAGGGCGGCCCCAATCCCAGCAGCAGCCAGAAGTTCCATCACCAGAGGGCTTTCGATGCTGACGCCGGGGGCAAAAGTAACCGTGACCGGGGTGGCGTTTTGCATGGCAAAGAGGGCAATGGCCAGGAGGGCTGAAAACAAGATCAGGTAGTTGAACAGTCGCATCGTTTTTCTCCTCGAAGGGATCCACTACGGCTTGCCAGCACCAGAATACCCATAAACTCGGGCCGGTTTTTGAGAAAAATTCCCTCAGAAAAACCAGCCATAACTGTGTAAGCCTTTGCCCAGAAAGTTCACCCCCAGATAACACACCCAAACCACTCCAAAGCCTAAGCTGGCCAAGAGGGCGGGGCGTCTGCCTTGCCAGCCTTTGGTGATGCGGGCGTGCAAATAGGCGGCAAAGACCAACCAGGTAATCAAGGCCCAGGTTTCTTTCGGATCCCAGCTCCAGTAGGTACCCCAGGCTTCGTTGGCCCAAACGGCGCCGGCAATAATGCCGATGGTGAGCAGGGGGAACCCCAGCCCGATCAGCCGGTAGCTGGTGTTGTCCAAGATTTCTGCCAGGCTCAGCCGTTGCCAGGGGATCCCTTCGGGGGCCGGTTGGGGGGGGAGTTCAGCCGACGAGGGGGCAGGACGGGGGGAGCGGAGGCCGGCATAGGCCAGTTCTGAAGCCGGGGAAGGCAGGGTGGCTTCCGCCCATTCGGGATGGGTCTGGGGTTGGGGAGGGCGAAATTGCAGGCCGAGGGAGTTGCCCTTGAGATGCACTTCCTGACCGCGGGTGACGATGAGAAAGCTGATGGAGAGAAGGGATCCCACCAACAGCGCCGCGTAGGCCAGCAACATCACAGTCACGTGCATCATCAGCCAGTTGGATTGCAAAGCCGGCACGAGGGGCTGGGCTACCTGCATATCTTCCGGCAGCACCAAGGCAGCAAAGGCCACGATCCCGGTTACAACTGGGGCAGTCATGACCCCCACCCAGCGGCTGCGGCTCCAGTGGAGGGCCAGCAGGTGCAAAGCGGTGATCCCCCAGGCCAGGAAAAACAAAGACTCGTACAGATTACTCAAGGGGAAGTAGCCTGCATCGATCCAGCGGGCCGTCAACAGGGCGGCCATCGTCAAGTTTGCCCCGATCATCCCCGCTAGGCCCAATTCGGCCAAAAGCTGCACCTGGGGAAAAGCTGCCCCACCCCAGTAGAACAGCATGGCCCCCAGAGAAATGGCAAACGCCACGTTGTTGAGCAGAGCTTGCCACTGGGCCAGATCCATGCCCGCAAGAGCTGTTATCGCCAACAGAGCCATACACGACCTCAAAAGTATCTCCGACCCGGCTTGAGCCAGGCCAGTTGATCCCATTCTAGGGCGGGGGAAGGGATCTTCCCCAAAGGACACATGCTGGTAATGTGGGGATGGCTTGTCTGCGGCTCGGCAGGATACAAAGAGCATTGGGATGTAAGGCTCATGCAAGAACACGCGGGAAATGCCAGGTTGAGAAGGTGGGGGTTGTTGAGATGGTGGATCTGTCTGTTGGCCGCCCTCGTTTTGGCCTCTTGTGGGGGATCCCCGCCTAAACCCCCGCAGGAACAGCTTCCCCAGCTAGAGCGCGTGCCGGTTCCCCCGGAGATTGCCAAGCTGGATGCCCATTTGCAGTATTGTCGCCCGCAAGTTCAGATCCTCAGCCCCAAGCCAGGTGAGGTGTTGCCAGAGCGGCAGGTAACCGTTCGCTTCGCGGTGCAAGGGTATCCGCTTTTCCAAGATCCGCAATTGGGTCTCGGCCCTCATCTGCACGTGGTGCTGGACAACCGTCCCTACATCGCCCATTACGATGCCGATGCTCCCCTCGTTTTCAAGGATTTGGAGCCGGGATCCCATACTCTGCGGGTGTTTGCCGGCAAACCCTGGCACGAGAGCTTCAAAAACTCTGAAGCCTATGCCCAGGTTAGCTTCCACGTGCTAGCTCCCACCCCCGAGTACGTGCCACAGCCGCAACTGCCCCTGCTCACCTACAACCGCCCCACAGGCAGCTACGGGGCCGAGCCAATCTTGGTGGATTTCTGGCTGGCCAATGCCCCAGTGCGGGAGAGCCTGTTGAGTGACTTGCCACGGGATTGGCGGATCCGCTACACCCTCAACGGCCAATCTGGCCTGCTGGATCGCTGGGAGTCTTTTTATCTGAAGGGCTTCAGGCCCGGTCGCAATGTGATGGTGCTGGAACTGGTGGACAGCAAAGGGGATCCCATCCGCAATGTGTTCAACAGCGCCGCCCGCGAGATCACCTACACCCCTGGCGGCCAAGACACCCTCTCCAAGCTAGTTCGGGGGGAGCTAAAAGCCGAAGAGGCCCTCGCCATTGTGCAGCCGCAGCCCACACCCACGCCGACTCCGGAACCCACGCCCACCCCAACGCTGACGCCAACGCCAACTCCGACACCCACGCCCACTCCTACTCCGACGCCAACACCAACTCCGACACCCACGCCCACTCCTACTCCGACGCCAACACCAACTCCGACACCCACGCCCACTCCTACTCCGACGCCAACGCCAACTCCGACACCCACGCCCACTCCTACTCCGACGCCAACACCCAGCCCGACGCCCACACCCACACCCACTCCGACTCCAACGCCAGAGGCGACGCCCACGCTTGCACCTCGTCGCCAGCCGCGCTTTCAACTGGGCCGCCCCCGTCCGACACCAGAGGGGATCCCGGCTGTTCCAACGCCACCGCCCGTGGTGGCCACTCCTGAACCTGAGCTTACGCCTGAGCCCAGCCCAGAGCCCTCTCCGCAAGCTGTGCCCACTTCAACTCCCCAGCCTGTGGCTACGCCTTTGCCGCGCGTGACCCCCATTCCCTTCCAGGAGCGGCGGGTGCGACAGCAGGGGTTGCGGCTTTTCCCGCCGGGACTCCACAGTCCAACCTTGCCAGGTGAGCGATAGCGGGACAGAATCCTTGGTTGACAGAATGCCCTTCGCGCAGCGGGCCGTAGGTCTCACTGTTCTCCCAATGCCCCTCTGCCTGGGTGCGCAGTTGCCAGTTGTCGCGTTCTCACACCGGTCAAGCGCGAGGAGCGTGGAGCGACGGGAAAGAATCCCCCGGCTCTAGCCGTGGGGAGAACGTCGATTCCTGCCCAATGGAAGGGCCGGTCGTGTGGCTAAGCTGATGGGGTTGAGCCAAGACAGGAGCATTGCCCCCTCAACCTTCTCGCACCGATTGCGGTCGCGGAATGGGATCCTGGTTTTCCGCCTGGGTGGAGCTCTGGATCCCATTCTCTCCACTTTCCAACCTGAGCAAGGGCCGCAATCGGGATCCCTGCCAGGGATCCAGGACATCCCGAATTAGCACCTCCTGAATCCACACCTGCAGGATTGCCGCCAAAGGCACGGCCAGGAACAGGCCCAGCACCCCAAAGAAAAAGGCTGAAGTAACTTGAGCTACTAGGGTTAGGGCGGGCAGGAGCGACACCTGTCGGGACATAACGATGGGGGTGAAGACGCTGCTTTCCAACTGCTGGATCAGGATATACAGCCCCAGCACTGCCAAGGACTTCCAAGGGGCATCCGTGAGGGCTACCAGCATGGGGGCTACCACGCTTAAGGTGGGGCCGATATTGGGGATGAAGTTGAACAATCCCGCCAGCACCGCATTGGCCAAGATCAGGGGCACCCCCAAAATCCACAGCCCGATCCCACTCAGCAGCATCACCAAGGTGCTGGTAAACAGGATCCCCATCAGCCACCCTCGCAGCGCCAGCTCACAGCGCTTGAGGATGTAGCGAATGCGGGGACGGTAAAAGGCCGGGAAAACCGAGACAAAAGCGCGACTGTAGGCTTGGGGATCCGCCAACAACAAGATGGTGAGGATGATTACAAACAATAGGTTGAGCAGGGTGCCAAAAAAGGCAGTGAAGGACTCGGAGAAAAAGTCGCGCACCTGTCGCACCAACTCGGTGGCCTGGGGCACCAAGCTATTGGCCAATTCCCGCAGCGTCGGCAGCTCAATATCCGTCGGCAAAGAGAGAATCAAGCTCTCGAACAGCCGCTGCGCTTGCACGATCCCGGCGGGCACCCCATCGGTAAACAGCCGCCGCAACTGCTCCGCCAGGGGGGGCACCACGATTAGCCCCACCAAGATCGCGGCCACCAAAACCGTCAAACTGGTGATGACAATCGAGGGGCCACGCCGAAAGCCGTAGCGCTGTGGGATCTGGGCCAAGGTATCCAATGCTACTGCCAACACAATGGCCGCGAACACCAACAGCAGGATCTGCCGGATCTGCCAAAGCAGAACTAGCAGGCCCAACAGCGCCCCTAGCCCCAGCCACTGGGCGAAGGTCACCCGCCAGCTCACCTCCTCTCTCGCCCGGTTGTCGCCTATTCTAGATGGGATCCCGACAAGTCCCATCGCTATTCGAGAACCCTGGATGCGCGATCCTGTCCCTTCAGAAGTGACTTTGGCCGCCCGCAGCAGTGGGAGGGAGTTTTTGCTCACGGATGAAGCTCCCCTGCTCTCGGTGGGGGGAGTGTCCCGTTATTTGAAATCGCTGCTGGCCGGGGATCCCTACTTGGTCAGGCTGTGGGTGAGCGGGGAAGTCTCCAGTTGCCAGCGCAACCGCAATGGCCACCTGTTCTTGACCCTAGTCGATCCGGAAACCGGTGACGTTCTCAAGGGGGTGGTCTGGCAGGGCCAAACTTCCAGGCTCAGCTTCTGGCCGGAAGTGGGGCAACAGGTGCTTGCCCTTGGGCAACTTGGCATCTATAGCGGCGGCAGCCATTATCGCCTCGTCATCTGGCAATTGCTGCCTGCCGGGGAAGGGCTGTTGGCGTTGCGATTTCAACAGCTCAAGGCCCGCCTCAGTGCTGAGGGCTTGTTCGATAATCAACGACCTCTGCCTGTTCATCCCCAGTGCATTGCCGTCGTTAGTTCCCCCCACGCTGCCGGCTGGGGAGATATTCGGCGCACCCTCAACCAGCGCTACCCCGGGCTACGGGTGCTGTTCTCCCCAGCTCAAGTGCAAGGGGAGGCGGCCCCGGAATCAATTGTGCGGGCCATTCGCCGGGTGGAACAGGATGGGCGGGCGGAAGTGCTTCTTTTGGCGCGGGGCGGTGGAGCCAGCGAAGATTTGGCCTGTTTTAACGATGAGCGGGTGGTGCGAGCCATTGCCGAATGTCGGATCCCGGTGGTCACCGGGATTGGCCACCATCGGGATGAAACCCTGGCTGACTACGCTGCCGACTACGCCGCCCATACCCCAACGGCAGCTGCCGAGCGGATCGTGCCGGATCTGGGGGAATTGCAGCGTCAGGGATCCCAGTTGCGCCAGAAGTTGATCGAACGCACTCGCCAAGCTTTGGAAAGGGCCCAGCAGCGTTTGCAGCAGGCCCAACACCACCTGGCTTACGTGCATCCAGAGCGGCTGTTGCAACAGGCTCAGGATCGCTTGACCCAACACCAACATCGCCTGCTCCAAGCCGTGCGCCATCGCTTCCAGCAACGCCAACAGCACCAACAGGCCCTGCAAGATCGCCTCCAAGCGCTCGATCCCGAAGCCATTCTGAAACGGGGCTATGCCTTGGTGCGAGATGAAGAGGGATCCCTGATCCGCACCCATCGCCTGCCTCCCCAAACCCGCCTGATGATACAACTGGCCTCGGGAAGCCTATGGGTACGAGTAGAGGAGAGCCATGAGCCGCCGCAAACGTGAGGAGCCGTGGCGCTATGAAGCAGCCATTGCCGAGGTGGAAACTTTGATTGCCCAGATTGAATCGGGGGAGCTGGATCTGGCCGAGGTGGTGGAGCGCTTTCAACAGGCCGCCCAAACCCTGAAAACCTGCGCGGACTTTTTAGAGCAAAAGCGGCAGCAGGTGGAGATCATCATCGAGCAATTGGGCCAAGAGGAAGAAGACTCGCAGGCGTTCTAGGGATCCCACCTGATCATTCCCCCTGCACTGCTGTCGCCATTCTGCTTCACTATGGATGGTCGTTGGATGGTTGTCTTTATCCTTGCGCCCCCATGCCCGCAAAGATCCTCGATGGCAAAGCCTTAGCCGCCCGCTTGCAAGCGGAGATGGCCGCCCAAGTGCAAGCTTGGATACCTCAGGTGGGGCGTCCACCGGGATTGGCAGTGCTGCGGGTTGGAGAGGATCCCGCCAGTGCGGCTTACGTGCGTGGCAAAGAGCGGGCCTGTGAGCGGTTGGGCATTGCTTCTTTTGGCCGACATTTTTCCGCCCAAGACTCCCCTGCCCATTTGCTCGACACCATCGACCAACTCAATCAGGACGAGCGGGTGGATGGCATCCTCGTCCAACTGCCCCTGCCCCCCGGCTGGGATCCCATCCCCCCCCTTCTGGCCATCAATCCCGACAAAGATGTGGATGGACTCCATCCCCTCAACCTGGGCCGGCTGTTGCGCGGCGAGCCCGGCCTACGCAGTTGTACCCCCTTGGGCGTGATGCGCCTGTTGCAAGCAGAAGGGATCCCGATTGCAGGCCGAAAGGCAGTGGTGGTTGGTCGCAGCATCTTGGTGGGCAAGCCCTTGAGCTTGATGTTGTTGGCCGCCGATGCGACGGTCACCCTAGCCCACTCCCGCACCCCCGACTTGGCAGAAGTGACCCGCGCCGCCGACATTGTGGTGATGGCCGTGGGCCGCCCCCGCCTATTGAGGGCAGACATGGTGAAACCCGGCGCGGTGGTCATCGACGTTGGCATCAACCGCATCGAGACCCCCACCGGAGCCGAGCAATTGGTGGGAGATGTGGACTATGAAGCGGTCAAAGAGTTGGCCGCTGCCATCACGCCCGTACCGGGAGGCGTAGGGCCGATGACGGTAACGATGCTGCTGGCCAACACCCTACAGAGCTATAAACTGCGCAGCCACTTGTGTAGTCATTATTAAACAGGAATGAAACATTTCTGTTGCATTGTTCCCTAACTTCCCTCTCTCTCTGGGAGAAGAGCTGGGGTTGGTCGCGGCAGCGGCACAGAGCGCTTGGGGAGTGTCTCAATCTAGCTTGAAATGACTATGGTTTGGAGACTGTTCTCAAAATGTTCTGTTGCTTGGATCCTCCCCCTTTGGCCCAGAAGAGTGAGGAATGGAGAAGTTGCCCCAGAGGAGTTTGAGGTGACCGCTGCAAATGTCCAAGCTGCGCGCGGAGCACCCTAAGGCTGCAAGATCATCGACCAGGAGCCGCTCTCCCCATCCCAAAACGGGGCCAGAGACTCTCCCACCACATTGGGCCCCCAATAGCGGCGGGTTCCATCCAGGGCGAAAGCCACCACAATGTCTCCGGGGCCGATTTGCAGCGGTTCTTCTCCCAAGCTCAGCAGCAATCCTTCGCTGCCCCCTTCTCCAGGGGCAAAGTCCCAGTGGGCCGTTTCCGGATTGATCATCCGTTCGCCGCTGCGCATCAAGATCACCAGCCGAACCGGATGGAGCGTGCGATTGCCGACACGAAAGGATCCTGTGCGGGCGGAGGTGGGGGCAGCCTGGGGGGATAAGACAGGCTCTGAGGGCAGAACAGGGACAACATTCCCCTCAACGGAATCCTCCAAGGCTTTCAGCGTCGGTTTCTCCAGAGTCTGTGCCCTCAATCCCTGCACGAGAACCCCTACCCCAACCAGAGCGGCAGACAACACTAGGGATCCCTTGCCCCTCAAAGCTCTGTTCAGCAATGGGCCGCCGGCGAAAAAAGAGGCAACAGCCTGAGCGAATGAGCAGATCAAGACGCACATCGAGACCACTGCAAGCCAAAGTGATACGTGTCGAGTTAGACAAAAGGCATCAACTGCTGCCCTACCCCTGATAGACCAGCCATACGCGTACAGAGTTCCATCAGAGGATAACGCCCCCACCGTGCAGAACACGATCGTTCAGCTACGTTAACACGTCCATTCCTCTATTCCCTGTGCTTTGGAGGAACAAGGAATAAGGGATCCCCCGCCCCAGACCAGGCTGAAACCAGTTTGGATCGCCTTCAGGGATTCACGGCCCGACGCTGCCACCCTTTGGAAGTGCGCTCGTACACCGTCCGCAATTGGGGATAGATCTGATCCCCCTTAAGCTGCAAGTGATCCACCTCTGTTGGCTCCAGCAGTAATGCCACAAAAGTCTGCGGGGGCAGCGGATCTTTCTCTTTCGGCAACTCTTGAATAAAAGCCTCTGGCGGGGCGAGCGGCCCTTTGGGTTCCGGCCAAAACCAGAGGAGCCGTCCTTTTTCCGATATCTGTTGCCACAACTGCTGCCGCTGGCGCTGAGCTTGGGGATCCGGATGATCCGCGGCGATGGCCTCAAGGGTGCCGGCAATGCGGAATTGTTCGCGGGTTTTGCAGAAATACCAGCAGATCTGAGCCTGGGAGCAGTGGGCAATTTGTCGAATCTTCTCGCTACGACTATCCACCGCCAATTGAATGCGATCGGTATCGCCCAAAAACCCCCGGAAAACCACCGTGCGGTTGCGCGGATGCCCCTGGGGATCCACCGTGGCCAATTGCAAATACCGCACACCGGGATCGCTACGGTTACGGTGCAGTGCCGCCTGAATCAGCGCCCGCCAAGAGGGATCCGCAGTAGAATTGCCCTTCGGGTCTTTCATCCGTTTTTCGCAAGGTGCAAGCAAGCCAGGATTGGGGCTCTCTCTCCCTTAGCTAGGGGGTGGAGAAGCCTCAGATTGGGAGTCTCTGGAGAGCCCTGGTGAAGACTCCACACCGCTGACGCGACCAGAGCTGGGATCTGGCTCGGTTGGGCTAATGGGATGAAAGTGGTGCTCTACCCAGCCCTCCGGCGGCCCCTCAAACCGCTCCGGCACTGGCTGCTTCACCTGTAATCCCCGCAGCATCGCGTTGAGATAAGCACTATCCCAGGTAAAGAGGCGGCTTTCGCGGATTTTGTGCCACACCGAACGCGACATCAGCAACGTCCGCTCTACATCCTGGGCTCCCAGCTTCAGCAAGAACTCCTCCCGTTCCGGCTGGTAATCGGTGGAGGCCAAGGCCAGAGATTGCGGCGGATGAGCCTGAGTAAGCTGGGCCATCTTGGCCATGAGTTCGGGGTAAAGCCAAGTGTAGGCAGGGTGAACCGTAAGCTTGGCCACATGAGGTTGCTGCCCAGTGCGATCCAACTTCAAGTTGAAGTAGCCGATGGCGGTTTTGCGTTCGGGCTCGTAAACACACACTTCCACCCGCTCCGTCTGGCTAATGGCGCATTTGGCCTGCTCCAAAAGCCAATCCAGTGGGCTAGTGCGAAAATCGTTCACCTCACGGTCGTACACCTGGCGCACAGTGGCCGGCATGGATCCCGTATCCAGTTGGTAGATGGCGTAGGCATCCCGATTGGTCACCGGCACCAGGTTGGGCAATTTGGGCTCGTGCTGGCTGAGAGCTGCCAGAATATCGGCTGGAATCGACCAGTAGGTGATCTGAGCCAAGGGTTGGAAGCCGTTGCGCCGGTAGAGCGCCATTGCCCCCTTGTTGTGGATGTTCACCTCCAGGATCCAGGTGCGAGCTTCCCGAAAGTGCTCCATGCAGTGCTTGAGCAGCCGGGATCCCACCCCCTGGCGCTGGGCAGAGGGCGCTACCGCGATATGGTCGACCCGCCAGGTGCTGCGGGAATGGTTGAAGGGAGAAACCTGAATCACCCCCTGAATCTTGCCCTCCAGCTCCGCCACATGCACCGTAAACATGTGCTGAAAGCGATTGGGAAACAGGGTCAGGGTTTTCAGGGGCCCATACCACTGGCGCAACCGCCGCACTTGGCGACGAATATCCACCGAGCGGCTGCTGTACTCTTCATCAAAGGCTTGCGCCAAAATCTCTTCCACAGCCTCCAGATCCCCCAGTTGGGCGGGGCGAATGATCAGGTCAGGGGCACCAATGGGGGCTTCGGAATCCGGGTCAGGTTTTGCTGTGGTGTTGTCCATGCCAATCGCAGGCGGGAGAATATTCAAAGCATAGCTCAGGCTCTCTTGCTTTTTCTAACCGGGAGGATCGTTCTGCAACAAAGCTTGAAAGCCTACAGATCGGCTTTCCCGTTATCGAGAAAGGCTTGGCCGCCAAGAAGGGCGTGAACTCAGCCTCCCGGTAGCTGCCCAACAGTGACGAACGGGAGAGCTGGCCCCCTACCCTGCTGGGGTCAATGCCGGGTCGCTCACGCCCCAACGTCTAGCAAGGTCAAGTTGCTGAAGGTGAAGCGCTTCTCCACAGGGCCGGTTTCCGTCTCGGTCTGGATACGCCGCTCCGAGAGGATGTAGTACTGGCCCACTTTTGTATACAGATCCTCGAATTGGCTGCGCCCGCCCTTTTGCTCGCCCGTTTGGGGATCGTGATAGACGGAATCGTAGCGGTGGGAAAGATAGCCTTCGCCGGTATCGTGGCTGCTGAAGGTGTGGATGGTAACCACCACTCCGTGGATATGCCGATGCACCATGGTAACCTGGTTATCGCGCACGTGGTAGCGATCCCCTTCGGCTTTGCCCCCCACCAGGATCTCCACTGTGCCATCGGGCAGGGTTTGGCCGTAACGGAAGGTGTTGTTCCCATGGGTCTCGTCGAAGCTGCGGCGCACCCGGTGAATGGCAATCTCCCAGAGTTGGTTGTGAATGGCTTTTCGAGCTTCCTCATCTTCTACGCCCGTAACGGTGGCCTTTAGGTCTGCCCCCACTCGCACCTGCCCAACGAATGTGCGCTCCCCATCCCAATAGGTGACCTCGGCGCTGTAGCCCGGGAAAGCGGGATCCCAGGTGTAGCGGTTTTCATAGGCGGCCCGAAACAACTCTTGGGCAGAGACTTGAGTGGCAATCATCGGCTGTCTCCTTCCTGTTTTCCTTGCAAGCACTTCCCCTGAGCATCCATCATACCGCCCCCTGCTGTTGGGCTGCCCCCCAGTTGCCTTCGCTGAGAGCCTGCATCTGGTGAACTGGCCTAGCCGCTCCCCTGTCCGCTGCTGCAGGATAGAAGCACAGCCATGGGAACTTCTTCCTCACACCCAATTTGGCTTGCGAGTTTAGCCGCTGCTGTGATCCCCAGAGTATTCTCTGAGAAGGGTTCGCCTATTTTTTGTGGGTGAGGAGGGAGATTGAAAGGTTTTGACAATCGCGTCAGCGGGGCGGATCCCCTAGAGCCTGGCCTGACGCCGCCCCAGACCGGCATGGCAACCGCGCCAGAGATGATGGGGCCAGTGCTGAAAATCATTGGCAAGCAGACCCTGAGTGGCCACATCCCTATTGGCGGGGCAAAAAACTCTGCCTTGGCGCTGATGGCCGGGGCCATCTTGGCTCCTGAGGCTTGTCGAATTCACAATGTGCCCCGTCTGCTGGACATTGAACGCATGGGGCAGATCCTGGCCACGCTGGGAGTTAAGGTTTCCCATGTTGGCAATACCCTCGACCTGGATGCCAGCTCCCTGAAAACCTCTCAAGCTCCCTATGAATTGGTCAGCCAGTTGCGGGCCAGCTTTTTCATCATAGGGCCTCTGTTGGCGCGGCTGGGGGTGGCCAGAGTTCCCTTGCCCGGCGGCTGTGCGATCGGGTCTCGTCCTGTGGATCTGCATGTGCGGGGTCTGCAAGCCTTGGGGGCAACGGTCCAAATCGAGCATGGGGTGGTTCATGCCTATGCCCGTAAACTGTTGGGAACCCGTATTTACCTGGACTATCCCAGCGTCGGTGCCACCGAGACCTTGATGATGGCCGCTACGCTGGCGGATGGAGAAACGGTGATCGAGAACGCCGCCCAAGAGCCGGAGGTGGCGGATCTGGCCCGCTTTTGTCAAGCCATGGGGGCCCGCATTCGCGGTATCGGCACCAATACGGTTGTGGTGGTAGGGGTGACCCGCTTGCATGGAACGGAGTACACCGTCATTCCCGACCGCATCGAGGCCAGCACCTATCTCATTGCCGGGGCCATTACCCGCTCTCACCTCACGGTTGGCCCTGTTATTCCCGATCATCTGCGGGCGGTGATCGCCAAGTTGCAAGCGATGGGGCTGCGGGTGGAAGAAGAGGGCCCAAACCGGTTGCGCATTGCCCCAGCTCAACTGAGCTCAGGCTGGCTGTGTCAGGCAACTGATATTCAAACGCTGCCCTATCCCGGTTTCCCCACCGATGTGCAGGCGCCGATCATGGCCTTGGCCGCCTTGAGCGAGGGCAGTTGCACCATTGAGGAGACAGTGTTTGAAAACCGCATGCACCACATTCCCGAGCTGAATCGCATGGGAGCCGATATTCGCCTGAAGAACCGAGTGGCCCTGATCCGAGGGGTGCCGTCCCTTTCCGGCGCTCCGGTGGTGGCCGCCGACCTGCGGGCGGGTGCGGCCCTGGTGTTGGCCGGTCTGGCGGCTGAAGGCTGCTCCACGATCTACGGATTGCACTACATCGACCGTGGCTATGAAGCCATTGACGAAAAGCTGCGCAGTGTCGGGGCCAAGGTGTACCGCAGTGAAAGCCCGACAGGGATCCCGCAATTGGGGAAATGAGCTGTTTCACTGCTGTCTGAAATTTGAAGATTTGAGGAAAGAACTGCTCCTCTCCCTGCTTATCGTCTGGCCCCAATGCTCGGTGACCACTTGCCAGGTGAGCTTTCCAGCCGTTTCGCAAGTATCGAGTTGTCTGGTGACTCAACGCAGTCAGGTTGAGTATCGTAGGTCAGAGGTGGTGGGGAGGTAAAGCATGGGGATCCTGACAAGCAACCAACGACGCTGGACAAGATGGGCTGCCGGTGTGCTGGCAGCAGGAGCGGCTCTGGGTGGAGCTGTCTGGGGCTTCTACACCTCATCCTGGGCAGAAACCGTAGAAGTGGCCTCTGCACCAGAAGACAGGGATCCGACGCAACTGCCTCAAACTTCCACAGTGGCCTTTCTGCAAGCCTATGCAGCGCTACAGGCCGGCCAAGCGCAATCTGCCTTGAAGGATTTGCAGGGGCTGGAAGAGAGCCTGCCGGTTCTGAGGGAAGAGATTTGGAAGCTCAGGGCCCAAGCCTATGAACAGTTGCAGGACAAGGAAACAGCCCAAGGGATCTGGTGGCCCAAGATTTTGCAGGAATATCCCCACAGCCCTGTCGCTGCCTATGCCCTCTGGGGGATGGGCCAGGTGGATCGGCTGCGGCAGCAATTTCCCACCCATCCGCTGACCGGACGTGCCCTCAAGCATTTGCTGGAGCTGGATCCCGACCGCTATGACCTGCTGCGGGATTTGGCCCAACATCACCCGCAAACCCCTGGGCTAACGCCGCTGCTGGATCGCTGGCGGCAGGCTCAAGAGGGATCCCTCACGGCTTCCGACTGGCAGATCCTCGCCGATGCCTACTGGGAGCAACGGGAGTACGGCAAAGCTGCCCGGGCCTATGGGCGTGCCCCCGCCACCTCTCAGAACCTCTACCGCTGGGGCCGCAGCCACCAGATCTCGCGGGAGTTTCCCCAGGCCAAAGCGGCTTACCAAGCGCTGCTGGCACAGTTTCCCGATGGGCCAGAGGCTTCTCTCACCCGCCGCCGTTTGGCGGAACTGAGCGACCTGCCGACGGCGATCGACTTGCTTCGACAGGTGGGAGCCGGCTCAGATAAAGAAGCTCCAGAGGCGTTGCTCAGCCTCAGCCAGCTTTACGATCGCAACGCCAGCCCCCAATCGGCCCAAGCCACCCGGCAAGCCCTTTGGGATCGCTTTCCGGCCAGCGAAGCTGCAGCCAATGCCGCCTGGACAGTGGCCTGGAGCCAAGCACAAGCAGGCAATCTCAGCCAAGCCATCGCCCTGGCCCAACAGATCGGATCTGCTCAGCGGGACACGGAAATGGGGGCACAACTGCTCTACTGGGCGGGCAAATGGCGGGAACAGCAGGGGGATGTGGCTGCAGCTCGGCAAACCTATCGGCAGGTGCTGCGGCAGTTTCCCCACACCTACTACGGCTGGCGGTCGGCAGTGCAACTGGGCTGGCCGGTGGGGGATTTCTACAGCGGGCGCAAAAGGGTTGAGGTGGATTTTCAGCCGGTGCGCCAACCGTTGCCAGGGGTCTCTGCAGTTACGCAAACCCTGCATTTGATGGGAGCCAGCCAACTGGCCTGGGAACGCTGGCAGGGCGAAACTCCCGTGCAGCGGGATCCCGGCCAGATGAGCGTTGCCGAGCGCTTTGTTACGGGCATTTTGCGCAACAGCGCCGGAGAGCACCTGCGGGGCATTAACCAGGTGGCTGCTTTGCGCTTTAGCGAAGAGCCGGATCCCTTGCTGGAGACGTTGAGGCAGCGCCAAGATTTCTGGCAGGCCATCTATCCGCTGCACTACTATGCCGGCCCAGACAATTCCTGGAGCGGGGATCCCTACGCCCAACCCGGCTTGGCCCACTGGTCACGGCAATTTAACCTCAATCCCTTGATGGTGGCGGCTTTGATCCGGCAGGAATCCCGCTTTGAGCCAGAGATCGTCTCGGCCTCGGGGGCTTTGGGCTTGATGCAGGTGATGCCCGCTACTGGCCGCTGGATTGCCCAGCAGATCGGCCTGGCCCAGTACAGCCTCACCAACCCCGCCGACAATCTCTACCTGGGATCCTGGTACTTCGACTACACCCACCGCACTTACCAAGACAACACCTTGCTGGCCCTGGCCAGCTACAACGGTGGCCCCGGCAACGTGGCCAGATGGCTGAACCGCTTTGGCTTCGAGGATCCGGACGTGTTTGTGGAGCAGATCCCCTTCCCCGAAACCCGGGGCTATGTGAAGTCCGTGTTTGGCAACTACTGGAACTACTGGCAGCTCTACACCCAGGAGGGGCGCACTCTGGTCAGCCAGCGACTGCATAACCCCTCGTCTTCTTCATGACTTCCGGTTTTGTCGCGGGAGTGCTGCCGTAGAGGGAGTGGGCTTTTTTCCCACAGTATTCTGGGAGAGTTACAGTTATTCCAAGATTTGGCAGTCAAGATTTGACAGTGCCGTTCGCGCTGACAGGACGGGGTTCTATGGTCTCTGGGTTTGAACAACAGGAGGGCGTTTGCGTTAGCAGCGCGGAGCACCATCAGGGGGCGGCAGAAAAGCAGACTGCCCGACAGGAATTGGCCGTGGATTTTATTCGCCATGGCATAGCCGAGGAACCCCGGCCAGAAGTCGAGGATGCCTTTCGGGCCCTTACAGACGAAGGTCGCAAGCGTTGCCGCAAGGTTGCCCGCCAGCTCAAGAACATGGGCTGGAGGTGGGATCTCCTGCTCACCAGTCCCTTGGTGAGGGCTCGGCAGACGGCTGAGATCTTTTTGGACGAGAACCTGGCCGAAGCTGTGGAGGTGTTTGAACCGCTGGCTCCGGGCGGCAGTTTTGCTGACCTGGTGCGCTGGCAAGCAGAGCGGGAACCTCTGGCGTCTTTGGCTCTGGTCGGTCACCAGCCGGATCTGAGCCTGTGGGTGCAAACGGCCATTGGGCTGAACCCGGCCCATGCCGACGCGATCACCCTCAAAAAAGCGGGCCTGGCCCAAGTGCGCTTTGCGGAAGGCCGGATTGACTACCGCCAGGGATCCCTGACTTTGTTGCTCTCCCCCAAGGTGGTGCTGCGCTGAGAAGAAGCTGGCTCATCATGATAAACGCCCAACGAGTCGGCCAGAGGTTGTGCCCCTAGGTTCAGCGCTGAGAGGAGGTCAGCCGCTCTCCCAGCAATTGCACACAATAGGCCGCCAGCCCCAACCCCACCATGGCAAACATGAAGGCAATCAGGGAAACGGAACCGACCAGCAGGTAGCGCACCAGAATGCTGATTCCGCGGGCCAACGATCCAATCTCCACCTCAATTGGCGGCAACTTGGCCAACATCGAGAGCAGCAGTTGAAAGAACCCGTAGCCCAAACTGACGGCGATGGCGGCCCCCAAGAGGGCACTGAAAGGATGGGGGGATCCCTGGGGCGAGGCGGAAGACATGGGGCAGCACCGGAAAACTCACCTTTATTCTAGGCTGCAGGTACAATGTGGAAGTTTCTTTTCTTTCCGGCAAGCCTAGGGGTTATGGAGAGCGGATCGGGAGTGGGATCCCACTACGAAGTTTTGGGCGTTTCCGTGGCGGCGACGGCGGAGGAGATCAAGTCTGCCTACCGTCGTTTGGTCAAGTATCACCATCCCGATAGCCTGCTGGCCAAAAAAGATCGGGCCACCGCTGAGCGCATCCGCCAGATCAACGCTGCCTACGCGGTGCTCAAAGATCCGCAATCTCGCCGCGACTACGACCGGCAATTGCACTCCAGCCGCACCTCACCCTGCCCTCAGCCGACGGGATCTCCCCATGAAACCGTCAGCCACGAAGCCATCGCCCGCGCAGCCTGGATCCGACAGGTCTACACCCCCCTAAACCGAGTTTTGGGGCCCTTGTTGTCTTCCCTAAAGCCTCAGTTGAATGCTTTGGCGGCGGATCCCTTTGATCCCGACCTGTTGGAGTCCTTCGCCACCTATTTGGAAGAGTGTAGCCAGAAACTGGCCCAAGCTCAGCAGATCTTTCGGCGCCTTCCCAATCCCAGTAGCTTGGGGGGAGTGGCTTCTCGCCTCTACTACGCCCTCAACCACCTAGAGGACGCTCTAGAGGAGCTGCAGTATTTCCCCCTGAACTTCGACGACCGCCATCTGCACACCGGACAAGAGCTGTTTCGCCGGGCAAGAGGGCTGCGCCTGGAAGCCATGGAAGCTTACGCCAAGAGTTCACCCTAGGCCAGAGCGGGATCCCCCCCTGGGCAGAGAGGGGCGAGGATCATAGGGGATGGGGATGTACTGCACGGAAGGGCGGCCCATGGTGGCCTGTGGGTACAAGTCCATCAGGGCATAGATTTGGGGTGGCAACTCAGTAGAAATGGGCAGGCCCAACCTTTGGGCTTCTTCGGCAGTGATCGGGTAGTCGTGGGTAACTTGTCCACTGGTTAGGTACTGGATGAGGGGCTCGATGCGTTCGGGGGCAATTTTGCGCTTGGGCACATCGTCCTTCAGGAGATCCCGCACGAAGTTCTGTACCTGTTGCATCGCTTTGCGGGCCAGATCTGCCAGGATCAAGGTTTGGTCATCGATTTCGGCAATGGGTTTATCCGCCACCACCTGCAGAATACTGGCGGCAGCATACCCCCCCAACTGCGGATCCACCGGCCCCAGGACTGCATTGGCATCCATGACGATTTCATCGGCGGCCAGGGCCAGCATTGTCCCCCCCGACATGGCGTAGTGAGGCACGAAGACCGTCACTTTGGCCGGATGGCGGATCAGGGCGCGGGCAATTTGCTCCGTGGCCAGCACCAGGCCACCGGGGGTATGCAAAATCAAATCAATCGGGGTATTGGGTGGAGTGAGGCGAATCGCCCGCAATACCTGCTCGGAGTCCTCGATGCTGATGTAGCGGGAAACCGGGATCCCCAAAAAACTAATCGACTCCTGGCGGTGAATGAGCAGAATCACCCGGCTGCCCCGCTTTTGCTCCAACTCCCGAATGGCCATCAAGCGCCGGAACTCTTGGGCACGACGGTTCAGCAGAGGTTGCAAAGAGCTGAAGATCAGGAAAATCCAGAACAGGCTGCCCCAGTCCACTTTCGCACCTCAAGTGGGATCCCTTTGACTCCAGCATAGGGGATCCAAAATCTTCGGCGATCCCTGAGCCTCATGAGTTGGGTTCAGACGCCGCAAAAAAGCGATCCAAAGCCTGCAGCAAATCCGGTACGGAAGCTTGGTCAATCCAGGATCGAATATAAGCCTGCTGCTCCGCCAAGTTTTCAATGCGGCCCAACTTTTGCATGGCCAAGTAGCGGGTTTCTGCCGCGGCGCGATTGGTTTGCAAGTCCAGCCGCTGCTCCGGGGTCAGCGGATACTCCGTTTGGGCCAGCAGGTAATCCGCCACCATCATGAACAGCAGAGGCCCCGCCAATTCCACCTGAGGCTCGGCTTCTGGCTCAGAATCAGCAACAGCGAGATCTTGGAGATCTTGAAAAAGATCCTGACCCAGTTGCAGCAGCTCCTCTGCTGAAGCCGCCCGCAGCACCGTCTCGGCAGCAGCCTGCAGCGGCTCTGGGGAAACCCTGTGGTGAGTGGCCAATTCCGCCAGGGCCTGTTCCCATTGATCCCGTTGGGCTTGCACCACAGCCCGCTCTTCTGGAGAAAAGTCCAACCGCTCCAGCAACACCTGCAGAGCCACAGCCCCCACCAACAGAGGGGGAAAGCGCAGCACCGTAGAGGCGGATCCCGCCTGCTCCAAAAAGGCTTCCAAATCCGGGCCGGATCCCCTGTCCAGCAAGTCCTGCAAGTAGGCCAACACCTCTTGGGGCGAGGTCAACCTGAGGATCCCTCGCACCTGTGCCCGCAAGTCTGCGGGGATCCCAAGGAGCTGCACCTGGACTTCGGCCCGCGCCTGTGCTTCTGCGATCAACTCCGGCAAATCTGCCGTCGCCTGACCGGCCTGCAACAAAACCTGGCTAGAGTCCTGCAACAGGCTGGCCGCTTCCACAAACAGCAGCACCTGAGGGACTTGCAGCGTTGGCCAAACCATGCTAGCCGGGCTGTGGATCCGCAGGGGATCCCTCCGATTCTGGATTGGCTGGCGCAGCGAGGTGAGCTGAAGTGGGCTTGTGCCAGTGCAGACCGATCAGAGCATCGTACAAAAAGCCCCAAAACTCTCCCTTCTCCCAGATCCCCAGCGTTTGCTGGCAGTTGCGCGCGTCCAGCTCAGGTTTGGCTGCCCAGTAGGCTGCTTGGTATTTGTACCAGGGAACAGAAGGCCAGAGATGGTGGATCAGGTGATAGTTTTGCCCCAACAGCAGAATGTTGGTCAGCCATCCGGGATAGACGCGGGCATTGTACCACCGCTCTTGAGATTGAAAAGGGCGATGGGGCAGGTAGTCAAAAAACAAGCCCAGCAAGAACCCCATGATAAAGGCAGGGGGTAGCCAATAGTTCATGATGTAGTCGGTGTAGCCGAAGTAGCTGGCCAGACCAAAGGTCAAGACTACCACCAGCCGACTCAAGCCCCACTCCAGCAGATCCCAGCGACCTTTCCGCCAGAGCTGCCGCTTAAAGAAAAACACCTCATGGTAGAAAAACCGCGGCGCGATCAGCCACAGCGGCCCTCCCGTTGAGACATAGTGATCTGGATCGTCTTCAGGATGGTTGACGTGGGCGTGGTGCTGCATGTGTACCCGCTTAAAGACGGGATAGACAAAACCCTGCAACAGGGCAGAGCCGTGTCCGAGTGCCTCGTTCAGAAAGCGGTTGCGGTGGGCCGAGCCATGGGAAGCATCGTGAATCACCGTGCCCAGAACATAGAGGGCCACAAAATTGAGCCAGAACACCATCCATTTGGGCCAGTGCCAAAAGGCGTACCCGCCAAAGCAAGAGGCCGAAAGCACCACCGCAGCCAAAAACATCAGCAAGGTGGGATTCCAAAATTCCGAGGGTGGCCCCAACAGCTCACGAGGCAATGCGAAAGGTTTTTGGGCTGGTTCAGCAGTAGCAGCAACAGTCATCGGCAGCCATCCTTAGGTGCGCACAGTGCAGACAGAGAGGATGGGTCGAGGCAGCGCGTCCCAGTCATCACACCGAAAAGAGATCGAAGAGATAAGTTTGTTAACTTTCGTTAGTATACGGCAGAGACCTGCCCAGCTTCTCAGCCCAAGCCTTATTTTCCTCACAACCCCAGCCATGGGGGCACCTTCCTCTCCTGGCCAAGGATTCCTGAAGGATCCCGGCAACGGCAAACTGCCCCTGAAGCCGGAGAAAAGCCGTAGTGTGAGGTTTTGTTGCAATTCATGTGCAGATTGCGAGGGGATCCCAGCAGGAGGGGTAATCTAAGGGTCGGTTAACCTGAGCTGAGGATGGAAACCATGATGCCTGTTGTTGCGCTGTTGGCTCTGACCGCTCAAACCAGCCCCTGGTCCCCCCTGAGCGCCGTGATCATTCTGCTCTGCACAGGGCTGGCTTACCTGAGCTTCAAATCCTCTTCTGGAGTGGCCTCAGAGACCGGGCCGGTACTGGGAATGACCTGGCCAGAAGTCATCGGGGTTGCCAGCTTTGGCCATTTGTTGGGAGTGGGGGTCGTTTTGGGCCTCTCTAACATTGGCGTTCTCTAGGTCGCCACTTCCTTTACATTTCTTGAACTTAGTCCGGATCCCTGCTGGATGATGTTAAGCTCTATTTTAATTCTGAAAGAAGCAGTTTCTTCAGCCGCATTTTCCCCTGAGGTTTGTTGCTATGTCAGCGATGGTGCTCCTGGCCAGTTTGCCGGAAGGCTATGAATTGTTTGACCCGCTGATCGACATTTTGCCGATCATCCCTGTTCTGTTTTTCCTGCTGGCTTTTGTCTGGCAAGCGGCAGTGGGCTTTAAGTAAAGCCATTGCTTTTACTGAGGTCGCAAAGGTCTCAAAGGCCTGGGTGGTCTGGAGAAAACTCAAGCAAACCTAAAGGGCTTCCCCCAGCTTATCTCCCAAGTTGGGGGCTCTTTGCTTTGCCCATTTATGGTCATTTCGATTCAAACTAGGACACTGCACCCACGCCTAAAACGTTAAATGCACCGTGCCAGAAGGCCTTTCAAGGACTCCGTCCCGCTAGCGCGAACAGTAGCTCAGGTGTCTTGCCCTGAACTGGAACGACTGTAAACGACTATAAAAACAACAAGCCGTCTCGCCACTGTCCACATGACTCCCAAAGGTGGGCCAGGGATCCGGCGCTAGGGCTCACGGTCGAGGACACCGGTAATCCAGAGAACCCCTGCCAAGCAGACGAAGTGGGCAAACGTCACGTTGATGTTGGCGGCCAGCAGCAGCACTCCTGTCACCTGGTTGGCCTGGGTGCGGGAAAACATGCGCGCCAACAGCTCGCCCACTTGGGCTTCCATACCAATCAGAGCGAGGAAGGCCCCAATGAGGCTGATATAGGTGACCAACTGCAACTGCTTGGGCAGATCCAATTGGCTTAGGGCATCGGCAGAAGCTGAGCGGCGCTCCGCGTGGAGCAAGTAGCGCCAGTTGAAAAATAGACCGGCTGCCAGGGTGAGCAATGTAAACAAGGTGAACCAGAAGGCGATGACAGCCCCCAGCGAGTCATCTCGATAGACGGTATTTTGGCCGATTAAAAAGCCAAACCACAGCAGCAGCGCCGTCGCCCCCAAGATCGCCTGGAACCAAAACCCGAAGCGACGAGTCAGGCGCAAGCGAGACTTCATCCGCTCGATAGCCGCCCGCACTGACGGCGACATGGGCTCGTTCATCTTTTTCCCCCGCTCGCCTGGATGAACAGCAACTTCCGCTTCCAGCCTATCTTTATCCTCTGGCCCCAGTCACCAAATTTTCGGGCTGGAGGCCCGCACCATAGCCGCAGGCTTGGTGTCGGGAGGAAAGCCCTCCTCCATATAGGTTTGCTGGTCAAAAGTCT
>NZ_JBSSDA010000026.1:0-36704 GCF_054060305.1 Thermostichus sp. OS-CIW-31 | reverse complement strand
TCTGCCATTTGTTTTCATCTAAAAAAACCAACTTCATCCTCTTTCCTCTATAAATTATTCTCTCTATCCTAACATAAGATCAACACGACCTAGTACTACCCTTACTCCTGCAGGGGCCTGTGCTCAACGCCCAGGGGCTTACCTCTGACAATACCATTGGTCTTAGCCCTCTTCAGCCAGGAGGTGATTTTCGGAAGAGTTCCCAGAAGAGGGCTGGATCCCCTACCCCCGCATAGGCAACCTCGAAGGGTAGAGCTTAGGATGGCTTGACCCATCTCCTCTTTATCAGCTCTCTCGCTGCCTATGAACCTGTCATCCATTGCCAAGCCACAGCAGCTTTCTCTTTTGCTGATCGCACTTCAGCTAACTCTGGGAGCACCAGCGACAGCTCATCCGGTCACCAGTTCTGCAACGGACTCGACGGCGGCGGCCATTCAGCGAGTAACGGAAATTCATGGCGGAGCTGGCCCTTGGGCCGTGGTCGGCTATCGCATGGGGATGCGCGCTCTGAAAGAGCTGGGCTTGGTGAGTCAAACTCCCCACACTTCTAGGAACCGTTTTCTGGTGGAGGTCATTCACGAGTCGCCGGCAGAGATCCCGTTCGTGTGCATTGTGGATGGCTTGCATGCTGCAACAGGGGCCAGTTTGGGCAAGTTGAACTTGAAGCTGGTGGAGGTCGAATCTCTTGAAAAAATGCGCAGTGTGGTCATCCACCGAGAGACCGGCAAGCGGGTGGAGTTTCAAGTTTTGCCCGAGTTTATTGACAAATACCGGAACTTGCCCCCGGAACAACTGGCGGCTGCAGGGCAGGAAGTTCTTCAACTGGCCGATGAGAAGCTTTTCCGTCTCGCCATTAGCCCATAGCAGGGAATATCGCTTCGGGATCCCTTCGGCATTCCTGAGCCAATCAGCTCCAGACCTAGATGGGTGGCCACCTCTGCCGGATGCTCTCTTTCTGGAACTAACTCTGATTATCGTGGGCTCGCTAGGTACCCCCTAAGGGATCCGGGCTTGAGCGAATACATCTTGAGGGATCACCTTTAGACCCGGCAGGAAATCATCTTGAATGGCTTGGGATCCCGTAAAGGTGCGCGGCGGGGCATCGGGATAGAAGACGGTGATGCTCTTGGCTTGGGGATCCACCACCCAAACCCTGGGGATCCCAGCTTCTAGATAATCGGTTGCCTTCTGAGCTATGGCTCCAAAACTCTGGCCAGGAGAAAGGATCTCGATCACCAACTCGGGAATGGCAAAACAAGGTTCATCGGTCATGGCCTCAACCGGCAATCGCTCGTTAGAGATGTAAGTAACATCAGGAACTGGGATCCAGGGCTCTGCCTTTCGTGTTAAAACAACTGCCCACTCAGTATGTGCTGACCCAGGCTTAGGACACTCAGGGCTAGAGCACCAGTCCTCCAAAATTTGCCACAACACCGGTTGGAGACGAGCATGGAAGCGTTTTGGCGACATGGGTTCGTTTTTGGAGACGGCCCGCCCATCGACTAGCTCATAGACAATATCCCCCTCCGGCAAGGCCAGAAACTGTTCGGGAGTTAGCTTTTGACCTGAAATGGACAACTCTGGAGTCGATAGCATCACAGGATCCCCGTTGTTTAGGATGGCCGAATCTCTGTCTAGGCTAGCTCTGACATCCCCCACCTTCACCGTTTTGAAACAGTTGTCGAGCAGGGATCCAAATCCAGCGGCAAGATGGCTCCACTCAATTTTGGGGGTAGAGATCCCCATCTTTCTGGCACCGGCTGAGCAGAGGATGCCACTTTTCGGGAGAGGATAGGGCAACATTCAACCCAGAACCCTCTCCAGGCAACTTGAGAAGGGGGGGCTTCCAAGCTGCAGTAGCTTGAAGATGCCCGTGCTTCAATGCTTGAAAGCCGTCATCGAGAGGATCCCTATGGCTAATACCCTTTTGACCACTCTAGGCACCAGCCCCTACAGCGAGACGGTGTATGTTTTTGGGGAGCGGAAAGCCGATAGAACCCGTTATGTTGCCAAAGCCCTCTGTCAGCTCTTTGACATCGAGAGGGTGATTGTGCTGCTAACCCAAGAAGCACATGACACCCATTGGAAGCATCTACAGGACTGCCTACCCCCCCACGTGGAGAAAATTGCCAAGGCCATTCCTGAAGGGAAAACCGAGGCAGAGACCTGGGAGATCTTCGATGTGCTGGTCGATAGCATCGAGCCCCATACGCGGCTGGTTTTCGATATCACCCACGCCTTTCGCTCCATCCCCGTACTGGTGCTCTTGGGAGCCGCCCTTTTGCGCAAGGCCAAGAATGTAAATATTCAGGGGCTGTACTACGGTCTCTATCTCAAAGACCAGCAGGAAACACCCATCATCGATCTCACCCCCGCCCTTCGTCTTTTGGACTGGCTGACGGCTACCGACAAATTCATTAGCACCGGCTCGGCGCTGGAGTTGGGCCAACTTTTGGATACAGTTCAACGGGACTTTTACCGCCGACAAAAGTCTGGCAAAGGGGATCCCAGACCTACTCGGCTGCAAAGCTTTGGCCGAGCCATCCGCAATGTTTCCCGCTCTCTTGAACTGGTAAGACCTGTCAATCTCCTAAAAGAGGACTTGCCCAATTTGCAAAAGCACTCCACCGCGGATCTGGAGCAAGAGGTGGGTCAATTTGCCAAGCCTTTTGGCCTGCTGCTGCGAAGCATTCAGGATAGCTACAGCCAACTGGCTCTACCCGCGGACAGGGCTTCGGATCCCAAAGCCCAAGTTCAAAAGCAATTTCAACTGCTGCGCTGGTATGTAGAAAAGCGCCTCATCACCCAAGCTCTTCTACTGGCCCGGGAGTGGGTGGTCTCCGCCCTTTGCCTCTGTGAGGGGATCCAAAACTACCTCGAACGAGAAGAGCGGCAGGGAATTGAACACCAGTTGGCATCCCTCATTCCACGAGAAGACCAGCCCCTTGGAGATCCCCCTGCGACTGGCGAATCGGGCCGATCCCTCATCCCACGGGAAGACCAGCCCCAGGCGCTTCCTCCTATTACCGCCCATGTGCCCGACGCCAAGCAGCTTGCCGATCTCTGGTCTCGCCTCAGCGAATGCCGCAACGACATGGCTCATGTGCAGATGAATCCAAACCCCTTCAACAGTGAAGTTCTGGAAAACTTCGTTTTGCGGGATCTGCTGCCCAAGCTGGAGGCACTTTTCCCCGACTTAAGCCAGCCAGCGTCTTCCGGAGAATTGGAAGTGGGTATTTCCAAGACTCTGTAGGCTGAAGGCGTCGGTAACTGGAGAGACGAATATCCTTGGGCAGGGATCCCAGCCTCAGGCTCTTTTTTCTCAAGAGGGTTTCGAAAGGCAACAGAAGCTCACAGCGTCCATCTTGGCTGACCTGGAGAACTACTGAAGAAACTCCACAGGTACCCAGGGATTGACGGATTTTGCTTTGTAGCTTCTGTAGCCGTTGCATCGGATACCTGCTGGAGTGAAGTCTATTTCTTTATCTTGAAGGGCGCTGTAGGGTTTCCCTACTTCCCTTGTCTAGTTTCTTAAGTTTCTGGAGTGAACATGCCATGTCTCACTACTGGCAAGCTAAGCTCTGGGGTCTGTTACATGATCCCGCCCTCAAAGCCCTACACGACAGGACTGGCCGCTCCAAGGAAGGGCTGTGGACCAGACTGACGGCGATGCAGGGATGGTCTTCTCCCAAAGCCGAGGGATCCCCTCTCAGAGGTGTGGGAGATGCCGATCTCATCGCCTCGGCCAGCGACCGGGCTGCCATTGGCCATTTGCCTGTAGCCATCGACTACCAGGTTGAGGATCGCGGCCAGGGGTTAGGCTCTGGACTGGAGATGAGCCATCTGCTCTCGGGGCGCAAGCACTTTTGGCAATTGGCCAATGAGCAACACCAAGCCCTCAAGAATGCCCGCTCCCGTGCAGACTACCTGATGGAACGGGAGGAGAACGCCATCCCTGATTGGGTTCGGCAGGAGACGGATCCCCAAAAAGTGTTTTGGTGGTTTTGGCGGTGCTTTCCCCAAGCTATTTGTCAGGAGTTTGGGGATGAGAGCTTGCTGCTATTGCCGGCAGAAACCCGGCTGCCAGACGGATCCCTGTGGAGCCACGCCAGCGTCACCGCAGCCTTGGCCGGATGCTTGGCCGGCTACGAGGAGCCCACGCGACCCTTTTTGGTGAGCTTTACCTTCAACCCCATCCAAGAGTTGATCAAAGCCAGCCGCAAGATGCGGGACTTCTGGGCTGGCTCCTGGCTGCTGCACTACCTTTCTGCCCGCATGAGTTGGCGGCTTGCCGAGAAATACGGCCCCGACTGTCTGCTCTACCCCAGCCTCTACGGCCAGCCGTTAATCGACCACTGGCTGCGGGAGAAGTACCCCGAATTTGAAGAATGGATCCCTCAGCCTTCGCCTAACGCCCTGCTCACCGCCGGCTTTCCCAATGTGCTCCTGCTGCTGCTGCCAGAAGAGCGGGTGGAGGCGGCCATGCAGTTTGCCCAGCAGACCCTCAAGGAAGAATGGAAGCAGTTGGCCCAGAGGGTGCTGGATCACCTGCAGGCGGATCGCCACTGGATGGTGCAGTTGCACCCAGAGGATCCCTCCTGGGGAGGGTGGCTAGAGCACCAGTGGCAGCACTACTGGGCAGCCGTGCCCCTGGGATCCCCGGCTCATGCCCTCAAGGATACCGGCATCCTTAGGCCCCCTCATGTTTCCATTGATGCGGATCCCTGGGTCAGCGCCCAAAACCGCACCCATCACCTAGAGGCCAAGCAAAAGCTCTTCGGGGATGAGGAGCTGGAGTTTCTGCGGGCTAGCTTTTGGGATCCCAAAAAGCAAGAGCGCCGCCAATACAAGGCCGGACTCAACGTGGGATCTTGGTGGGCAGCCGCAGTGGAGCAAAGTCGGCGGCTACAAGCCGCTTGTAAGCAGGCCCGCGATTGGCAGCTCCCCGTTGCGTTTGGGCCGCGCAGCACCGTTTCGGGCTTGGGGCCGGTGGTGCATCCCTCACCGCGGCAGGGGTGGATAACAGAAGGGGAGAGTCGGCGGCTTTGGCAACGGCAGGCCGGGCTCTTCGATGGCCGGGAACAGCTCAATGCCACCGAAACCCTCAAGCGGGGCTTGTACAAAGTGCTGCCGGAGCTCTTCCGCGAGCTGGATGAAGACCAGATTGCCGCTTCCTACCCGGATCTCACCGCTGGCGTAGCCGGCTACCTCAAAACCCAAGGGCGACGGGAACGAGAGCACTTCGAGCAGGCCTGTCAGGCAGTGGAGGCCCGCTACCCGGAGGTCAGAGGGGTGCTGCGGGAAATGCGGGGCAAATGGGGGATCCCGTGGGCCGACCGGCAGAACCTGCGCTACCATCCCCGTCTGCTCAATGCCGGTTGGCTGGTGGAAGACCTGGAGCTGGACGAGGAAACGCAAAGAAGCTACCGGCAGGACATCGAGACGCTTCTAGGCCGCTACTACCCCAGCGTTAACCCCGCCAGTTGGTACGTGCTGGCTGCCGGGGATGGGGACGACATGGGCAAATGGCTCAGGGGCGAGAAGATGAAATCCTACTACGACTATCTGCCTCAACCCCTACAGCGGCTGGCCAACGGGCAAACGGAAGCCATTGGCGAGGTCTTTGGCAAGGACAAGGAGGAGCTGGAGCAAGTCAAAGACGCTTTTCAGAAGTTTGTCAAAAACAGCCGCAAGCGCATGGGGCCTGCCACCCACAGCGCCCTAAGCCGCGCCCTGCTGGATTTTTCCGGCCAGTTGGTGCCCTACCTAACAGAGCAACGCTATGCCGGCAAGCTCATCTACGCCGGTGGGGACGACGTTTTGGCCTACACCAACCTCTGGGAGTGGGATGGCTGGCTGTGGGATATTCGCCAGTGTTTCCGGGGGGGAGAGGATGACTGGCGGGAGTTTGAGAACCTGGGGGACTACTGGCAGTGGAAAAAAGGGCGGCCTCCCGAAGGTTTGAGCCAGCGCCCCCTCTTTACCCTGGGATCCGCAGCCACCATCAGCTTCGGCGTGGTGATTGCCCATCACTCGGTGCCTCTGGCCATTGCCCTGGAAAACCTTTGGCAGGCGGAAGAAGAAGCCAAGGGCCACCTCTATGCCCATGGCTGCCCCAAAGACAGCGTGCAGGTGCGGGTGCTGTTTGCCAATGGCAACCAACTGGTGAGCACCAGCAAGTTCGACACGTTCGACAAGTGGAAGGATCTCCTTGATTTTGACTGGAAGCTCATGGGCCAGCAGCAGGATCAAAGCTCCTTGTTTGAGCAGGCAGCCCAACTGTGGGAGCAACATCCTGCCCCCAGCCCAGAGGCGGTGCCAGCCTGGGCCACGCTCTTTTGCAGCCGCCGGGATCTCTTCAAACAGGAATCGGAGCAGAAAGAGCACTTCCAGGCCAAGCTTGTGGAGTTTATCCAGCATTTTTGGCAGCACAGCCTGCCCGCCCAGCCGCAGGCGTGGGATCTGGAGATCAAAAACTGGTTCAAGTTGGCAGCTTTTGTGCTGCGCAACCGCACCGTGAAATTGGGGAGGAACGGCCGATGAGTTGGTTTACCCTATCACCCTTGGATGTGTGGATGTTTCGGGATGCCAAGCCCTTTGCGCCGGGAGAGCGGGCCTGGGCCAATAGCAGCTTTCCCCCCAGTGGCCACACCTTGGCCGGGGCTGTTCAAGCCTACCTGGGCCAGCCGATGACGCTGCGGCTGCGGGGCCCCTTTCTCTGCCACGACGAAAGGCTCTATTTCCCCGCCCCTCTGCATCTGGAAGACGGATTCCCCCTTGTTCCCGTTCCTTGGTTGGACGAGAGGGATCCCTACTTCCATTGCCACTGGGATCCCACCCGGCCAGCCCCGTTGGTTTCCTTGAGGCCGGTAGAGGAGGAACCCGAACGCAGCCAGAGCAGCAAGAAGAAAAAAACAGGAGGCTACCTGCCCTTCGAGGTGGTGCAAAAGGCGCTGGAAGGCAAAGGCTGGGATCTCAGCCAGGCCGTCAAGCCACCGCTGAAGTATGAAGTGCGGCCCCACAACACCCTGCAGGTGAGCAAGCGGCAAGTGCGAGAAGCCGATGGCTACTTTGTGGAGACCTGTATCCGTCTTCAGCCGGGCTGGAGTTTGGCCCTTTCCATCGAGTGCTGGGATCCAGATGGCGAAGCCTGGGATCCCTTGCCCCTGCAGCAAGAAGTGGTTGTGCGGCTGGGGGGAGAAGGCCACGGTGCCTTGCTAGCCCCTTGTCCGAAGTTGCAGGCGCAGTGGCAGCAGTTGCAGGCCCTTTCTCAGGCTACCTTTCGCCAAGCCCGACGCGCTTTGGCCTACTTGGTGACCCCAGGTGTGTTCATCAAAAAGGTGGACGGGCGTTCCCTCTGCCGCGCCTGGCCGTGGGAATGGCGATTGGCCACTCCCCATCCTGCTCACTCCCTCACCGGCCCCCTGGTGAGCGTGGCCACCGGCAAGCCCGTTCCCATCAACGGCCGCCTGCGGGTAGATCACCCCCAAGAGCCGCGACAGATGAGCCTACCCGCTCCTCAAGTTTTTGCAGCGCCTCCTGGCAGTGTCTACTACCTGGAGCAACCGGCCCCCCTCAACCAAGAAGAGCCCGAGCTAGAAGATGGCCGGCTCAACGTGTTCTATCGCTGGCGGCTTTTGGGCTACAGCGAATTGCTTTGGCTCCGTTGGGCCGACTGAGCGCAGGTGTTTGAAGTTCTGTTTCAGGCAGGTGTTTGAAGTTCTGTTTCAGAGTTGATGAAGGAGTGTTTTCCTATGGCTTTTCACGTAGTCTATCTCACCTTATTGACCCCTCTGCACACCGGCGGCACTGCCCAAGAAGGGAACCTCTTGGGGATTGCCCGCGAATCCCACACCCATTTGCCCTACATCCCTTCCAGCACCATTCGGGGCAGGTTGCGGGCCAGTGTGACTGATAAGCACAAAAAATTTGAGCTCTTTGGCAACGAAATTGGGGAAGGGGATCAGCTGACCCAGGGATCCATTTGGATTGGAGATGGCTCCTTGCTTTGGATCCCGGTGCCCTCCCTCAGCCACGGGGTGGTGTGGATAAGCTGCCCGCTTCTGCTCAAGCGCTGGCTGCGGCTAACAGGCCAGAATCTGTCAGTGCCGGATCCCTATAGCACCAACTTGGGAACAAACCAGCCTATCTACCTCAAAGATGCCATTCTCAAAGAGGGTCTCAAACAATGGTCGGAATGGAAGAGCTACACCAAAGATCCTAATATCAGTCGCGTGATTGTTTTACCCGATCAGCACTGTGCCACCCTCATTCAAATGAGCCTGTGGCGGCAGGTGAAAGTCAAGCTTAGCGAGCAAAAGGTTGTGGAAGGAGGCTTCCGCTACGAAGAGGCTATTCCTCCCGATAGCTTGATGTACTTTACCTGGGGGGTTACAGCCCAAGCAAATGGCAGTTCTCGACAGACAGCAGAAGAGTTTCAAAAGCTGCTGCAATCTAACCAGATTATGCAGATTGGCGGCCAGGAAAGCTTGGGCCGAGGCTTTGTGGAGCTGTCTTTGAACTAGATCTCAACCTAGGAGGGAGGTTTTATGAATAGCTTTGATCCGCGCACAATGGCCAAGCCCGTTTACGAATCCCTGTGCCAGCTCAGAGCACAAACCAAGGATACAGAAAGGCTAAAAGAGCAAAAAAACCAGGCTGTGGAGCTCTACACCTATCTTTCTACTTGGGGCCTGCTGCGCCTCAAGGCCGAAGAAGATGCCCTTAGCCAAGAGGGCAAAAAAGAGGTGGTCAAGGAGTTTTTCGATTGCCTAGAAAAGATCTCCGGTCAGAATGGAATCTCCAAATCCGACGGCCTAGATCGCCTCATGAGATTAGAAGTTGAAGAGTACCTGGGCTTAACAGGACTGGGACTTGCCTTGGCACAAGAATTCAGCTTCTGGGCTACAGCCATTTACCATGACGATGACGTTAGCGGAGGGGACTAATGAGCGTAGCCATTCCAATCCAGTCTATTTCCCTGTGTGAAGGAAGCCAAGTGGTCATCCATTCGCTGACTTGGCAAGACTTTGAGAGCATCTTGGAAGAGTTAGGGGAAGACCGCCACACTCGCGTTGCCTATTACAACGGCACGTTAGAGATCATGTCTCCCTTGTCCAAACATGAGCGCCCTCACCGCATTGCCGGAGATATTGTGAAAGCTCTCCTTGATTCTCAAGGGAGAGACTGGGAAGACTTTGGCTCAACAACCCTTAAAAAGTCTGGCAGTGCTGGGGTGGAGCCTGACACCTGCTTCTATGTCAATAACCTGGAGCAGGTGCGAGGGTGTGAGGGAAGGATCGATGTCGATCTGTTGCCTCCGCCTGATCTGGCCATTGAGTCCGACATTACTTCCCGAACCTTTATCGATGCTTATAAAGCTACTGGTGTGCCCGAAGTTTGGATCTTGGGTGAGCGAAGTTTGCGGATGTTTATTCTGCAGGGAGAAGACTACGTAGAATCGAGCTGCAGCCGGCTTTTTCCAGACTTCGACATCTCCAGTCTTGTACCTCAACTTATTCGACGCGCCTTAGAAATTGGCACCAGCGCTATGTTGCGCGAATTTCGGGAAACGCTTCGCAATTCCTAATACTGCTTTCCATCTTTAGGAGAAGATCAAATGCCTAGCAATCGTCCTGCCAACGCTCCACAACCCCTTCCCCGTCCCGGAGGCTCGCCCCAGCAGCGGGATCCCAGCCGTCTGCCAAGTTCAGGAAGTCGAGGAGGAGGCCATCCCCCCAATCAGAGAGGGGGGAGTGGTGGTGGAGGGGGCGGCAACCATTCCCAACCTTCTCCCTGGTTAGGACATCCCTCGGATCCCAGTCCCAACCCAGATCCGACGGCGAGCTTTATTGAATATCTGCGGTGGATGAGAGCTCCAGCAACTCCTTTCAAAGACGGAACCAAAGTCGATCTGGTGCACCAAGTAGAAGCAAAGGCAAACTACGGAGCGCGCCTGCAAGTTCTAAATGCTCGCATCAAACGCATTGCCGGAGAAGAAAACACTTTTCAGGTCACCTGTCCCTGGCGAATTCGGGTGGGTGGAGCCAAAGGCCCGGAAAGCATGCTGCTGCCCGCTTTTGATCACTTGGGGATCCCCTACATTCCCAGCTCCACCTTGCGGGGGGTAGCCCGCACCCAGGCTATTCGAGAGTTGATGCGGAAGCACAACCTGTCTTGGAAAGAGGCGGATAAAGCAGTGGCACCCTGGCTTGGGCACCTGGAAGCTGAGGATAAAGATAGTGCTGGCAAGGTGATCTTTTTGGATGCCTACCCCGTGCCAACCCGGCCTCAAAGACAAGGGGATCCTGATAATTCCAAAACAGGAGGTCTAGCTGTCGATATTGCCAATAATATCTGGAAGTGGAACGGTCAAAATCTTGAATACTCACCTAATCCCAACCTCTTCTTTTCTCTCAAGCAAGCCACTTTTTTGATTGGCCTGCGCAAAGGCCCAGGCTGCACCGACGAGATGTTAGCCCAAGTGAAAGAATGGCTTATCCGCGGGCTGGAGCAAGGAGTGGGATCCCAAGTCAATACCGGCTACGGTCGGCTGATTCAAACTGGCAAAACTCTATCTCAATACAAGGGAGAATTCTTACGACTGCCTTTTGAGCTGGAGGGTCAGTTGATCCACGGGCGGCAAGTGGTCAACTGGAGACCTGATAGGAACCGGTATGACAACAAATCAATTGCCGAAGTCCGACCGGTAGCCTTTAAGAACATGCTGCGCTACTGGTTTCGAACCTTTGCCCTGGGTGTTTTGCCCGTGAAGCAGGTGCAGGAATGGGAGGGGCAACTTTTTGGGGCCATCACTCCCCAGCAAAAACACGGCTGGATCCATGTGGATCTTTTGAAGGGGCGAGTAACTCAACCAGAGCCGGAACCCAACCAAGCGGGAAAGGGAGAAGGGATCCTCATTCTCAGCCTTTCTGAGGAGTGCCACAACCATGCTTCAAAGGAGAAGCAGGAAGCAGTGCAAAAGCTCTTTCGGAATCTAACCTGGATGCTGTTTCACCTGGGAGGTATTGGCCAGGGGGCAAGAAGGCCCTGCTACTCTCGCCAAGACCGCGGTAGAGCTCCTTGGTGGCGGGGATCCACCCTCATTCCCAACTCCGAAGATTCATTTTGGAATCTGCCAGAGTCGGTAGAGGAATTCCAGAAACTCTTTCAGAAGCGGCTGCGGGGCTTTTTTGAAGCACTCCAGGTTTTGACTGGGCAGGCCATTGATCCCAGCAATCCCGGGAGCTTTGGTCAGGTCAGCAAAGAAAAGTTGCCTGAAGCTGTGGATGCCCATTGCAGGATTGTAGTCTGCAGCGGCCCAAAAGAGTTTAATAAGCCCTATGCTTTGGCTGTTTTGCACAAGGTAGGCAAGATAGCGCCAGGAAAATACGACAAGTTTCTCTGCGGCGACACAGGCACGCCGTCCCCTGTTTGGATTGCAGATTTGGATGACTATCAGGTGGTTACCGTTTTTAGGGCAACGGTGAATCCTAGGAAAAGTTATCTTGAACAGCTCAGGAAAAATGCTGATGATTTTGGAATAATCTGGCCCTTGAAGTAGAGATCTTGGAGAATCTCTGGAGGAATAAAATGTCCAAAAAGAGGATCAATGCCAAAGTTCTTAGAAACCTTGTTACAGCTGTGGTCAACGGCTCGATCACGCTGGCCATCCTGCTAATTGCTCCTTTGGGATTGGCAGCCGTGATTACCAATACCATTCTTGTCGCGATTGCCAGCTTCTTTTCGGGCAGTCTGGCCGAGATCGTGATGGATTTCTTGTCAAGTCCTGAAATTGATGTGGAGATTTTACCGGAGCGTGGCCGCTCTAAACCCGGCAATGCCATAGATCAGAGGCGAGGCGCTGAAGATCTGCGTCGTCATGACGAATAATGCGAACTTTATATGTCTCTCAGCAGGGGTGTAGGCTAAGCCTTAAGCAAGAGTTCGTAATGGTCTATTTGGGCGAGTCGCTCTTGCAGGAGGTGCCTCTACCCTTGCTGGAGCAAATTTTAATCTTTGGCCGATCCCAGGTAACCACCGATGTGGTGAGAGAGTGCTTGAAGCGTAATATCCCCATCGCCTATCTCTCGCGGCTGGGCTATTGCTATGGTCGCCTTGTTCCTATAGAGAGGGGGTACCGCCGCTTAGCTCATTTGCAACAAGCGCTCCCTGAAGAATGGCGATTGCAAACGGCAGCCCAGATGGTGCGAGCCAAGCTGCTCAATAGCCGGGTGCTGCTGATGAGGCAGCTCAGGCAGCGCCCCACTGAAACAGGGGATCTGACCCTGCGCAGTCTGGAACATTTGGCTGCTCAAGCTCTTGAGGCCAAGTCTCTAGATCAATTGCGGGGCATTGAAGGAGCGGCTGCGGCTCTGTATTTCCCGGAATTGGGAAATTGCCTTCAGCAAAGGGGCTTTGTTTTGCTTAACCGCACTCGACAGCCGCCCACTAACCCGGTTAATGCCATGCTCAGCTTTGGCTACATGGTGCTCTGGAACCATCTATTAACCCTGATTGAGCTGCAAGATTTGGATCCCTATCAGGGTTGCTTGCACGCTAGCAGTGAACGCCATGCTGCTCTGGTTTCGGACTTACTGGAAGAATTTCGGGCGCCTATTGTAGATTCAATAGTCCTCTGGCTGATCAACAAGGGCATTGTGAACATCGAAGAAGACTTTGAGCATCGCGATGGTGGCTGTTTTCTAAGTGATAGTGGCAGGAAAAAGTACCTTACAGCTTTCATCCAAAGAATGGAGGGATCCATCCAGACCCCTGACGGAGATCAACCCCGCTGGGATCTGCTAACGCAGCAAGTTAAAAAGTTTAAGCAATCCGTCTATAATCCTCAAGATTTGTACCAGCCCTACCGGATTCGCTGATGTTTCTTTATGTTGTTACCTACGATACTCCCTGCGACAAGCGACGCAAGAAAATTGCCGACCTGCTAGAAGGCTACGGCAAGCGCGTGCAATACAGCGTGTTTGAGTGCGTCCTCGACAAAGACAAGTTCGAGGAGCTCAAACTGCGGCTCCGCAAGAAGATCAAGCCCGAGGAAGACAGCGTCCGCTTCTATCCGCTCACTAGCTATGTCCTCGCCCAGGTGGAAATCTGGGGTGGGCCTGCCCTGACTGCACCCCCCAGCTCGGTCATTGTGTAGCTCAGGCAAGTCTCTTCCTACTTAAGCACTCGGTGTTTCCAAAAGCACACTCAAACGGTATCAACGCCTGCGCGAGCGATCCGCCAAAAGCCGCAAAGGCCGATTCTTTCGTCCGATCCCTCGACGCCTTGCGCCACAAGGCTTTCCGGCCCCAAAGCCCCCTCGCCAGCACCCTTTTTGCCGACTTTTTTCCGGATCCCTCGCAAATGGGTCTTGCATTCCTTACCCTGCTTGGGTTTAAATAGGGGTGGAGGGGATCCCTAGAAATTGGAAACGCCTGCCCGAGAGGTGGATGTTTTCCCTAGTTAAGGGAGTATGCGGGATTTCTAAGGGGATCCCTAGAAATTGGAAACGCCTGCCCGAGAGTGTTCCAAGTTGGGCAGTAGCAGGTAGCACCCTGTAAGGTGGGGATCCCTAGAAATTGGAAACGCCTGCCCGAGAGGGAGGCTTCCCGGCCCGCAGTGGAGCCGTCAATCCACTGTTTGGGTGAATCCCCGACGCAGGGCTCTGGACCAACCCTGAATCTGGGAGGAACCCCAAGCCGACGAAGCCTGGTCCACTCCGTCGGTGAGGAGAGAAAGCCCCCTCCACCTTCTCTCCTTTTTTATTTTTAGGCAGACCTATTTCTCACTGCCGAATAGGAGGATAGGAGGAAATATGTATACTGGTTCCCCCTTCGGGGGGATCCCTAGAAATTGGAAACGGGTAGGCCGTAAACGCCCCCATTACATAGTAATGGGGTTCCCCCTTCGGGGGGATCCCTAGAAATTGGAAACAGTCCGCACCGAGGAGTCGGAGGCAGTACCGGATGGACTTCTGTTCCCCCTTCGGGGGGATCCCTAGAAATTGGAAACCCTATAGCCACAAAAAATCCCCCGCCAATAAGGCGGGGTTTTTCCTTCGGGGGGATCTATAGAATTGGAAACCTAGGGATCCCCAGTTGGAAAGAAATTGGAAACAGAGAAAAGATTAGAGTAAAGCCGGTGCTGCTCGGCAGAGACCAGGCAGCGCTGTTGGTGCTCAGGCCACTCCTGGAGGGCTAGTTTTTGTTGTTCCTGGAGAAGGGTTTGTAGGTCTGAGTCTGCAGGCAGCTCGCCTTGCAAAACCTGCAAATCGTTAAAGCGGCCCAGTTGATCCTGCAAGCACTTCAGGGTTGCTATCCAATCTTGCATGGTTTCCCCGTAAAAGGGCGCAAAAAACTCCACCTGATAGCGCAGCCGTTTGGTGGCCTTGCGCAGCTCGTGCAGTTGCTCAGCTTGGGCTTCCGTTGCGGGGAAAGCAGGGATCCGCCAGCCTGGCTGCAGCAGCCACTGGGCCAGCAGGGGAGTCAGCAAGTGGGGCAAGCTTTCCGGCAAAGGCAGCTCCGCCTGGGGCTTATAGCGGGGGTGAGCCAGCCACTGCTCGCAGGCAGCTTGAAACGCCAGGAAGTCAGCATCTTCCAGAATGCGGCGGGAGCGTTTCTCGGCTTGGGTTCGACGTTGCTGCAGATCTTGTTTTAGCTTCTCCAGTTCTGCCTGCTGGGCTGCCGGGATCCCTTCCCAGCAAGGTTCCTGCAGGATTTCCAGCAGCACGTCCAGATCCCGCTGTTTGCCCAAAGCACTGGCCAGCTTTTGCAGGCGTTTGGGCTTGAGAGGCTTGGGCAGCCGGACGGATCCCTGAAACACCTGCACCCAAGTGCCAATACGGCGCAGGGTCACCCGGATTTGGTGAAGAGACTCTGCCGCTTCTGGATGCTGGGTCAGAACTCGCTTTACGTGTTTCTGCAGCCGCTGCCATTGCTGGCTCAACAGCTGGTGGGCCCAGGCGGCCACGGTTGGCAAGGGCGCAGATGAGGGCAAGGTCAAGTGCAAGGACTCCGTCCCGCTGACGCGAAAGGACTCCGTCCCGCTGACGCGATCGGTTTTCAGCTCAGCAGCAACAGCGTCCACAGCCAGTCTCCTCTACCCAAAACGAGAACCAAGAGGGCAGCAGGCTCTTTTCACATAGGTCATCCAGCCTAGCTTGAGGTTACCCCCGCCTCTTCCTTTTTAACCTAATCTTAACCTTGGTAAACCGAGCAGGCTGTGGCCAGGGAAACTGTCGCGAGCTTTGGCCTGTCGCGCCATTCCCGTCAGCGGAACAGAGCATGACTCTAGTCAATAATAAGCTCAACTATACTGAAAATAATGTATAATATGTTCAGTACGGATTACTACCAGTTGATCTTTCTGTTTACTTTCGAGTCTGCCAACATGGTAGCCAAAGCAAAGCAGAAAATTGGTAGTAAGACGACACGGAAACTGCGCTTTGGGTATTCTACTCAAAGCTTTGCGGGATACCGCCATTCTGTTTGGAAACAAACAGAATGCTATCGCTGCATAGTTGAACAGTGATGTTCAGCAATGTTCAGCGTAAATGTATCAGTCTAGGGCTCCCGGCCTGCTGTCGCAAGTGGTAGGCGGGGTTCGACCACTGACCAGAGGCGGGCAGCCACCTCTGCCGGGGATCCCTGGGCTGAAATGCGGACAATCCGCTGTGGTTCTGCAGCGGCCAGGGTTTCGAATCCGCAGTAAACCCGCCGGTGGAACTCTAGGCCTTCTTGCTCGTTAGTGCTCTGCACCGCTAGCTCAACTGCGCCAGAAGAACGGGAGCGAGCCCGTTCTAGCCCCACCTCGGGGGGCAGATCCAGCCACAGGGTGAGATCCGGCTGTAGCCCGTCGGTGACCCATCGGTTGAGCTGCCGGATCTTCTCCAAGTCCAGCCCCCGACCGTAGCCCTGGTAGGCCAGGGTGGAATCGGTAAAGCGGTCACAAACCACCACCTGCCCTGCCGCCAGAGCCGGCGCGATGACTTTGCTCACGTGTTCAGCCCGATCCGCCGCGTACAGGAGCAACTCCGCCAGAGGACTAAAGGGATCCCCGTGCAGCAACAGCTCCCGCAGCGTTTTGCCCAGCGCCGTGCCCCCCGGCTCGCGGGTACACAGGCAAGCGTAGCCTTCTTGGCGCAGCCGCTCAACCAAGAGGGCCTGTTGGGTGGTTTTGCCCACCCCTTCCCCGCCTTCTAGGGTGATGAACACACCGTCGTCCTGATACATTCACGCTGAACTCTCCTGAACATGGTTCAGGAAAGAAGCGATCGCATCCTGCCTATCTCTGAGCAGGAAGGCGGTATCCCGCAAAGCCCTGAGGAATACCCCCCGAGCGCTTTCCCCCTTCACTTCCCGGCAACCGTTGCGGTGGACTCAAGGATCAGGGGGAAACTTGGTCTACTATATCCCTCTCAATGACTTTTGCCAAACCGCCTAAAGCTCAGTAAATTCAGCAAAGTTCAGGGTTTTGGGGGTTAGAGGCATGCTCTGCAGGAGGGTTAGCGCAGGTTGAGTTGGGGCTGCAAATTAAAGGAGTGCCCCGGCACCACCACGTAGACGTCGGGGATGTTGGTGGGCTCCAGGCTTTGCAGGGCTAACCCTTCGATGTTGGAGCGCAGGGCGTTGTTGATGGTGGCTTCCAGTTGGGACAAAACCTGCGCCTCGTTGCCCTGAGCGGCCAAGCCAGGAAACTGGCTGTACACGGCGCGCGCCAAGCTGCTGGCCAAGGGGAGCTGGATCAGGGTGAGGTTGGATCCCCCCAGCTGGGGGCCCAAGGTGTTGGCCCGGCCGCGGATGCCCAAAGCTTGGAGGGCATTGGCCGTTTGGCTGACGGGGATGGTGCAAGTATCCATCTTGTAAACGGGCACTGAGGCCATGGTCAGAGCAGAAACGCTGGTCAGTTGCACCACAGTAAAGGAGGCAGTGCCGTTATAGGCAAAGCAAAAATCGCGAAAGGCTGCGGGCACATTGGCAGCGCGGATGGGGCGCTCATCGTCAAAGCCGCCCGACTCGGCGAAGATGTTGCGGATAGCGAATCCCCCGAAGAAGGCCAGCAGGGCCACCACCAGCAGGATCGTCAGATCGGAGGAGGAGACCCCCCCGCTGGAGCTGCCGCCTCGCCCACCACCGCCATATCCCCCACCGCCAACATAGCTGGAGGTGTAGCCGTAAGCCGCGGAACGGCTGTAGTCACTGCGGTAGCCGGATTCCCCAAGGACTCCGTCCCGCTTACGCGAGCGGCCAGCAAAGGACTCCGTCCCGCTACCGCGAAAGGCAGAGGAACGGGCGGATCCGTCGTAGCCGCGGTTGCTGGAGACAGAACGGCGGGAAACCAGGGCTTGCCCAGGACGCTCACCGGCTCCAGGGGATCCTGCAGCGGCTTTCTGCCCCCCCTTTTCGCTGTCAACACGAGACCCCTCGTCTCGGCCAGTCTGGGGGGAGCGGTTGGAAGGGCGAGAAGTGGCCCCTTGCGCGGACTCCCTGTAGCTATCCCGCCCATTCTCCAAGGACTCCGTCCCGCTACCGCGAACGTCCAGCCAATCTTCTGCGCCTGCAAAGGTTGAGCCCTCTTCCGGCAAAGGGGGTGGGGAACGACGACTTTGCCGCTCCCTTCCTTCACCAGAGTTTGCAACCGAGGAGACCGCGGCTTCCTCACCGGCAGAATCCGGGGAATGGCGGCTGGGATCGGGGGCAGCAGTCCGTTCCGCTGCTGCAATGGGATCTTGATCCTCAAACTCAGAAAAACCCATAGTTCTTCGAGCGCTCCCCTCAGCTGCCAAGGCAAGACGGCTTTCAATTTCACTCCCCCGAAGGGAAGGGACTATTGTATGCTAGCAGCTCCCCAGCCAGGACATCGGATGCTATTCCTGGGATCCAAGCCAGCCCATACGCTTCTCCAGGAGAGGCAACTGCGCTTTCAAGGCGCGCAAGGCTCGGCCTCGGTGGCCGATGGCCTCTTTTTGAGCTGGGCTCATCTCGGCAAAGGTTAGCCCCACTTCGGGCACCCAAAACAGGGGGTCATAGCCAAACCCCCCCTCTCCCCGCGGCTGGGTCAAGATCTCTCCCGAGCATACCCCTTCCACCAGGGCATGCACTACACCTTGGGGATCCACCAGGGCGATGGCGCAGTGAAAGGTGGCTCGGCGATTTGGGATCCCTTCCATTTCCCTGAGCAACCGCTCGATGCGGGCAGCATCGTTGGGGGCATAGCGAGCCGAGCGGATCCCAGGGACGCCGCCAAGGGCTTCTACCGCTAGGCCGGAATCGTCGGCAATGGCCCACTCCCCCAGAGACTTGGCCACGGCTCTGGCTTTGAGAAGGGCATTTTCGGCAAAGGTGGTGCCGGTTTCTTCCACCTCAATTTCTGAGGGCATGCGGCGCAGCTCCCAAGCAGGGGCATGGGCCTGGAAAAAGGCATTGAACTCGCGCCATTTGCCGGGGCTACTGCTGGCCAAGATCAAAGGACGGGTCATGGAAGGTTCCTACGAGTGGAAATCTGAGGAGGCGGAAGGCTGTCCAAGGGCTTCCTGCCTAATGGATCTCGAGAACCATGTTGTGCAGGGCTGTGTTAATCACCAGGGTGGATCCCCATCGCTCTACCTTGCCCCCATCCCAATGCATGTGTCCGCAGATGTAGTAGCGCGGCTGCAGCTGTTCCAAAAGGGGGCGCAAAGTGGGCGTACAGCGGTGATACCACTTCCCGCCTTCATCCAAAAAGCCTCGCGGCGGAGCGTGGGTCAGCAGCAGGTCAATGGGCCGGGGGGGTTGACTGTAGAGGGTGAGCAGCTCCTGCAAATGGGCAGAGGTCAGAGACCAGCTCCAGCCACAGGGGGGAGTCCAGGGTACAGCCAAAACCTGTAACCCCAGCCACTCAAAGCAGCAGGACTGGGTGATGGCCCGCCCCCAACAGCCAACCAGCGAATTCAAAACCGAAGCTGCTGGATCGTGGTTGCCAGGTAAAAAGAGCCAGGGTTTGCCCAGGCTCTCCACCGCCGCCAAGAAAGATCGCAGATGAACCACTTCTGCTTGGGCTGCCGGATGAAAGCCCTGGGTGGCCTTGCGGGAAGGTTTGCCGGCCTTGGAACAGAAATCCCCGCAGTTGATGTAAGCATCCACCTCCGGCAGATGGGCAAGGGCCTGCCGGATCAGCCGAGCGCTGCCGTGGTAGTCAGAGCCGAGCAGCAGTTTAATCCCCATGGGCCTCTGCAGCAGAAGAATCCAGGTGGGATCCCTGAAGCAGGGCGGCAACTTGCTGCCAGGAGCTGTTGTACCAAGCCTGCTGGGCTTCCAGTTCTTCGTCGAGGGATCCCGTGGGGCCAAAATCCGGGCAGGCATACCCCAGAGAGCGTAATCCTGCCACCAATACTGCCGGAGACAGCCACCACTGCTGGGCCAAGCGCAGCAGATCCACCTGGCTGTGGGTTTGCAGGTATTGGCGGAGCTGGCGTTGCAAGCTGGCAGCGGAGGGCAGGGGCACCGCTTGCTGATGGACGGCAATCAACAGCTCGCTGCTGGGGGTGCAACAGAGCAGCCACTTGAGGTGATCCAGAGAAGGGGGCCAGCTCCACAACCAGAGTTGATCATAGCGGTGGCCGGCTTGGGGACGGTCGTAGTGGAGAGTCAGGTACCGCCGTTCGCGATAGCGGGCCGTAGGCCTTGAAGACAAGACCAGCGAGGGGCGGCGGAAGCCGTAGAACAGGATGGTTCCCTGCGCCTGAGGCCAGAGGACAGAAAATCGGTCTACAGCTTGCCAACGCAAAGGCTGGGTGGGCTGGGGGGTGGGGCGCCAGATCAACAGAGGTGAGGGCTCTGTCCCCCTCTGGGAGCCAGTCGAGGGCTTGGAGTTGGGCATGGGAGGAGTGGCATCCAGAGAGGCGGGGGAGATGGGAGACTTGCTCCCATCAGGGGTGCGGGGCGCTGTTTTCTCGAGAGGGGGATTGCCGGCAGTGGCAGCCTCTTGGGCAGGTCGAATCCCGACAATTTCCAGCTCCAGTTGGGTTTCTCCCTGCCATGTTTTGGCCTTGAGCGTGTAGGCTACATCAACTCGCTCCGGCAGCGGATGGGTTTCCGCTCCCCGCCAACGGATAGCCCAGAGGGGGCGCTGTGGCCTCGGGTTTGTGCTCCCCACTGCTGACCCGTTCGCCAAAGTGTTGCCCAAAGCGTTGCCCAGCGATAACCCATCAGTGTCGTAACTGGAGGTTTTGACAGCTGAGTCGCTCCTGCCCGGACAAGAGGACTCCGTCCGAGTAGCACGTAACCCATGGGAGCGTTGCGTAGGGAGAGCAGGATCCCGGAGCAGCAGCTTCAGGTGGCCGGGAACTGGGCCAAATCGCTGCTGTTGCAGAACCTGCAGGTTGCGGCTGTAGAAGACCGGCTCAGGGTTGCCGATACCACAGGGCTGCAGATGCTGCAGCTCTCGATAAAGGTCAAGGGTGAGATCTGACAGCGACACTTCTGCATCGATTTGCACCAGTGGCTGGATCTGCTCCGGCTGCAATTGCTGTTGGGCAAACTGCCGCAATCGTTTTTCAAGAAGAGGCCAGTTTTCCGCTCTCAGGCTAAATCCCCCGGCAGCGGGGTGGCCGCCGTGCTTGGTGAACAGATCCTTGCAAAACTCCAACGCCTGAAACACGTCAAACTCGGGGATCCCCTGCCGCGCCGAGCCGCTGATCTCCCCCTGCCGCGACTGACTGCCGATGAATACCGGACAGCCGAAACGCTCCGCCAACCGCGAGGCCACAATCCCAATCACCCCTTTATGCCATTTCTGCTGAGGGGATCCCAAAATTGTTAACACCCGCTCCTGTTGCAGATCTCGGCCTTGCTGGGCAATTTGCTCGAGGGCTTCTGCCTCGATGCGCCCGCACATCTGCTGTCGTACCTGGTTGAGCCGTTCGCAGCGGCGGGCCAGCTTCTCTGCCTGCTGGGGATCGTCGGTAATCAGCAACTGGATCCCCATTCTTGCCCGGCCAATTCGCCCAACGGCATTGATGCGGGGCCCCAGGCCAAACCCAATCCACTCAGGCCGCAGCCCCTCCAGGGATCCCTGCATGCCCATCACCTGCAGAAGGGCGCGGATCCCTGCCACCTGGGAGGTGGGCAAGAGGTGCAGCCCCTGCCGCACCCAAAGGCGGTTAACCCCCGTCAGCGGCGCCAGATCGGCAATGGTGCCCACAGTAAACAGTTCCAGGGCCACCCGCTGCAGATGGCCATCACCACGGCGCTCGGCCAGCGCCTGGGCCAGGAGGTAGGCAACTCCCACCCCGGCCATCCCCCGATAGGGGGAAGAAACGGGGAGCTGCTTGGGATTGAGGATGGCATCGGCAGGGGGCAACTGGGGCGGCAAATCGTGGTGATCCGTCACGATCACCGTCAAGCCCAGAGCTTTGGCCAGTTGGATGGGCTCGTGGGCGGAGATGCCGTTGTCCACGGTGAGAATGAGGCGCACCCCCTCTCGGTGCAGCTCTTGCACCATGCGGCTGTTGAGGCCATAGCCCTCCGTCATGCGGCTGGGGATGCGGTAATGCACTAGAGCGTCCTGCAAAGCCCGCAGCAGCAGGGCCGTGCTGGTCATGCCGTCGGCATCGTAGTCGCCGCAAATGGCAATGGGCTCTTGTCGGCGAATCGCCCCGTCCAGCAAGTCCACCGCCAGGGGCAAATCGGCAAAATCCTGACTGGGTGGAGGCAGGTGGGCAGGATCCGGCTGCAGGTACTGCTGCACGGCAGCAGGGCTGGAGAGCCCGCGATTGAGTAAGATCTGAGCCAATATGGGCGAGATCCCCACTGCCTCGGCCAAGCTCTGGGCAGCCAACTTGTCCACAGGATGAAACAGCCAGCGTTGAGCAGGGATCCCGGCCATAGGGAAGGGTGGGGCTTGGATGGGGATAGAGGGTAGGCAGTGCTACAGTTGGCCTATAGGGTATCCTTTTGACGTTAGCTCAAAACGCTCCTCTGAATCTTTCCTGCCGCCGATGTATTCTCTGCTGCTTACCTATGGTCTTAACCCGCTGACAGGCTTAAAGCTGTTGGTCAAGTCCTCTGAGCAGACCTCTCTGTGGACACTGGCCCAGCAGCTTTGGGGCCGCCCCGGATCTCGGCGACGCAGGCCGCGCCTACAAATCTCGTTAGGCCGCTTGGTGCCAGAGCAAACCGAGCACTTGTCCAAGTTGGAAGTGCTGCTGCGTCTGCGGTTTTTCATTGCCCTCGAAGCCGAAACTCCAGAGAGTGCTGCCCACCACTGTCGCGAACGGTTCTTGCTTCCTTCCGGCCAGGGATCCGCCATTCAGCTTGCCCGCTACACAGAGGGCTCGCAGCAGTACAAGACGGAGATCATCCGCTTTGCCCTGGGGGGATCCCGCACCCTTGTGGCGAGGACTCCATCCCGCCGCCGTCGCCTCTGAAACAAACTCCCCGACAAGCCATAGCGATAGAGCATGACTCTAGTCAATAATAAGCTCAACTATACTGAAAATAATGTATAATATGTTCAGTACGGATTACTACCAGTTGATCTTTCTGTTTACTTTCGAGTCTGCCAACATGGTAGCCAAAGCAAAGCAGAAAATTGGTAGTAAGACGACACGGAAACTGCGCTTTGGGTATTCTACTCAAAGCTTTGCGGGATACCGCCATTCTGTTTGGAAACAAACAGAATGCTATCGCTGCATAGTTGAACAGTGATGTTCAACAGTGTTCAGCGTAAATGTATCAGTCTTGCCAGCCTATCTATACTGGAGATGCACTAGATCTGTGTTTCTCCCGTGGACCCAACTGGGCTGCATCTTTGCGGTGGCAGTGCGGAGCATTCTATCGGTGGTGGGCGGCATCTGCAAGCCCATCCCTGGCACAGCCTTGCCCAAACTTCGGCTTACGCTAGCTTTGAGTTGTCCTTCCCGCAAGGGGGTGAACTGCGAGCTCTGGCACTGTGGGGGATCCCCGCAGGCCCAGGCAAAGACTCCATCCCGGATGCAGAGGTTTGAGTTGCCGCCAATCCCGCCAGAGGAGATGGATCCCATGTGCAACACCCGTCAGGACTACGGCTGGCTGAAATGCTCCGTACCCCTGTTGCCAGCGCGACCGATCCTCTTTGCCGGATCCCTTGCGGCCTTTGCCCTTGTGCTTCACACCGGTAATGGGAACGTCCTGCCGGCTGCTTTGGCCCTGACCCGTTACCAAGTGCATGTACTGGCGGATGGGGCGGCGGAGTTGGCTCAGGTGCGCACCCAGGTGCCGGATGCCTATTTTGTGCAAGGGGATGGGCAGGTTTTCATTCTGGCGGGGACGTTCATCAACCGTAGCCATGCTCAACGCCGTCAGGCCGACTTGGAACGGCTAGGGTTATCGGTGCGGGTGGTGAGCCGCCAAGAGACGGATCCCCCTCTGCCCCCTGCTTTTCCTGACCAAGCAGCACCCAGCCGCCCTGCTGCCAGCTCAAAAGCCTCTGTGCCGCCGACGCCAACCGCTCCGCCCTTGGATCCCCAGCGTCCCTTTGCCACCCACGTGCCCAACCCCACCGGTGATCCCCGTTTGGAAGAACGGGTGCGCCGCTTCTTTCCAGGAGCCACTGTGGTGCAGTACCGCGGCCAGGTTGCTTTGCAAACGGGAACCTTCTCCCGCCTGTCGTTGGCCCAGGATCAAGCCCGCTGGCTAACCGCTCAGGGGTTACCGGCAGTGGCGGTGTCGCTGGTAGGAGAAAATGCTGGCCAGGATCCCATCTCCAACCCAGCACAAGGAGAGCGCTATTGGGTGTTGGTGGCCGATCCCACCGGGGAGAAATGGCCTGCGCTAAAACAACTCCTAGAGGGATCCCTGCCCTTGATCTACGATGACCTGCGGGTGGTGCGCACAGGTGGGTTTGCCGACCCTGCTGCTGCCGCCGAGCAGGTGCGTTACTTGGCCGGCCAAGGCTATGAAGCGGGGATCTTCCCCGCCGATCTGCGCCGCTCTCAGCCTCTTTTGCAAGCGGATCCCGTCTCCTCCTCGCCTGCCCAGGCTGTCCCTCCTGGGGAAGAAGGTGCCGGCAGATTTTGGGTGGTGGTGCCGGCTGGGGAAGAGGCCCTACCCAAGCTGCAACAGTTTGCCCCTGATGCCTTCCTGCGGGGCTCAGTGATTCAGGTGGGCACCTACCGGCAACGGGCCAACGCCGAACAGGCGCGGCGCTCTCTGGCCGAAGCAGGGTTCGATGCCCGCATCCTGCCCGTGGAGTAGCCAAGAGCCACTTCCGCCATAAACGCTCTCCTCCTTCCCTGCCGTTGGGGATCCCCATTCGGCCCAAATGGCGACTTGGGTGAGTTTCTGCTTTTGACATACTCCCCACCCTACTGGCTTGTCAAAGCCTACAGCCCGCTTGGGCGAATAGAGCGGTTGACTACCCTGCCACTGCCCTGAGCCTACCGTAAAGCCCTCCTCAAGGACGGAGCGTTTGGGCAACTGGGCGAGGCTGGTAAGAAGGATAGGCCAGCCGTTGCACCACCTGTTTCAATAGCAGTGCGGAGCATTTTTCCTAGAGGGCTTGCTTAGCCTGCTGCAGCGTCTGCTCAAACACCTCCAGCGGCTGCGCACCCGAGAAGGAAATGCCGTTCAAGATGAAATGGGGGGTGCCGCCGATGCCCAGTTGAGAGGCCAGGTCGATATCTCGCTGAATGGCGCGTTCTGCCGCCCGACTGCGCCGATCCCGATTGAATTTTTCTATATTCAGGCCCAGCTTCTCAGCAGTGGCCACATAAAACCCATCCCCAAGCTGGGATTGGTTGGCAAACAGCTCGTCGTGAAACTCCCAGAACTTACCTTGACGTTGGGCGGCCCAAGCAGCCCGGGCAGCCGACATCGCTTCTGGGTGGATGCTGGTCAGGGGCAGGTGCTTGTACACCAAGGTCACCTCATCTCCATGGTCGGCCATGAACTGCTTGAGGGTGCTGTGGGCGCGGGCGCAGAAGGGGCATTGAAAATCGGAGAACTCCACCAACACTAACCGCAGAGCGTCGGATCCCAGTCGAGGGGAATCTCCGATGACGGCGCGTGGGTTCTCCCGCAGTTGACGGCCAAATTCTTCCGCCAGCCGCTGCTGTTGTTGCTGCTGCTCCTGGTACTGTCGCTGCTGGTATTCCTGTACGGCCTCCAGAATCACCTGGGGGTTCTTTCGAATGATCTGCAGCACCTGCTCTTCCAAATCTGCCGGGGCAGCCGCCGCCGCTGGTAGGAAAACCGGAGCTCCACTTCCCACTCCCAGCAGAACCGTCAGCCCGAACAAAAGTCCAGCCCGGGCCAAGCTCCGCCCCCAAGCGCGAAAAATCCTCACCAGCCTATGCATCCCAACCCCCCTCTCAAACATGCCTAGAGCCGTCGCAACTCACCCAGCCTACCGTCAGATCCCAACAGTGTCTATCACTCGTTCGGGGGGGTTAGGAATTGGTGACCTGCAGAAGCTGCTCCTTGATCCGCTGCAACTGGCTGGCCCAGCGGGGATCCGGCTCAGAGGCTGCCTCACTTTCGGCAACGACGGTGGAGCGCCCACCCTTATTGCCGCGCTGGCGTTGCTTTTTGCTGGGGGCAGGGTTTTCTGCCGACTCTTTAGAGCCCTTGGCCTCAGAATCTCTGGACGCTCTGGAATCTTTGGAACCTCTGGACTCTTTGGATGAAGGCTCAGAGGTCGCTGTTTTGGATTCGCCTTCTTCCCCTCGGTCGCGCGGCTGGGCGAGCTCAATGCGCAAGTTGACATCCCCAAAGCTGTGGCCGTTGAACTTTTCGATGTACTGCTGCGCCTGCTCTTCGGTGTTCACCGTTACAAAGCCGAAGCCGCGGCATTTGCCTGTCTTCCGATCCCGGATCACCTTGGTGGAAATGACCTCACCGGCAGAGCGAAAGAGCTTCTCCAGTGCCTGACGATCCACCTCTTCCGGCAGATTTCCAACATACAGACGCACAGGCATGATCCAGCGAAGCTCCTAATCGAAATAACAAAAGGCCAAAATGCAAAGCGCTACATCTAGGGCGCTCAAGCCCATAACATCAAACCCGGAACCCGGTAGTCCATTGTCACACCATAGCGCGCCGCAAAGCGCAACCCTTGGCAATCACGAAGCTATTTTTTAATTTACCTCAACCTGGAGCCGTGAAGACGAGGAGAACGGTTTTTGTGAACGACTGCTTTGTACAGCCGGTTTGTACAGCCGGCTTTTGCAGCTAAGCTAAGCCGGTGTTGTTCAGGCGATCCCGATGTTGAAAAGGTCGCGCCTGGGGGCCTGTGTAGTCGGCTACAAGATGTCCTTGCCCTCGCAGTTGGTAGCGGTAAGTCACCAAGCCTTCCAAGCCCACCGGGCCGCGCGGCGGCAGTTTTTGGGTGCTGATGCCCACTTCTGCCCCAAAGCCGTAGCGAAACCCGTCGGCAAAGCGGGTGGAAGCGTTGTGAAAGACCCCCGCTGCATCTACTTCATCCAAAAATCGCCGGGCAGCAGCGGCATCTTCGGTCACAATCGCTTCGGTATGGCGGGATCCGTACTGCTGGATGTGGGCAATGGCCTCGTCAAGGGAGTCAACCATCTTGATCGAGAGGATCAAGTCGGCGTACTCGGTGCTCCAGTCGTCCTCGGTGGCCGGGATCAGATCCGGCACCAGCTCGCGGCAGAGGGGATCCCCCCGCAATTCCACCCCCTTTTCCCGCAGGGCCTTGACCGCCAGAGGCAAAAAGTGGGGGGCTATGGCCTTGTGGACCAACAGGGTCTCGATGGCATTGCAGGCGGCGGGGTACTGGGTTTTGCTGTCCACCGTCAGCTTGATCGCCATGTCCACATCCGCTGCCCGATCCACGTACAGGTGACACAGGCCATCGGCATGGCCCAATACCGGGATGCGGGTATTCTCCAGGATGTAGCGGACAAAGCTGCTGGAGCCGCGGGGGATGATCAGGTCTACCAGCCCTTCCAGTTGCAGTAGGGCCTTGACCTCGGCGCGGCTGGTGAGCAACTGCAGGGATCCCTGGGGGAACTCCGGGATCTGTTGCAGGCCCGCCTGGATGGCCGCCATCAAGGCTTGACAGGAGAGCAAAGCTTCGGATCCCCCCTTGAGCAAGACGCTATTGCCGGTTTTCACCGCCAGGGCAGCAATTTGCACCAAAGCATCGGGCCGCGACTCGAAGATCACCCCCAGCACCCCCAAAGGGTAGGTGCGCCGTTCCAAAATTAGCCCCTCGTCCAGTTCCCGGATCAGCAAAGCTCGGCCCACCGGATCCCCCAGCCGGATCACCTGCCGCACTCCGGCCACCATATCTGCCAGTTTGTGGGCATCCAGCTTCAGGCGGGCATAGGCAGATGCCGACAACTCCCCGGCTTTCACCATCTCTGCTGCCCGCTCCAAATCCGCCCGGTTGGCGGCCAAGATAGGCTCTTGGTGCTCCAACAAGGCAGTGGCCATGGCCTCCAGAGCGGCATTCTTAATAGCCGTGGGCAAGGTGGCCGTGTGTTGGGCAGCAGCGCGGGCCAACTGCACTTGGGACAGCAGCGGGCGCTCTGAGGCAGATGCAAGCGAGCTGGGGCAATCGGTGGCAAGGGACATAGAGTCAGAAAGGGGGCAAAGTGCCCATTTGGAAGAAAAGGGTTGCGATGATAGGTTGTAACAAAGTTGTGTTGAACTGTGATCCTAGAAGCACCCCCGGCAGGGATCCCTATGCTAGGTTGGGCACAGTCGGTTGGGGTTATCTGTAGCCTACCAAAATCCGGATCCCACTTGCTGCAGCAGGGGAGCCTTTCCTTGCTCTCGATGCTTCTAAGCTGAAGTTTGGATAGGGGAAGACCCTTGCTCGAAACCCAGTTCCCTGACAATTAGAGATCCACCTCTGGAGATCCACCTCGTCAACCTTGACTTTTAGCGCCTTCCAGGAGAGCCAATGAGAAAGCGTGGGTTTGTGGTTAGTGCAACGGCTGCGGTGATGACAGCGGTGTCGCTGGTCGGCGTGCAGCTATCTATGCCGGGTTGGGCGGGGTTTCGCCGGGATCCCAAAGAGGTGGTGGACGAGGTTTGGCAAATTGTTAACCGGGAATACGTGGATCCGTCTTTTAATTCCCTGGATTGGGAAGCGGTGCGGCGGGATCTGCTCAGCCGAGAGTATGCCACCCGAGAAGATGCCTACGCGGCCATCCGGGAAGCCCTGAAGAAACTGAACGATCCCTACACCCGATTTCTGGATCCGGATCAGTTTGCCAGCATGCAAATCGATACATCCGGCGAGCTGACCGGGGTGGGGATCACGCTGGGCATGGATCAAGAGACGAACGAGCTGGTGGTGATCTCCCCCATTGAAGGGTCTCCTGCCGACCGGGCCGGGATCAAATCCAAAGACGTGATCGTGCGCATCGACGACAAGTCCACCGAAGGCATGGACACCAACGCTGCAGTCAACCTCATTCGGGGCGAGCCGGGTACGCGGGTGCGGCTGACCATTCGCCGCGAGGGGGAAGGGCTAAAGGTGTTCGATTTGGTGCGGGAAAGAATTGAGCTGGCCACCGTGCGCTACGAGGTTCACGAGGAAAACGGCCTGCCCATTGGCTATATCCGGATTACCCAGTTTTCCGGCAACGCCGCCGAGAAGATGCGCCAAGCCATTCGCGAGCTGGAAAAACAAGGGGTAGCCGCCTACGTTCTGGATTTGCGCGCCAACCCAGGGGGCCTGCTCTACTCCAGCGCCGAGATTGCCCGCATGTGGATTAACCGGGGCAGCATCGTCTCGACGGTGAACCGCCAAGGGGAGCAGGATCGCCTGACGGCCAACAACACGGCCCTTACCGATAAACCTTTGGCCGTTTTGGTGGATGGTGGCTCGGCCAGCGCCAGCGAGATTCTGTCGGGGGCTCTGCAGGATAACCGTCGCGCCGTGATTGTCGGCACGCAAACTTTCGGCAAGGGCCTGGTGCAGTCGGTGCATCCCCTGTCCGATGGATCTGGGCTGGCGGTAACCATTGCCCGTTATCGCACTCCCAACGGCAACGACATTGACCACAAGGGCATTACCCCCGATATTTTGGTGGAATTGTCCGAGGAAGATCTGAAGCGGCTCAGCCAGAACCGAGAATTGGTGGCCACCCCAGCCGACCCACAGTATGCTGCTGCCATCCAGGCTCTGCAGGCTCAGATCTCTGCCCGTCGGCAACAGGCCCAGGAGGTCATTCGTTCCTCTTCACGTTAGCCGGTGTTGGGGGCGGTTTTGATGGGTCTCAGATCTGGCACTCCTGAGACTGGGGTTAAGCCGAGGCCCAAGCTATTTAAGACTATTAAGACTCTTCTCATTCGAGTTATTCGAGGAGTGTTGACCAGCGCCGGGCTGGGGATGCTTTTATTGTTTCTGTAGGTGGCGCGTAGCACAATGGCGGGGTCGAAGATCGCGGGATCCATAAACTTGGCCGGACGGGATCTGCTCAAGCTCAGCGACCTAACCCCGGCAGAGCTGTCGGCCCTGCTAGCCCAGGCGGCTGAATTAAAGCGGGATCCCTATCGGGTGGAGCTGCGGGGTCGGGTGTTGGGGCTGTTGTTTCAGAAGGCTTCTACCCGCACCCGCGCCAGTTTTACGGCAGCCATGGCCCAATGCGGGGGCAGCACCCTGGATCTGGTGCCGACGGTGATGCAGGTGAGCCGCGGCGAGCCCCTGCAGGACACGGCCCGCGTCCTCTCCCGCTACCTGGATGTGATCGCCATTCGCACCTACGACCAGAAGGAGCTGGAAACCTTTGCCGAGTATGCCGATGTTCCGGTGATCAACGCCCTCACCGATCAGTTTCACCCCTGTCAGGTGTTGGCCGATCTGCTCACCATTCAGGAGAACTTTGGCCAATTGGCGGGACTGACCCTGGCCTATTGCGGCGATGGCAACAACGTTGCCCACTCCCTGCTGCTGGGCTGTGCCATGAGCGGGATCCACATCCGCGTCGCCACCCCCCCCGGTTACGAACCGAATGCGGCAGTGGTGGAGCAAGCCTGCGCTCTGGCCCAGGGATCCCAGGTGTTGGTGCTGCAGGATCCCCAGGAAGCCGTCTCTGGAGCTCAGGTGGTCTATACCGACGTGTGGGCCAGCATGGGTCAAGAAGCTGAGGCCGAGGCCCGCAAGGCCACCTTTCTGCCCTACCAGGTCAATGCCGAGCTGCTGCAACGGGCGGATCCGCAAGCCATTGTGCTGCACTGCCTGCCGGCCCACCGGGAAGAGGAAATCACCACTGAAGTACTGGAGGGATCCCAGTCCCGCGTGTGGGATCAGGCGGAAAATCGCCTACATGTGCAAAAGGCACTCCTGATTCAGGTGCTGGGCGCAGGATGACCCCTCACCCCCAGGCTAGAGAGCGGGTTAGCAAATGAGCTTACCGGAAAACTGGGTCTATGGTCATTTCGATTTAAACCAGGACACTGCACCCACACCCCAAACGTTGGTCGCGTCGGCGTTGCAGAGCAATAGCGTTGCGGAGCGATAATGCAGAGGGCCAGAAGGTTTTTCAAGGACTCCGTCCCGCTGGCGCGACCAGTAGCCTAGGCGTCTCACCCTAACCTGAAATGACTATATTTGACAAAACTGGCCCAAATCCTAAGCTGGCTACCGATTACTGCTGGGGCGGCGGGCGGCAATTGCCAGGCTGACATTGGGCACCCGCTGCAGGGTATCCATCACCTCCACCACCTTGCCGTGGGAGAGGGCCAAATCAGCGTTGATCACCACCAAGCGCCGCCCTTCAGCCGGCTTCTCGGCCAGGATGCGTTCCACTGCTGGGATCAGAGCAGAGATATCGGCAATCTTCTCCTGATTGACAGCAATCTGTCCTTCCGCCGTCAGGCTCACCGTTACATCCGGCTGCAGACGAACTTCGGCTGTGGTCGCGTCCGGCAGGTTGACATCCAGAGCCTCGGAGCGGGTGAGCACCAGGCTGGCAATCACGAAAAACACCAGGATCGAGAAGATGACATCGATCAGGGGCACGATGTTGATCTCGCCAGCTCGGAAGTTCTCTTCGGGGATGCGCATAGGTTAGGAGGGCTCAAGCGAGGAGTAGGGGGGAAGGGTGGAGCTGCCACTGGGGCTAGATTGGGTGTAGGAATACTGGGAAAGCTGTTGGGCCTGCATCTCTTGCCGCTGCCGATGCAGCAGCTCCAGCATGCCGCCGTACTCTTGGATCTTAGAGAGTTGCCGCAGGTACAAAGAGCGGAAGACGTTGGAAATCAACAGGGTGGGAATAGCCACAATCAGTCCAAAGGCCGTCGAGTACAAGGCTTCGGCGATCCCCCGACCTACCCCCTGGGTATCGGTGCCGCCGATATCCCCCAGTTGAATGGAGCTGAGGATCTGGATGATGCCGGTGACGGTGCCCAACAAGCCCAAGAAGGGGGCAACGGTGATTACGGTGTCGAAGACAGTGTTGAAGCGCTTCAGCAGAGGCACCTCTGCCGCCAAGGCGGTTTCCAGGGCCAACTTAAAATCTTCCGGGCTGGCCTCGTTCAGCTCCAACCCGGCCAAAAAGATGCGGGCAATCGGCAGATCGGCATTTTGCTCCAGCAAATACTGGGCAGCGCGTGGGTTGCGGCGGTACTGGCTCAGGGCTTGCTGCACCACCTCCTCCTGCCGATGGGTGATCTTCCACCAAAACAGCACCCGCTCAATGCAACAGGCCACTGAGAAGACCGAGAACGTCAACAGGGGGATGGAGTAATACCAACCCTGGATCATGAGCTGCAAGACTCTGTCCATCGATCCTGATTCCCCCCTCCAAGCGGCAGTTTACGCTCATCTTGTCTTAGCACTTTCTCGGCAGGGCTGGGATCCCTTCTTGCGCGGCGAAGGTTGCACCTTTTGGCAATTTTGCCCCCATGCCGGATCTCATCTCGTCAATTGTCAATCCAGAGGGCATACTGGTTGCAACAATTTTGGATCCCGAGGGCGTGAATTATGAAATTCAGACGCTGGTTGGGTCTTTGCTGCGCCGGCTTGATGGCATTGCTGTTGACGGCTTGCGGCAAGGGATCCGCCCCCTACGACAGCATCGTGGTCAATTTTGTAAACACGGCCACCCCCAGTCAGATTGCTGCTATCGCTAAAGAGTATCACTTGACGCTCCGCCCCAGCAGCGACAGCGCTTTTGCCCGCCAAGAAGCGATCTACCTGTTTGACGTGGATGCCGACCACCTGGGATCCACGCGGCGGCTGGTTAAGCGGCTCACCGACGAAGCCTTGATCGAGTATGCTCACCCCAACTATCAATTCCAGGCGGCTTTCGTGCCCAACGACCGCCTCTATCCCCAGCAATGGAACCTCAGGGCCATCCGCATGCCGGAAGCCTGGGACATCTCCCAAGGGGAAGGGGTGACGGTAGCCGTGGTGGACACAGGAGTAACCCGAGTTCCCGACCTGGCCCAAACCCAATTTGTTAAGGGCTACGACTTTGTGGATGACGATGAGGATCCGGAAGACCTCAACGGCCACGGCACCCATGTGGCGGGAACCATTGCCCAATCCACCAACAATGTCTTGGGTGTAGCCGGCATTGCCTTCAAGGCCAAGATCATGCCGGTACGGGTGTTGGATGCCAATGGCTTTGGATCCCTGTCGGATGTGGTGGAAGGGATCCGCTATGCTGCCGACCACGGGGCTACGATCATCAACCTCAGCCTGGGTAGCCGCGCTTCTGCCCAACTGATGGAGGAGGCGGTGGCCTATGCCCACAGTAAGGGGGTGACGGTGATCGCAGCCGCTGGCAACGAAAACTCCAACCAGGTGAGCTACCCGGCCCGTTACCCGCATGTGATTGCTGTCTCGGCCACGGGGCCCAACGGGGAGAAAGCCCCCTACTCCAACTATGGGGTGGGGGTGGACATCTCTGCTCCCGGCGGAGCCAAAACGCCTGATCACCCCGAGTACGGCATTCTGCAGCAAACCATCAATCGTCGTAACCCCAACGAGCCGGTCTTTGCCTACTTCCAAGGCACCAGCATGGCCACTCCCCACGTAGCCGGTGTGGCAGCTCTGATCCAGGCTCAGGGCATCAAAGACCCGGACAAGGTGGAGGAAGTGCTGAAAATGTCGGCTACCCCAGTGCCCGGCGACAAACAGAACTTCTACGGGGCTGGTCGTTTGGATGCAGCCAAGGCGCTGGCCAGGGCCACAGGGCAACAGGAGGAAAACCCCTTGGTGCTCTGGTTGAAGGACTTCCTGCAGTACCTGAACAACAATGGCTACCTCAACCCACGCTTCTGGTTCGATGGTGGCCCGATTGCTCTGGTGCCGAAGCTGCTGATGGTGGTGGGCGGCTACATTATCCTGGTGCTGATCCGCTGGTGGCTGGCTCCCAAGCGGCTGCTGCAGACGGTGCCTTTGCTGGCTGGGATGCTTTTGGGCAGTGCCGGTCTTTTCCCCTTGCAGGGGTTGGCGATTGTCGGTGGCCCCCGTTGGCCCTTCCAATTGGCGGGTAGCTCCCTGCCGGAGTTGGGCACCGCCTTTGCCCAGACCAATGCCTTGAACCCCCTATTTGCCAGCGTGTTGATCCCGGGCCTGTTGATGTTGCTGCTCCTGGGCCATCGGCGCTGGCGCTGGGCGGTGATCGGCCTGTGCATTGGCATGGCCTCGCATCTGCTCTTGTCCGGATCCCTGTTCTATGAGGGGGTGCTATGGCTTGGATCCTCTGCTTGGTTGGGTCGCTCCTTCTTGCTCTTCAATGGCTTGCTCTGCCTGGGCCTGGCCTACTTGGGAGCGCAAGCGGCTACGGAATCTCAGTCCACGGCAACCGGGCTGGCGCTGAGGCGGTGATGCAAGAGTACAGCGGTACCATCCAGTTCCTGGATATCGAAGGGGGAGTGTGGGTGCTGACGCTGCCTTCCGGCGAGCACTATGCCCTTTTCCGTGCCCCCAAAGAGCTCTTGCAAGAGGGGCTAGAGGTCACCATCCAGGGACAGATCAAAGAAGACATGGTGACGGTGGCTCAGGTAGGGCCGGTTTTAGAAGTCAAGAGCTTCCAGCGGCAGCCCTAGCTTGGCTTGCGGCTCCGGCCATACCAATCGGGGATCCCCAAGCGGGGATCCCTGCTTTTCGATGTCAGAATGCTTTTACAGTCGCTTCAAACAAGATTGAGACACCTCGCTGCCGACCCTCACCCCTAGCTTCTCTCTCAGGAGAGAAGGAAAGTTAGGAAGCAATGCAACGAAAATATTTCATTTCCGTTTAAAAAGAATCTCGTTTCCACGGCTGAGCATTCACGAAGCTCAAAAAACGTAGGTAGGCAGCTGTATCCCGTGACCGCTTAATACTTACATAGTCATAAGTCTGTAGCCTGAACAACTGGGAAACCATCATCGCTGTTTTAGAGGGGAAACCTACTGGCGAAAGCGGGACGGGATCCTTTGCGGCAAGGGCTGTTGTGGAACCAGTAACAAGAATCCTCACCCTACCGCTACGGGGAAGCAAGCCAGTAGAGCAGGGAACATGTCAAAGCAGGTTGCTCAGGCGGCTGTGAAAGACCGAGTAGATCTCTGCGTAAGACTTCACCCACTCTGGATCCGGTTGAACATAGCGTTCTACCTGTACCAATCGATCGGCAGCCTGTTGGACAGAGCAGCACCAATAGGCAGAAGCGGCCAAGATGGCTGCCCCCACAGCCGGCTCCGGGTGTTTCACCACAGCCAAGGGACGAGCAAGGATGCTGGCGCGTAGGCGCAACCAGAGAGGGCTTTTGCTGCCTCCACCGGTGGTGAAAATCGGGCTCTGCTCTGGCACTGGGATCCCTTGAGCGGCCAACGTTTCCAGCCCCAGCCGCTCCACCATCGCTACCCCCTCCAACAAAGCAGCGTAAAAACGGGGGGATCCCTCTTCTGCCTCCGGCAAGAACCCGGCAAACCGGGGATCGACAATGGGAAAACGTTCTCCCGGCTGACAAAGGGGATAGCTGACCAGCCCAGTGGGCAGATAAGCCTGGGCTTGCTGATCCAGCATTTGCAGGTTGCCGTCGGGGAAGTAATGAGGCAAAACTCCGCCTCCACAAAAAGAGGCGGCCCCCGGCCACCAAACCATTCGTTCGCGACAGCGGTGTGGAGCACAGTCCGGGTGCAAATGGGAATAGATGCTTGGGGTTTGTATGGGATCCGGACTGTTGGCCTTAAAAATAAGGGTTGTGCCCAAGCTGGTGGAAACCTGCCCCAAGCGAATAGCCCCTGCCGCCAGTTGCCCGGCACAGCCATCGGTGATCCCTGCCGCGATCAGCACTTCCGGCCCCAACCCCCAGTCTGCTCGCACCGTTCCTAAAACCGTTCCCGGCGGTACCACCTCGGGGAAATGCTTGGGGTTTAGGCCCTGCCGCGCCAACCACTCCTGAGGCCAGGTGTAGGCCTCCAGGTCGAAACCGCTCTTGAGGGCATGGGTGTGATCGGTCACCTGCCTGCGCCCCCCCAGTTGGCTCAGCAAAAAGTCCGCCGGATGGGCCAAGTAGCTGTCTCGATACTGATCAGGATAGGCTTCCGCCCACCACAGCCAACGGCTGAGACCCCAACTGGCAGGGATCCCCAATTGCTTGGCCTGAGCCTGGCCCCGTGGGTCAGAATACAGCCACGCCTGTTCCAACGGCATGCCTCGACCATCCACCGGCAGAATGGTGCCGGAAGTGCTGCAAGCACTCAGAGCTGCAATGGAATACTGCTCCCCTAGTTGCGCGGTCAGTTGTCCCAAAAGGGCTTTCAGGGTTCGCAACCAGCGGCCCGGATTGGTCTCTGGGGGATCCCACTGGCGCTCGCTTTTGGCCACCACCTCCCCCTGCTCTGAGAGGGCCACCACCCGCATCCCAGAAGTGCCCAGATCGATCCCAAGAAACACAGGGGGCATAGGAATACTCACCTGAGAATGCTTTGTTTATATACGGGGTGGCCAAGTGGCCTCAAAAAGGGGCCCAAACTGGCTCAAAAGATGGGATCAAAATCTCAAAACTCCTGGCTGCTCCGAGCCAGTGCTTCTTGGATATCCAGATCCAGCCCTCTCACCGATTCCAGCACCGAGCGGGTGATCAGCTTGCCCTCCTGCACCAAAACCGCGCCGGTTACAGGGTGCAAAAGTGGCTGCTCCGCTCGCCGACCGATCAACGCCTCGATATCCTGAAAAGCATGGATGTACATCCCGGCAGGCAATTCCACCACCACCCCTTCCCCCAGCACCCGCGCTTGGCAGGCCAAGCGAGAGTTAGGCTTGCAGGTGGTGATCACCTCCAGGGTGCGCTGCTCCCGCTTGCTCATCGGGGATAAAGACTCCATCCCCTCCTTAACGTACACATGACAGGTGGCGCAGAGGCCGCGCCCACCGCACTCTTTCAACACATTCAGCTCTTCTTGCAGCAGCACCGAGAGCAAATTGCTGTTGGTGGCGATTTCAGACACTTGGGCAATGGGATCCAACCGCACACGCTTGACCATAGTCCGCACTTTTTGGGCTACTGGATGCTAAAAAAGCTAGCATCTTTCACCAATGCAGATTGCCGGAACAGGGCAGTTCTACCTAAGCATGCAGGAAAATCCCCCATGCGCCATTCAGGTCTCGGTGCATACGAATGCTCTCTGAGCCTTCTCGGCACTCCAACTATAGGTCTTGCTGGTGTAGGCTTCAGAAACTTGACCAAAAGGCGCGGCAAGCCCCGTCCTTCAGGGCGGGGAAGGATAGCGCCGACCGTAGCCGACGCCCTTTAAAAACGCAGTGCCGGCCATGTG